>DATDKA010000165.1:0-2904 GCA_036520235.1 Gaiellaceae bacterium
ATGAAGAGGCAGGAGAACCCGAGCTCCGCCTGGAGGTCTCGCATCAGGTTCAGCACGGAGGCCTGCACGGAGACGTCGAGCGCCGAGACCGGCTCGTCGGCGATCAACAGGTCTGGCCCGACGCTGAGCGCGCGGGCGAGGCCGACGCGCTGGCGCTGACCGCCCGAGAGCTCGTGCGGATAGCGGAACCGCAGCTCGGAGCGGAGGCCGACCGCGTCGAAGAGCTCCACCACGCGTGCGTCGATTCCCCTGCGCCGCGCCAGCCCGTGCAGGCGAAGCGGTTCGCCGACGATCTGGCCGCACGTCATCCGCGGGTTGAGCGACGAGTACGGATCCTGGAAGACGATGTGCATCCGCCGGCGGTGCGGCCGGAGCCCGCGGCGCGACAGGTGCGTGATGTCCGCGCCGTCGAGCCGGATCGTCCCCGCGGTGGGCTCGTACAGCCGGTTGACGCAGTACCCGACCGTCGTCTTGCCGCTGCCGGACTCACCGACGAGGCCGAGCACCTCGCCCGGCGCGATCGAAAACGAGACGCCGTCGACGGCATGGACGATCCGGCCGCCGCCGCCGATCTTGCCTCCCACGGTGAAGTGCTTCACGAGGCCCTCGACCTCGAGCACAGGCTGGGCGTTGCCGGTCATCGCTCTCCGGGATGGAAGCACGCGACCGCATGATCGGGCCGAACCTGTCGCAGGGCCGGAACCTCCGACCACGACTGCTCGTCCGCGCGGGGACAGCGATCGGCGAACGCGCAGTGCGTCGGGAGCTCGGCGAGCGACGGCACTCGACCCGGGATCTCCTGCAGACGGCCGTTGCGGGCGGCGGCCCCGGGGCGGGGCACGGCGCCGAGCAGGCCGATCGTGTACGGGTGCTGGGGATGGGCGAAGAGCTCGCCGACCGGGGCCTCCTCCGCCTTCCGCCCCGCGTACATCACGATTACGCGGTCGGCGATGTCGGCGACGACCCCGAGGTTGTGGGTGATCAGGACGATCGAGGTTCCCAGCCGGTCGCGAAGCTCACGGAGGAGGTCGAGGATCCCCGCCTGGATCGTGACGTCGAGGGCCGTCGTGGGCTCGTCGGCGATCAGGATCTTCGGGTCGCAGGCGAGCGCCATCGCGATCATCACGCGCTGCCGCATTCCGCCTGAGAGCTGGTGCGGATACTCCTCGGCCCTACGGGCGGGGTCGGGGATGTGGACGAGGTCAAGCAGCTCGACGACCCGCTGGCGCGCCGCTCCCCGCGACAGGTTCATGTGCTCGCGCACCACCTCTTCGATCTGGTGGCCGACGCGGAAGACCGGGTTCAGCGAGGTCATCGGCTCCTGGAACACGAACGAGATCTGGCGGCCCCGTACCTTCCGGAGCTGCGACGTCGAGGCGCCGAGCAGCTCGAGCCCCTCGAAGCGCACGCTGCCGCTGACCTTCGCGGTTTTCGGCAGCAGCCCCAGGATCGACATCGCCGTGACGCTCTTGCCGCAGCCGGACTCGCCGACGACGCCCAGGACCTGCCGCGGCTCGAGGGCGAGCGACATCCGGTCGACCGCGTGAACCGAGCCCTCGTCCGTGTCGAAGCGGACCGAGAGGTCATCGACCTCCAGGAGCGGGCCGGTCAACGCTCGGTTCGGGGGTCGAGGACGTCGCGGAGGCCGTCGCCGAGCAGGTTGAACGCGAGCGCGACGATCACGATCGCGAGGCCGGGGTACACCGCCAGGCCCGGCGCCTCGTTCAGGTAGGGCTGCGCGGCGTTCAGCATCACGCCCCACGACGGCGTCGGCGGCTGGACGCCGAGACCGAGGAAGGACAGCACAGCCTCGCCGATGATCGCCGCCGGGATCGTCAGCGTGGCCTGGACGAGGAGCGTGCTCGTCATGTTCGGGAGGATGTGGCGGCCGATGATCACGGCGTCGTTCGCGCCGTTCGCGACCGCTGCCCGCACGAAGTCCTCCTCGCGGAGCGCGAGCGTCTCGCCTCGGGCGATCCGGATCAGCGGCGGCATCGCGGCGATCCCAAGCGCGAGCGTGGCGTTCAGCAGCGAGGGGCCGAGGATCGCGGCCAGCCCGACGGCGAGGATCAGGAACGGGAAGGCGAGGAGGACGTCCGTCACCCGTGCGATCGCCGTGTCCAGCCAGCCGCGGTAGTAGCCGGCGATCAGGCCGATCGGGACTGCGACGACCATGGCGAGCACCGTCGCGAGGAAGCCGGCCTGGATCGAGGCGCGCGCGCCCCAGATGATCCGGGACAGCGTGTCCCGCCCGAGATCGTCGGTCCCGAGCAGGTGCTCGCGGGACGGGCCGGCGAGGAGCGCGTCGAAGTCGGTCGCGTCGGGGGAGTACGGCGCGATCCAGCGGGCGAAGAGCGCCATGAGCACGGCGCCGACGATGACCACGAGTGAGATCACCGCGGCTGGGCGACGCAGGAACCGACGGCGGAGGATCCGACGGCGCCGTGCTCGGGCGCTCAAAGGTGCTGCTTCGGCGTAGCTCACGTGCGAGCCGTCCCCGACACCCGGATTCGGGGGTTGATCAGCGAGTAGGCGACGTCGACGAGCAGGTTGACGATGACGTACCCGACCGCGACGACGAGGACGACGCCCTGGAGGAGTGCGTAGTCGCGCTGAGCGATCGAGTCGACCGTCAGCCGCCCGAAGCCGGCGATCCCGAAGATCTGCTCGGTGACGACGGCGCCGGAGATCAGCGCCCCGAGCTGGAGGCCGATCACCGTCGTGACCGTGATCAGGCTGTTCCGAAGCGCGTGCTTACCGACGACCGACCATTCGCTCAGGCCCTTCGCTCGCGCCGTCCGCACGTAGTCGGCCCCGAGCGAGTCGAGCATCGCCGACCGCATCTGCCGCATCAGGACGGCGGAGAGGCCGAGACCGAGCACGAGCGCCGGCATGAGCATGTGC
>DATDKA010000166.1:0-9198 GCA_036520235.1 Gaiellaceae bacterium
CGGATGAACGTGGTCGGGCCCTCCGGGAGGATCGCGGCCACCGTGTCGACACTCGCCACGCCAAGGTCGCGGTCGGTGACGTAGACCTCGAGCTGCAGCTCCTTGACGCCGCTCGGCAGCACGCGCACGGACGGGATCTGCGAGTTGTGGATGTGGATCACCTCGCCGTCGAGCGTCCGCAGCCGCGTGTGGCGGAGCGAGACGTCCTCGACGATGCCCTGGAGCTCGTGCATCGGGATCTGGATCGTGTCGCCCACCGAGTACCAGCGCTCGAAGAACATCGCGAGACCGGCGATGATGTCCGTCAGGACGCGCTGGATCGCGAAGCCGACGAGGATCAGCAGGAATGACGCTCCCGCCAGGGCGGTGAGGCGGTCGACGCCCCCGATCAGCTGGCCGAGGGACAGGACCGCCGCCGTCGCAAAGCCGAGGTAGGTGACGGCGGCCCGGAAGATCGAGACCTCGGTCTCGCGGCGCTTCAGCCGGCGCATCTTCCCCGCCTGCGTGAGGTCGAGCGCAGCCGAGCGCCGGTCGTTCCAGACCAGCACCTTGAGCGCGACGAAGGCCGCGGCACGGGCGACCAGCCAGGCGGCCGCGAACAGCAGAACGATGACGACGGGATCGAACATGGGAGTCACAGGCAAGCTATCGACGTGACTGCGCGTCCCGACAGCGTTTTCAGACACTTTTTACAAGGGTTCACCAGACGGTGAAGATCCTCGTTTTCGGGGGGACGAAGTTCCTCGGGCGGGCCACCGTCGAGGAGGCACTCGAGCGCGGTCACGAGCTCACGCTCTTCAACCGCGGCCAGACGAACCCGGACCTCTTCCCCGAGGTCGAGCAGCTGCGCGGCGACCGCACGAAGGACCTTTCTGCGCTCGCCGGCCAGGAGTGGGACGCCGTCGTCGACCCGTCCGGGTACATCCCGGCCGCTGTGCGCGCCTCGGCCGAGGAGCTCCGCGACCGGGTCGGCCGCTACCTGTTCGTCTCGACCATCTCCGTCTACGCCGACTTCAGCCGCGGCCCGAGCGAGGACTCGCAGCGGGCAACCCTCGAGGACGGGCAGCCCGAGGACGAGCTCATGCCCGAGTACGAGAACTACGGCGCTCTCAAGGCGCTCGCCGAGGACGCCGTGAGCGACGTCTACGGCGACCGAGCCCTGATCGTCCGCCCGGGACTGATCGTGGGCCCCCACGACCCGACCGGCCGATTCACGTACTGGCCGCACCGGATCGCCCGCGGCGGGGAGTTCCTGATCCCGGCGCCGCCGGACGAGCCTCAGCAGTTCGTCGACGTCCGCGATCTGGCTGGCTGGATGGTGGACCTCCTGGAGCAGGGCGCGTCCGGAGCCTTCAACGCGACACACCCGGGGATCAGCCGGGCCGAGCTCGTCGAGAGCGCCACGCGAGTCACCGGTTCGGACGCGACACCGGTTTGGACCGACCCCGACTGGCTCGCCGGCCAGGGGGTCGGCCAGTGGATGGAACTGCCGCTCTGGGTCCACGACGCCGATTCCGTGGGCATCCATCGGGCCGACGTCTCGCGCGCGGTCGACGCCGGACTGACCTTCCGTCCACTGGACGACGTCGTTCGCGGCACGCTCGAACAGGCGGCGACGACGGACGACGCCGGGCTCGCCCGGGAGCGGGAGCGCGAGCTCCTGGAGGCCTGGCGAGATTGAAGCTCTTCCTCGCCGCCGCAGCTGCCGCGTTGCTCCTCGCGGCGCCCGCCGGCGCCGCCGTGCTCGACGATGCGGCGCAGGCGCTCCAGACCGACCCGGTCTACGTCCACCCGGAGGCCAGGCTCCTCTCGGACATGGATGTCTCCTCGTTGCGGCGCCAGATCGGCACAGAGGCGAACGGGCCGCTCTTCATCGCTCTGCTTCCCGCGTCGGCGGAGGAGGAGGCCGGTGGCAGCGCCACCCAGGTGGCGCTCCGGCTGGGACGGTTGGTGCGCGTGCCCGGGGTCTACGCGGTGGTGGTGGGCAACGAGTTCCGCGCCGTCTCGACCGATCTCGGCTCCGGACGCGCCGCTCTGCTCGCGACGGAGGCGTTCGAGGCGCACCGGAACGAGGGGGTCTATGCCGTGCTCTCGGATTTCATCAGCCGCGTCGGCGACGCGCGACAAGGGCCGCCGACCGCCGGAACCAGTGGGTCGCGCGAGGGATCGAGCTTCTGGCTGATCGGCCTCGTCGTCGGCGGAGCGGTGCTCGCCGGCGTCCTCTTCGCGCGGCGACGGCGGCGCGCGCGCGAGCTGGCGGAGGTCAAGTCGATTGCAAGGGAGGACCTCGTCGCGCTGGCCGACGACGTCAGCGGCCTCGAAGCGGACGTGGAGGGCAACTCCGAGGCGAAGGAGGCCTATGCCCGTGCGCTCACCGAGTACGACCGCGCCGACGACGCGTTCGACCGGGCGCGGTCGCCCCGGGATCTGGCGGCTGTGACCTCAGCGCTCTCTCAGGGGCGGTTCGAGATGGAGACCGCAAAGGCCCGGCTGGCCGGGAAGGAGCCGCCCGAGCGGCGCGCTCCGTGCTTCTTCGACGCGCGGCACGGGACGTCGGTGCGGGATGTCTGGTGGGATTCGCCCTACGGCGGCCGAGTGCTCGTTCCCGCGTGCGACCCTGACGCGCTCAGGGTCGAGGCCGGCGAGGAGCCCGACACTCGGAAGATCCCCCTGAACGGGCGGCAGCGTCCGTACTGGGACGCACCCGCGTACTACGGCCCGTGGGCCGGCGGGTTCTACGGCGGCGGCCTCCTGCCCGGGCTCCTGATCGGCTCGGCCCTGGGCTCGACCTGGGGCGGCACGACCGACGCGGGCGCGGCCGCGTTCGACGGCTGGGGCGGCGGCGGCAGCGATTGGGGCGACTTCGGCGGCGGCGGAGACTTCGGCGGCGGGGGCGACTTCGGCGGCGGCGGGGACTTCGGCGGCGGCGGGGACTTCTAAGCGGTAAGCGCCGCCAGCTCCGACGCGGCTGCCCGAAGCGCGGCCGGCAGCTCCTCGTCGGTGAGCGCGCGCCCTGCACTGAGGTCGGGCTCGTCGAGCGGGCCCACGAACCGCTCGTAGCGTGCGCGATCGTCAGCGTCCATTCGGCGCTCGGCCTCCGCGTCGAGGCGCTCGAAGGCGCCCCAGAGGCGGCCAGCGAGCTCCGAGCGGCCCTGCTCCCCGGCGACTGCGGCCAGCCCGCCGAGCATGTACTCGACCTCGAGCGACGAGCCTGCCTGGATCATCGTCGGCTGCGCCTCGACGAATCGCACGAGGGCCCCGGTGACATCGTCCCGGTCGAGCGCGAGATCTCCGAGCGAGTGGATGCAGCTCGCGACGCCGGCGAGATCGCCCGCCAGGCCGTATTGCTGGACCGCTCCTTCCAGCAGCGTCTCGGCCCGGTCAAGGTCACCTTCGCGGGCCGCGTAGTAGGCGAGATACGTCATCCGGCCCCCGGCCGGAGCATGTTCGCCGAGGCGGAGGAAGAGCTCCATGCTCTCCTCGAGCAGCGCCTGTGCCTCGGCCCGGTCTCCCTGCTCGGCCAGCAGGTGGCCGAGGCCGTGGAGCGCCCACGCGAGCCTCGTCTCGTCACTCGCGCCTCGCGCGAGCTCCAGGCCGGCGCGGAACCACGGCTCCGCGCGCTCGGCGTCTCCTGCCTCGATCGCCGATCGACCCGCCAGGGTCATCGCACCCGCCAGCACCGCGGCGTCCACGTCACCGTCGAGCTTCAAGAGCGGCTCGAGCCAGCGGACGGCCTCCCGCTGGCGCATCCCGCGGATCCAGAATGGCTCGAGTGCCTCGGCCAAAGTAAGCCCCAGGCGCGCATCCGACGCCTCGAGGGCGAACGCGAGCGCCGCGCGGAAGTTGTCGAGCTCGAGCGCCAGACGGTCGAGGGTGGGCTTCTCCTCTGGCCCACGGGCGAACTGCCGCGCCTGCGTCGCCAGCTCGAGCATGTGCTCGGCGTGTCGGCGCCGCGTCGTCTCGCGCTCCCCACTCTCCACCAGGCGGTTGGCGGCGAACTCCCGAACCGTCTCGAGCATCGAGGACCGGTCGCCGTGTGTGCGGACGAGCCCGGCCTCCACGAGCGCGATGACGTCTGCCGGGTCGGCACCGCAGACGGTCTCGGCGGCGTCGAGCGGCCAGCCGCCGCGAAACACCGCGAGGCGAGCGAGCACCACTTGCTCCGCCTCACCCAAGAGGTCGTAGCTCCACGCGATCGCCGCGGTCAACGTCCGCTGTCGCGCGGGCGCGGTCCGCCGACCTCCCAGCTCGGGGAGCTGATCCTCGAGGCGGTCGGCAAGTCGCGCGGCGGTCGTGCCCCGGGCGCGGGCGGCCGCGAGCTCGAGCGCGAGGGGCAGCCGGTCGAGCCGCTCGCAGATCCGACGGACGGGCTCGCCGTCGGTGAAACGCGGGTTCAGGTCGCGGGCGCGCTGAAGGAAAAGAGTCGCGGCATCGTCGGGCGGGAGCGGCTCCACGCGGTAGCGGCGCTCGCGCCGAATGCCGAGCGGAACTCTGCTCGTGGCGACGACGGCGATGGACGGAGCCTCCGACGTCAGCTCGAGCAGAGTGGGGGCGGCGTCGACGAGGTGCTCGAAGTTGTCGAGCACGAGGAGCAGTCGCTTGCCGCGGAGCCGGCCGGCCAACTCGTCGGGATCTTTCAGGGCGAGTGTCGTCGCAATCGCCGCCTGGACGAGCGCCGGATCCCGCAGCGGCGAGAGGTCGACGAGGTACACGCCGTCGGGGAACTCGTCCACCAGGCGGCCGGCGACCTCGATCGCGAGACGCGTCTTCCCGCTACCACCGGCACCGGTCAGCGTGACGACACGCCCGGCACGGACGACAGCGGCAAGCTCCTCCAGCTCGCCGCCCCGGCCGACGAGCGCCGTCTCCGCGGCGGGCAGATTCGAGTTCGGCGGGGCCTGCTCGGGGGCGTACGTCTCCCTGAGCAGGGAGAGGAAGCGCTCCGCAGGCGGCGTCAGTGGGATGCCGCCGGTCCTGACCACCGAGATCGTGCGGATCAGCCGCCATCGAGGGACGTCGAGGATCACCAGGCGGCCCGCGGCCAGCTCGAGGTCGAGCGCCAGCCGGCTGATCGCCGCGACACCGGCGCCCCGTGCGACCGCGAGCTTCACCGCCTCCCAGGACGGGAGCTCGAGGGTCTCCACGGCATGCAGGCCGAGCTCCCAGCGCGCCGTTTCGACCGCAGCGCGCGTCGCTGAGCCTTCCTCGCGCGACACCCACGTCAGGCCCTCGAGGTCGCTCGGACGGAGACGCCGGCCGCCGAGAGCCGGTGGACCGACGAGCACCACCTCGTCGTCGATCAGCGGCTCGCTGTCGAGCTCCGCTGGAACCGTCAGGCCGCCGACGACGGCCAGCTCGGCGCGGTGGGAGCGGACGAGCTCCAACGCGCCGGCCGAGGTCGACTCGTCGAACTCCACGTCGACGCCTGGATGGCGCTCGACGAAGCGCGCCAGCAGCTCGGGCAGCACGTAGGTGCCGGGCACGCCGGAGGCGGCGACCGAGAGGGTTCCGGTCTCCGCCTCTTCGCCGGCGTCGAGCGCCCGGCGTGCGTTCGCAAGAAGCGCCTCGGCCCGCAGGACGAACTCGGCGAGCACCTGTCCGGCGGGCGTCAGCACCGCGCCCTCCCGGCCCCTCGTGACGAGCCGGCTGCCGAGCTCTCGCTCGAGCGACGCGAGGTGCTTCGAGACCGCCGGCTGGCTCACGTACAGCTCCTCGGCCGCGCGCGAGAGGGAGCCACGTCGGGCAATCGCCGCGAACGCCCGGAGTCTCGCCTCGAGTTGCATTACCTGGAGTTATAGAAGACGCGCGAAAGATGTATTTGAGTCGCTTCCTCGGCGCGCGTACTTTTGCAGCGAGCTCTGAACGGCGGCGGAACTGCACGGGCCGCCGAGAGCGCTACCGCAGGAGGTTTCCACCATGCGCAAGCACACCTGTGCCGCGGTCCTCTTCGCGCTCGCCGGCCTGCTCGCGATCGGCCTGACAGCCTCGCTGGCCGGAGCCGGCGGACAGGATCGCCTCACCAACGTTCACGGGACGCTGTGGGCTGCCAACCGGGGCGCCCACACGATCCGCGGCTTCGACGCCTCGACCGGCGACGTCGTCAGCACGGTCTCGATGAACGCGAATTCCCAGCCCGGCGACCTGGCTGTCGCCCGCGGCAAGCTCTACGTCGCGGAGGAGTTCGGGACGCCGCCGGCGATCGCGATCGTCGATCCCGAATCCGGTGCGGTCCTGAAGCGGATCGAGCTGCCCGCCGGGTCTCGCCCGCATCACGTTCACGCCAGCCGCGGCGGCAGGCTCGTGGCGTTCGGCCTGTACGGAACGGACACGGTGGCCGTCGTCGACACCTGCTCGGACGAGTTGCTCGGACGCTGGGACATCAATCCCGACACGGTGAACGGGCGGGCACACGCGGCCGTGTTCTCACCCGACGGCCGGGTCCTGTACGTCGCGAGCGACGCGTCAAACGAGATCGTCGCCCTCGACCCGAGGTCGGGCGAGATCATCTGGCGGCTGAACGTGCCCGGCGCGCACGAGCTCGCCGTCACGCGAGACGGGAAGACCGCGTACGTCAGCCGGCGCACGGCCAACCGGCTGGCCGTGATCGACCTCGACGACCATGCGGGCTATTCCGACGTGCTCGAGCTCGGTCTGCCCGACACCCTGCGCTTGGCGCGCGGCGGGCGGCAGCTCACGGTCGGGTTGCGGACGATGCCGGCCCAACTCGCCGTCGTCGACACGAAGACGTTCGCGTACGAGCTCGTGCGGATCGGGCCGCCGCTCGAGACGACCACCGTCGCGGGACACCAGTGGACGTCACGCAACGGGCGCTACACCTTCGCCGCCTACGAGGGGGGATCGAGCCCCGGGATCGCCGTGATCGACCACCGGGACGGGAACGCGATCGTCGGAACGCTTCCCTATCCCGGACGGCCGCACGGCGTCGACCTGGCTCGCGACTAGCTGCGGTAGCGCAGCCGGCGGGAGGGCGGCACGCCCGCCCTCCCGCCGCGTTACCGGTAGGCGGCGCGGGCCCGGTTCCAGCGTTCGTCGTCGCGGCGGATCCGGTCCGGATTGACCCCGCGCGCCTCGGCGAGGGCGAGCGTCAGGAGCTGAAAGCGGATGATGTCCACGACCGGGTGCCGGGTCGGGACGAACTCGACGTCGCAGCCGAGCTCACGGAGCGCGGCAACGGCCTCGCGGGCTCGTTCGGCCGCCCGCCCCTCCCCCTCGAGCACGAAACAACGGACGGATTCGTCGACGGCGGCCAGGTAGCCGTGGAGCAACTGCTCCGTGTGGTGCCACTCGGCGGCGACGAAGGCGCCTTCTCGAAGCTTGAGCGCGGCCTCCTGCGCGGTCGGCCACGCTCGGCCCGCTCCCGCGACGAGAAACCGCTCGTGGTTCGTCGCCAACGCAGGCCGTTCGAGCTCCTGCTCCACGAGCTCCGGCAGCTCGGAGATGTCCTCGCCTCGCATTGCGGCGATCCCCGCGACGGCGCACGTGTAGCTCGCCGTGTGGCACCAGCTCTCCTCGATCGCCGGGGTGACCACGACCACGTTGTCGGCCTCGTCGGCGATCGGGCTCTCGGCCTTGCCCGTGATCAGCCAGGTCTGGCCCTGCCAGGCCCGGACGGCCTCGAGCGTCAGCGGCGTGTCGCCCTCGTGGCTGACGGCGACGAGGAGGTCGGCGTCGCGCTCCGGCCGGAGCACGAGCTCGAGCGCCTGCACGGCGTCTCCTCCGGTCTGCGCGGCGTGAAATGAGGTCCCGCAGCCGGTGAAGAGGAGCTTCCCTTCCGGGAACCGCTGGTCGGTCGGCACCTTCCTAAGCCACTCCGGCTGCGCGTAGAGCGCCTCCCTCGTCTTCTCGCCGGGCATGAGGGCGTCTATAGCATCCCGCCGGTGGAAGGCTTCGACTTCGTCCACCGCGAGTCGGTGCGGTTCCGCGACCTGGACGCAATGGGGCACGTGAACAACGCGGTCTACATGACCTACATGGAGGCGGCACGGATCGCGTACCTCGAGGCGCTCGGCGCCGGCCACCACCCGCTGCAGTGGCTGATTCTGGCCCGGGCCGAGGTCGACTTCCGCTCGCCGATCGCGATGGGCGAGAGCGTCGAGGTCGGCGTCCGGACCTCCCGGATCGGCAACAAGAGCTTCGACTTGGAGCAAGAAGTGCGGGCCGACGGCCGGCTCGCCGCCGAGGGCAGGTTCGTCCTCGTCGCCTACGACTACGAGACATCCAGCTCGCGCGAGCTTCCCGCCGACTGGCGCGAGCTGCTGGAGGGAGTGCCTGTCTGATGAGCGTGTTCACGAGAGAGACCCTGTCGAACGGCGTCCGGCTGCTCGGAGCGCCGATGCCGCAGGTCCAGTCGGTCGCCTGCTTCATCATGTTCGCTGCCGGATCCCGCTACGAGACGCCGGAGACGAGTGGGATCGCGCACTTCGCCGAGCACATGTTCTTCAAGGGAACCGAGCGGCGGCCGACGGCGCAGCAGATCGGGAACGAGCTCGACGGGATCGGCGCCGAGTTCAACGCGTTCACGAGCAAGGAGTACACGGGCTACTACGTCAAGTGCGCAGCAGAGCATCGGGAGCACGCCTTCGACGTGCTCGTCGACATGCTCCGGCATTCGAAGTTCGAGCCCGAGGAGATCGAGCGCGAGAAGGGCGTGATCGTCGAGGAGATGAACATGTACTTCGACACGCCGCGCGACTACATCTCCGGCGTCTACCACCAGCTCCTCTACGGGGATACGCCGCTCGGCTGGGACATCATCGGGCGGAAGGAGACCGTGCGCGGCGCGACCCGCGAGACCTTCCTCGACTACGTCAACACGTGGTACCGCGGCGAGCGGATGGTCGTGGGAGTGGCGGGGAACTACCCCGAGAGCGTCCGCGACGAGATCGAGTCGCTGCTGTCTGAGGTGCAGCCGGGAGCACCGGAGCGCCCGCCGTCGGTCGAGGTCGGGAACGGGGCGGGGCCGCGCGTGAAGGTGCACTCGAAGGAGTCGGACCAGGCGCACGTATGCATGGGCGTGCCGAGCTACCAACTCGACCACCCCGACCGGTACGCGCTTCAGCTGGTCGGAACCGTGCTCGGCACCGGGATGTCGTCACGTCTCTTCACCGAGGTGCGTGAGCGCCGCGGCCTCGCCTACTACGTGTTCGCGACGAACCACTCCTACACGGACACCGGCAC
>DATDKA010000167.1:0-3957 GCA_036520235.1 Gaiellaceae bacterium
CGCCCGGCTTGAGGCAGTCGGCGAGGTAGACCTTGGGCCCTTCCGGGATCATCTTCGCGACCCGGTCGACCTGGCCGTACGGGATCTCCAGCACGCGGCCGGCGTCGCGGACGGCGGCGCGGGCCAGCATCGTGCCGAAGGTGATGATCTGCGCGACGCGGTCGCGACCGTACTTCTCCTTGACGTAGTTGATCACGCGGTCGCGGCCGGCGACGGCGAAATCGATGTCCATGTCCGGCATCGACTTGCGGCCCGGGTTGAGGAAGCGCTCGAAGAGCAGGTCGTGCGCGATCGGGTCGACGTCGGTGATCTCGAGCGAGTAGGCCGCGAGCGAGCCGGCGGCTGAGCCGCGGCCCGGGCCGACCTGGATCCCGTTCTGGCGGGCGAAGCGGACGAAGTCCCAGACGATCAGGAAGTAGTCGGCGAAGCCCATCTCCTTGATCGTCTTGAGCTCGAAGCGGAGCCGGTCGTTGAGCTCCGGCGTCACGCGGTCGTAGCGCTTTTGCAGGCCTTTCTCGCAGAGTTCGGCGAGGTAGTCGAAGGCGTCGCGATCGTCCGGCGTCGGGAACTTCGGCAGGCGGATCTGCCCGAGCTCGATCTGGACGTTCAGGCGCTCGGCGATCTCGACCGTCCGCCGGAGCGCGTCCGGGTAGTCCGGGAAGTCCGCCGCCATCTCGGCCGGGCTCTTGAAGAAGAACTGGTCGGTCTCGAAGCGCCACCGGCTCGGGTTCTTCAGCGAGTCACCGGACTGGATGCAGAGCAGCGCCTCGTGCGCCTTCGCGTCCTCGTGGCGGAGGTAGTGGACGTCGCCGGTTGCGACCAGCGGCAGTCCGCTCTCGGTCGCCAGCGCGGCGAGCTGCGGGTTGATCTGCCCCTGCTGCGGAAGGCCCGCGTTCTGGATCTCGACGTAGACGTTGTCGCGGCCGAACACCTGCGTCAGGCGGTCGAGGTCGGAGGCGGCGTCCTTCGGCCGGTTCTCCTCGAGCGCCTTCGAGACGCGGCCGGAGAGGCAGCCGGAGAGCGCGACGAGCCCCTTCGCGTGCCCGGCGAGGTCGTTCCAGTCGACCCGCGGCTTGTAGTAGTAGCCCTGCAGGTAGCCGGCCGAGGCGAGGCGGATCAGGTTCCCGTAGCCCTCGTTGGACTCCGCCAGGAGCGTCAGGTGCGCGTAGCCCTTCTCCTGTCGCGTGGCGTCGTCGCAGACGTAGACCTCGCACCCGATCAGCGGCTTGACGCCCTGCTTCCCGGCCTGCTGGTAGAGCTGGACTGCGCCGGCCAGTGAGCCGTGGTCGGTGAGCGCCACCGCCGGCATCTCGAACTCGGCCGCGCGCGCCGCGAGGTCCGGAATCCGGCACGCCCCGTCCAGAATCGAGAACTCGGAATGGACGTGCAGGTGGACGAAGTCGGCGGCCACGGCCAGGCAATTCTAGGAAGGCCCTCGGAGGTCTCAGACCCGTCGGTCGGTTGGGTTCACGGAGCCGTCACGGTCGATCCTCCCATCTCGTGAAGCCCATCACCGGCAGCGGGTCGTCGAGCCGCCGCAATGCCGCCTCGGCCTCCTCCTTCAGCTCGACGCCGAGCCGCATGATCACCTCGGGCACGATGCGCGCCCGCCAGCCTCGAGCCTCGATGTCTTCGAGCGCTGCGGCGGCATCGGCGTCGCCCGCGTTGCGCGCCCGTTCGAGCGCATCACGGAGCGGAGCCTCGAGACCCTCACCCCACAGATCGCGCGATAACCGGTGGGCCCAGCCGCGCGCTTCCCTGCCGCCGTCGTCCTTGTCCAGGGTCATGGAGACGAAGCTGAGGCAGGCACGGCAGATCGGCGTTCGGGCGAGGTCGAGGTCGAGCCGTTGGGCGAGGTCGCTCATGCCGCCATGAAGCCAGAGAAACGCGCACGTGTCTGTGCCGGCTCCGCTCCAAATGGCGCGCTTCGAAAAAGAGCGGGTCAGCCGGCGCCCCGAGCACCGAAGACCGCCTCAAGATTCTCAAGCGTCTGACGAAGTACTCGGTCGACGCCCCGGCGGACGAGCACGCGATCGTAAAGGCCGCGGAGCGCGCTCCTCGGCTCGTAGTCGACGACGAGGCGGTAGCGGAAGCCGCCGCCTTCGGCGGCATTGAAGTGGCGCTCGTGGCGGGCGTTCGGGAGACCGCGCTGGCGGCTGTCGTACTCGACGAGGCGGTTCGGCTCGAACCTACGGAGGGTCATGTGGAGCTCGACTTCCCGCCCGAGCAGCCGCGTCACGACGCGAGCCTCGTCTCCCGGCTCGCTCCAGCGCGAGGTCGGCTGGACGCGGACGAGCCCCGGCCAGTAGGTCGGCCAGTTCGCCGTGTCGGTGATGAATGCGAACCCCTCGTCGACGGTGACGCCGAACGCTTGCTCGCGCTCGACCCGTATCACCGGACCGGGGGAAGTCCGAGGAACTCAGCGGCGTCGAGGACTGCTCGGTCGTCGAGCGTCAGCACACGGACATTTTGAACTCTCAACCTCCTGACCGCGCGGTCGAAAACGTGCGTCCGCACCAGCGCTGAGGGTCCGCACGCATGGTCAGAACGGGTCTTGACGGTTTCGAGGATCCGAACCAGCGTCCGACGGCTTGGAAAGAACTCATGAGCTTCGGACGCAATCGTCACCAGTCGCTCTGCTCCTACTGCGGCCATCCACTGATGGCCCACTACGCAGGACGATGTCATTGCGGCTGTTCGGGTTCCGCTGTTTCCACAAAGCGCCGACCCAACCCGGAGCCGGTCGTGAAGGTAAGGCAGCCCCAATCGCCCATGACGGTCGGGCCGCAGGCTGAACTGCTGATCGACTGGCTCCGGCAGAACCTCGATGGGCGAGACGCGACACGAATGCTTGCCCTGCTAGCACAGGCAAAGGGTCGAACTGGATTCGAGACAGCGCCGAACGGGATGGCGACCCTGATGCAGTTCGTCGCGAAATGGGTGACTGAGGACGAAGCGCGGCTATACAGGCGTGCTCTCGAAACGCGGCTCAAGGCTGGTCAACCGCTCATTCAACGCTGATCGCGTATATCAAGTCAGCCCCCGCCAGGGGGAAGACCGAGAAACTCCGCAGCTTCGGCGACAGCCGGGTGATCCAGGGTCAGGCGCCTAACCTCATTAACTGAGAGCCGCCGGACGGCTCGATCGAAAAGCGTGTAGTTCGCCCAAAGCGACTCGTAGATCGACCACCAGCGGATCCCGGCCGCCTCTGTGTTGCGGTAGATCGCCAGCGCCTGGGGCTGCGTAATCGAGCGCTCCCGGGTCGCGACTGTCGACGGCCTCAGCCGCCGCCGTCTGAGCTCCGCCGGGTCGTCGAGGTCGACGAGCGCGGCACGGTCGGGGAGCTCAACCGCGGCGACCGCGAGCGGCAACCGGCGCCGGACGAGCAGCTGCGGGATCAGGCGCTGTCCGCGGAACCGGCCGAGCTGTTCGATCACCCCGGACGCCTCGCGATCAGTCAGATAGAGGCAGCCGTAGACGTCGGGGTTGTCGTGCCGGCCGTCGCCCTGGAACTCGCGCGGGAACCAGAGCGGCGAGTCGGGCTGGCCGGCCCGTGCGCGCTCGTTCCAGGCGAAGCAGCGGTAGAGGATCAAGCGAACGAGTCCGCGCGCTCGGCGCGGATCGCCCGCATGAGCTCCTCGGCCCGCCCGGCGCGGACGAGGTCGATCGGCCGCCGGTCGCCGAGCAGCGGGTTCACGCCCCAGAGCCAGGCGCGAGCCGCCTCGGGCTCATAGACGCGTAGGAGATTCGACCAGACGAGCTCGAGCAAGTCGACCTTCTCGGCGTTCAGCGGATCGATCCCCGCGCCCTTCAGCCAGCGGGTGACCCGCGAGCGGCTGACGCCGAGGATCTCGGCCAGGGCCGACTGCGAGCGGAAGTCCACGCTGAGCGCCTCGACCTTGGCTGCGGTAGCGACCGGCATGGACACAGCATAGCGCAACATATTTTGTTGCGCGC
>DATDKA010000168.1:0-4538 GCA_036520235.1 Gaiellaceae bacterium
CCGCGCCACGTCACGCGGTGGCGCTCGACCCCGAACGTGCCGAGCACGACCCCGAGCGGAAGCTCCATCGACTCCAGCACCGGCCCTTGTTCGATGTGCAGCTCGAGGTAGGCGGCGGCGTTCTCGAGCTGCGACCGGGCCTCCGTGGCGCGGTCGAGGTCGACGCCGTACGCGCCGATCGCGTCGGGGAGCGAGATGCCGTCGCGATCGACGAGCTGCCGGAGCTCGTCCTGGTCCGCCATCGACCCCGCGGCGGCAGACGAGCCGAACAGCGAGCGGCCGAAGCGGGCGCCCTCCTCGTCGGCCCAGCTGACAAGGCGAACCGTCACCGGCGGCTCGCCCTCCTCGGCAATCCGCCGCAGCACCTCCGAACCGGCGACGACGTTGAGTGCGCCGTCGAGCCAGCCACCGTTCGGCACCGAGTCGAGGTGCCCGCCGATCAAGAGCTCCCGGTCCGAGGCGCCCGGGAGCGTCCACCACTGGTTCCGGGCCTCGTCGAAGGTCAGCTCCGCGCCGGTCACCTCGAGCTTGGACGCCATCCACTCCTGCGCCTGCACCCAGGTGTCGGTCCAGGCCACGCGCTGCGCTCCGTCGGCGTTCCCGGTGAGCTCGCGTAACTCCTTCAGCTCGGCGACGGTCCGGCTCGGGTCGAGAGGCATGGACGCGAGGATAAAACGTGGTAGGTATCGGGTCCATGGCGAGCGTCGCTGCCGAGCAGCCCAACGGCGGGATCCACTGGCGCGACCTCGCGTGGCGCCTCGCCTCGCTCGCCGGGGTCCTCGTCGTCCTCTGCCTGCTGTGGGAGGGCTTCAAGTGGTTCGGCGAGACGACCGGCCTCGCGATCGGCGCCTTCCGGGTCAACGACGAGACCTTCCCCCACATCCACAGCATCGTCGGGCAGCTGTTCGAGCCCTCTCGGCGGAACGGCCCGCTGCTGATCGACGTGCTCGGGCGCGCGGCGCTCTTCACCGCCAAGGAGGCCCTCGTCGGCTTCCTCCTCGGCGCGTCGATCGGCTTCGGGATCGGCGTGCTGCTCGCCCACTCGCGCCTGCTCCAACGCGGCTTCCTGCCGTACATCGTCGCCTCGCAGACGATTCCGATCCTGGCGATCGCGCCGATGGTCGTGGTCTGGCTCGGCGGGCGCGGCTTCCCCGGGTGGTTCTCCGTCTCCGTGATCGCGGCGTACCTGACCTTCTTCCCGGTCACGATCAACACGCTGCGCGGCCTGACCTCCGTCGACCCCCGCGCCCTCGAGCTGATGCGCTCCTACGCGGCGAGCCCGCTGGAGATCCTCTGGAAGCTCCGAATCCCGACCTCGCTGCCCTACCTCTTCGCCGCCCTCAAGATCGCCGCAACCGCCTGCGTCGTCGGCGCGATCATCGGCGAGCTGCCGGCGTCGATCCAGGAGGGTCTCGGCGGTGCGATCCTCAACTTCAACCAGTACTACTCGCTGGAGCCGGAGTCCCTCTGGGCGACCAACCTGATCGCGGCGCTGCTCGGCATCGGCTTCTACCTCGTGATCGCCGGCATCGAGAAGCTCGTCGTCCGGCGCGCACCGGAGCACGTCGGATGAGCGCAGAGACGGTCGTCCGCCTGAACGGGGTCGGCAAGGAGTTCGGGACCGGCGGTCTCGTCGCGCTCCAGGGGATCGACCTCGAGATCGGCGAGGGCGAGTTCGTGTCCCTGATCGGTCCCTCGGGCTGCGGGAAGTCGACGCTCCTGCGGATCATGGGCGACCTGATCCAGCCCACAGGCGGGGACGTCGTCGTCAACGGGAAGTCGCCCCAGCAGGCTCGGCTCGACCGCGACTACGGGATCGTCTTCCAGGACGCCGTGCTCTTCGACTGGCGCACCGTCGCCAAGAACATCGCGCTTCCGCTCGAGATGCTCGGTTGGGACCGCCGGCGGCGGAGCGAGCGGGTGAGCGAGCTGCTCGACCTCGTCGAGCTCACGGGCTTCGAGGGCCACCGTCCCTGGCAGCTCTCCGGCGGCATGCAGCAGCGGGTCTCGATCGCACGGGCCCTCTCGTTCGACCCGCCCCTCCTCCTGATGGACGAGCCGTTCGGCGCCCTGGACGAGATGACCCGCGAGCGGCTCAACCTCGAGCTCCTGCGGATCTGGCAGGCGAGCGGGAGCACGGTTGTCTTCGTCACCCACTCAATCGCCGAGGCCGTCTTCCTGTCGACGCGAGTCGTCGTGATGTCCGCGCGGCCGGGGCGGATCGTCGGGCTGGTCGACATCGACCTCCCGCAGCCCCGGACGATCGAGACGCGGGAGGAAGCCCGGTTCGCAGAGCTGGTCCGCGACGTCCGCCGGCTCCTGCGGCAGGGTGGCGGCTTCGACGCCGCCGAGCCGACCGACGAGGAGGAGTTCATCGTCGCGGAGGAAGGCTTGTGAGTACGGTCGTCGAGCCCATCCCGCGCGGAACCCTCGGGCGCCGGATCGGACGCAACCTCCAGGACTGGGTGCCGGCCGTGTTCGTCTTCGTCGCCGGGATCGCGCTCTGGGAAGGGCTGGTGCGGGGCCTCGACATCGAGAACTTCCTGCTGCCGCCGCCGTCGGACATCACACAGACGCTCTGGACGGAGCGCGCCACGCTCTGGTCGGCCGGGTGGTTCACGTTCCAGGAGGCGCTCGGCGGCTGGCTGATCGGCTGCAGCGCCGGCGTCCTCGTCGCGCTGGTTCTCGCCCGCTGGCGACGGCTCGCGACGGCGCTCATGCCCTACGCGATCGCCGCCAACGCGATCCCGATCATCGCCTTCGCCCCGATCACGAACAACTGGTTCGGGACGCTGAACCAAACCTCGAAGATGGTGATCGCGGCGGTGCTGTGCTTCTTCCCGGTACTGGTGAACACGATCCGCGGGCTCACCTCGGTCCGGCCGCAGCAGCTCGAGCTGATGCGCTCCTACGCCGCCGGCGAGCTCGACACTTTCAGGCGGGTGCGGTTCCCGAATTCGCTGCCGTACCTCTTTACCGGGTTGAAGGTAGCGACCGTTCTCGCGATGATCGGCGCCATCGTGGGCGACTACTTCGGCGGCTCGCAGGATGCGTTGGGGATCCAGATCCGGCGGCAGGCCGGCGTGTTCGCCTTCACCGAGGCCTGGGCGGCGATCGTCGTCGCCAGCATCCTCGGGATCGCGTTCTACGCCGCGGTCGCCGTCGCCGAGCGGTTCGCGATTGGCTGGCATCCGTCGACGCGGAGGGCGGCCGACTGAGAGAAGCACACCTTGAGCAGGGAAAGGGGAAGTGGATGAAGCAGAGCAGGTGGCTCGCGTTCGCCGCGAGCGTCGCCGCCATCGCCTTGGCGCTGGCGGCCTGTGGAGGCGACGACAACGGCGGCGGTGGCAGCTCCGGCGACAAGGACGCGGTGACGCTGCAGTCCAAGTGGGTGCCGCAGGCCCAATTCGCGGGCTACTACGCCGCGCTCGACCAGGGGTACTACGACGACGAGAACCTCGACGTGACGATCAAGCCCGGCGGCCCCGACATCGTCCCCGAGCAGGTCGTGCTGGGTGGCCAGGCCGAGTTCGGCATCGACTGGCTCGACAGCCTGCTGGCGACGCGCGACAAGGGCCAGGACATCGTCAACATCGCCCAGGTCTTCACCCGCTCCGGGATGACCGAGGTCACCTGGAAGGACAGCGGCCTCGACCAGATCACAGACCTCAAGGGCAAGAAGGTCGGCGTCTGGCTCGGCGGCAACGAGCACAAGCTGTTCGCGGCGCTGAACAAGAACGGGATCGACCCACAGACGGACACGAAGATCGTCGCGCAGCCGTTCGACATGAACCTGTTCCTGAACCGCGAGATCGACGCGGCGGCCGCGATGACCTACAACGAGCTCGCCCAGGTGCTCGAGACGAAGAACAAGGACACCGGGAAGCTCCACACGATGGACGAGCTCAACGTGATGAAGATGTCGGACCTCGGCACCGGCGCACTCGAGGACGGGGTCTTCGTCAAGGGCGACTGGATCGCCGACGAAAACAACCAGGACATCGCCAAACGGTTCCTGAAGGCGAGCTTCCGCGGCTGGATCTACTGCCGCGACAATCCGGACGATTGCCTTCGGATCGTGCTCGACAACGGGCCCACGCTCGGTGAGGGCCACCAGCGGTGGCAGCTGAACGAGGTCAACGCGTTGATCTGGCCGGCCTCGAAGGGGATCGGGATCATGGATCCGCAGTCGTTCAAGATCACGAACGACATCGCCCTGAGCGGCAAGGTGATCAAGAACCCGGCCTCGGACGACGCCTATCGAACCGACCTCGCCCAGGCGGCCGTCGACGAACTGAAGGACGACGACGTCGACGTGACCGGCGATAACTGGCAGAAGGAGACCGTCGAGGTGACCGAGGGCGGCGAGTAAGCCCTACGGGCCCTGGCGACGCAACGAAGGGAGATCCGCCATGAGTTCCGTTCTGATCAAGGGAGGCCGTGTGATCACGGCGGCCGATGACTACGTCGGCGACGTCTTCGTCGAGAACGAGCGGATCTCCCTCATCGGAGAGTCCCTCGACGTCGACGCGGACAAG
>DATDKA010000169.1:0-12089 GCA_036520235.1 Gaiellaceae bacterium
AACGGGTGGGCGCAGGAGAGCGCGTCCGCTTCGTGCAGGGCGACCTGTCGGCCGGCGAGGCGGGGCCGTTCGACCTCGTCGTCTCGAACCCGCCCTACGTCGCCCCTGAGGACATGCCGGGGCTCGAGCCCGAGCTGCAGCACGAGCCCGTGGAGGCGCTCGTCGGCATCGGCCGCCATCGCGAGGTCGCGCAGGCGGCGCTCGACGTCCTCCGTCCCGGCGGGGCGCTCGTGCTCGAGCTCGGAGACGACCAGGCGTGCAACGTCTCCCCGCTCGTGGTCGCGCTCGGCTACCGGGACGTGCGGATCTCGAACGACCTCGCCGGACGCGAGCGCATCATCGAAGCTCGCCGTCGGTGATCGAGCGGGCGGTCGCCGCACTGCGCGCCGGCGAGCCCATCGTGCTGCCGACTGACACCGTCTACGGCCTGGCGGCGGATGCACGAAACGAAGCCGCAGTCCGCGGCCTCTACCGGCTGAAGGGACGCGCGGAGCCTCAACCGACGGCGATCGTCGCCGCCGAGATCGAGGCGCTCGTGGAGGCTGTGCCGGAGCTTCGGGGCCGCCCGATGCTGACCGGCCCGTACACGCTGATTCTCCCGAACCCCGGGCGCCGGTTCCCCTGGCTGACCGGTGAGCGCCCGGAGACGATCGGCGTTCGGGTGCCCGACCTGCCCCCGGCCGCGCAGGAGATCGTGCGCCGGGTCGGGGTGGTCGCGGCGACGAGCGCGAACGTCCCCGGGGGGCGCGATCCAGGCACCGTTGACGAGATCCCGGAGGAGCTGCGCGCCCGCGCTGCAGCCGTGGTCGACGAGGGCGAGCTCGACGGCACGCCGTCGACGGTGATCGACCTGACCGGGCTCGAGCCCGTGGTCGTCCGAGAGGGCGCGGTGCCCGCCGCAGAAGCGCTCGCGCGCCTGGGCTAGCGCCGCCGGACGTGCCGGCCGAGCGCCGTGGCGGCGCTGCGGAAGGCCGCGGTGGTGGAGGCGGCGGCGGCGGAGGAGGTTGCGGGCCGAAGTGGGGGATACGATGGCGGGGATGGCTGTCGCGCAGGAGACGTTCCAGCACCTCCGCACCGCGGGCCTTGCCGAGATCGATCCGGAGATCGCCGAGCTACTCGGCGCGGAGCTCGAGCGGCAGCGGGGCCAGATCGAGCTGATCGCCTCCGAGAACTTCACCTGGCCGAGCGTCTTCGAGGCCGTCGGGTCGACGCCGACGAACAAGTACGCCGAGGGCTATCCGGGCAAGCGCTACTACGGCGGCTGCGACGTGGTCGACGAGATCGAGCAGACGGCGATCGATCGCGCGAAGGAGCTCTTTGGCGCCGACCACGCGAACGTCCAGCCGCACGCCGGCGCCCAGACGAACATGGCCGTCTACATGGCGGCGCTTCAGCCGGGCGACACGATCCTGTCGCTCGAGCTCTCGCACGGCGGCCACCTCACACACGGGCTCAAGGTCAACTTCTCCGGCCGGCTCTACACGATCGTCCACTACGGCGTCTCGCGCGAGACCAACATGGTCGACTACGACGAGGTGCTCGACCTTGCGAAGGAGCACCGTCCCAAGCTGATCGTCTGCGGCGGCTCCGCCTACCCGCGCACCGTCGAGGCTGATCGTTTCCGTGCGATCGCCGACGAGGTCGACGCCCTCCTGCTCTGCGACATGGCGCACTTCGCCGGCCTCGTCGCCGCGGGGCTCCACCCGAACCCGGTGCCGCACTGCGACTTCGTTACGTCGACGACGCACAAGACCCTCGCAGGCCCGCGCGCCGGCTTCATCCTCTGCCGCGAGGAGCACGCGCAGGCGGTCGACCGGGCGGTGTTCCCGGGAATGCAGGGCGGGCCGCTGGAGCACACGATCGCGGCCAAGGCGACCTGTTTCAAGATCGCTGGGACGGAGGCGTTCCGGGAGTACCAGCAGCAGATCCGCGCCAACGCGGACGCCCTGTCGGAGACACTGATCAAGGGCGGCCTCGACGTCCTGACCGGCGGCACCGACACGCACCTGCTCCAGCTCGACCTCCGCTCCAGCGACTGGACCGGAAAGGACGCGGAGGAGCGGCTCGACGAGGTTCGGTTGACAGTGAACCGCAACACCGTGCCGTTCGACGAGCGGCCGCCGACCGTCGCCTCGGGCGTCCGGATCGGGACGCCGGCAGCGACGATGTGCGGCTTCGACGAGGACGACTTCCGCGAGGTGGGGCAGATCATCGTCGGGGCCCTCGCGGCCGACGCCGACATCCCCGCGCTCGCCGCGCGGTCTGCTGCGCTATGCGAGCGGAATCCGCTCTATCCCGGCTTCCGCGGCTTCACGACCTACGTCACATGAGCTCGGCCGTGGCGACGGAGCGCGTGATCGAGGTCACGCACCCGCTGGTGCAGCACAAGCTCTCCTACCTGCGCGAGAAGGACACGCCGACCGTCCACTTCCGCAAGATCGCGAATGAGGTCACGCTGCTCCTCACCTACGAGGCGACGAAGGACTTTCCGACGGAGGACGTCGAGATCGAGACGCCGCTCGAGCAGACCACGGTGCAGCGGATCTCCGGGAAGAAGGTCGTCGTGTGTCCCGTGCTGCGGGCTGGGATGGGCATGCTCGACGGCGTGCTCTCGCTTGTCTCCGGTGCGCGCGTCGGTTTCATCGGCCTCTACCGCGACGAGGAGACGCTCCAGCCGGTCGAGTACTACGTGAAGCTCCCGACCGACCTCGCCGACCGCGACGCGATCGTCCTCGACCCGATGCTCGCGACCGGCAACTCGAGCGTGGCGGCGATCTCCAAGGTGAAGGACGGCGGGGCGCGGTCGGTGACGCTCGTCTGCCTCGTCTCGGCGCCGGAGGGGATCGAGCGTGTCCACTCCGAGCACCCCGACGTCAGGATCGTCACCGCGTCGATCGACCGCGGCCTGAACGAGAAGGGCTACATCGTTCCCGGCCTCGGCGACGCAGGCGACCGGCTGTACGGCACGAAGTAGCGCCTCGCCTTGATCGACACGCTGCGCCAGAACCCGGAGGTCCTCTGGGGCTTCCTGCTCGCCCTGGTGGTCGTGCTCCTGCTCACGCCGGGCGTCGGGCGGTTTGCTCGGATCCTCGGCGTCGTCGACGAGCCGGGGGAGACGCGCAGGGTGCACGTGCGGCCGGTTCCGAGGCTCGGCGGCCTCGCGCTCCTGCTCGGCGTCTTCGTGCCGGCCCTCGCCTTCCTCCCGCTCGACGGGGTCTACCGCGGAATTTTGCTCGGGGCTGCGGTGGCGACGACGGTCGGCGCGATCGACGACTTCCGGGGGCTCCCGTGGTGGGCGAAGCTCGGCGGTCAGGTAGCCGCGGCGGGCGTGGCGATCGGCTTCGGCGTCAACGTCGAGCGGTTCACGTTCCCGGGCCTCGGGAGCCAGGAGCTGCCCGGTTGGGCCTCTGGACCCGCGACGCTGATCTGGATCGTCGCGATCATGAACATGGTCAACTTCCTCGACGGGATGGACGGCCTCGCCGCCGGGGTCTGCGCGATCGCCGGCTCGACCTTTGCCGTGATCGGCCTGTCACTGGGCTCGCCCGATGCCGCGCTCCTCTCGGCGATCGTCGCCGGCGCGTGCTTCGGCTTCCTCCACCACAACTTCTATCCGGCGCGGATCTTCATGGGCGACTCCGGGGCGCTCCTACTCGGGTTCCTGCTCGCCACCCTCTCCGTCGAGGGACTCGTGAAAACCGCGGCCTTGGCGACCCTCGTCCTGCCGCTCCTGGTGCTCGCGATCCCGATCGTCGACACGTCGTTCGTCGTCGCGAAGCGGATGAAGCACGGTCGCCCGCTGTACGAGGCCGACCGGACCCACCTGCACCACCGCTTCATGAACATCGGTTTCACTCAGACGCGCGCCGTCGCGTACATGTACCTCTGGTGCGGCTTGCTCGCGGCCGCCGCGCTCTCCACGCGTTTCCTCCCGCCGCGGCCGCACGGCGACTGGGATGTCTCGAACTCGCTCGTCGCGGGCGCGATCGCCGTCGCCGCGCTCGCAGCGTCCGTCTACATCGCCTACCTGCTCGAGATCGTCAAGCTCGCGAACCCGCGCATCCGCCGGCGGGAGGAGCAGGCGCGGCGCGAGCGCGAGGAGCGCCGCACCGCCTAGGCACTCTCGACGAACTCCAGCAGCACGTCGTTGAAGCCGGGCGCCCGCGCGATCGGGTGTCCCGCGCCGCGGACGACCGCTCGCTCGGCCCCGAGCTCGCGCTCGAGCACGTCGCAGACTGCGTCGAACGCGGGGTGGTGCGCGCCGGAGACGACCAGCTTCGGAAACGGGGCCGGCCGCAGCACGTCGAACGGAATCTCCGCCTCGTTCGGAAAGCGCTCGGCGATCGCGGCCCGCGCGCCGGCCTCGAGCGGCGGCGGCAGCGGATCGGGGATGCGAATCGCCGACCCGACGAGCGGCAGGAACAACTCGAGGTAGCCCCTCGGATCACGCGGATAGTCGGGCTCGAACGCGGCGAGGAACTCCTGGACGGCGGGATCGCCGAGCGCGACGCCGAACGCCGGCGGCTCGAGCACGGTCAGCGAGCGGAGCAGCTCCGGGCGCAGGCCGGCGGCGAGGAGGGAAACGACGCCGCCGTAGGAGTGGCCGACGAGGTGGTCGCCGGGCTCGAGAATGTCCGCAAGCTCGGGCGCCTGGTCCTCGAAGTCGATGCGCTCGAGCGGCGGGTTCGGGGGATAGCCGCTCCTCGTCGGAACGACCAGTGTGAACTGCTCCGCGAGGCGCCGCTGTCCGGCCCAGACGTCCATCCCGAAGCCGACGCTGCCGTGCACGAGCATCAGCCGCGGCCCCTGGCCGACCACCTCGACATGCATGGAAACCAAGCTACAAGCTCCGGCAGTTTTCGCCAAACCATGCGGGTTTTGGCTGTTACAAACTCTGGTATGCTCGGACCCGATGGAGCCAGCGCCACGTCAGTCGCTCGACCCCGCCGGGGCGGGCGCTGTGCTTCTCGGAACCACCGGCGCAGGGATCGCAGTCGGCGCCCTCGTCGGCTGGGCGGCCGGATCCTGGGCGGTCGGCGCGCTCGTCGGAGCACTCCTCGGCATCCCGGCGGGAATCTTCGCCGTGTACCGCCGCTATCGCGGGGTCTTCTCGTGAGAGACGTCTGGGCGACACCGAGACCGGTCCCGACGACCTACGTCCCGCAGCTCGCGGCGGCCGTGCTGATCGCGCTCGCCCTGCCCGTCTTCGTCGTCGCCGAGCTCCCGCTCCGCGCCTGGCTTCTGGCCGCAGTCCTCTGGGTGGCGGCTGAGGCGGTGGCGCTGCTGCTCTCGCGCGTGCCGCTCGGCGCCGATAATCTCGCCGCCTCGGGCGTGAGGGGAGTCGGGATGATGTTTCGGTCCGTCGCGGTGATGGTCGTCGTGATCGTCGTGGCCGCACGGGACGCCGAGCTCGGCGTGGCCGCCGGCGCGCTCTACGCGCTCGCGTACACGCTCGAGCTCGCGCTCTCGCTGACGACCTACTTCACGAGCGAGGAGATCCGGTGAGACGCCTCCTCTACGGCCTCGTCACGACGGCGCTCCTCTTTCCGGGCTCGGCCCTCGCCGCTACGACCGACGAGGAGAAGTTCGACCCGTCGAAGGAGTTCGAGCAGCACGCCTGGATCCCGATCCACCTCGGCCCGCTCGACCTCTCGATCACGAAGGCGGTCGCGTACCTCTTGCTCGGGACGATCCTGACGATCCTGCTAGGCCTCGGCCTGATGCGCTGGAGGCTGGCCGTCGACCCGGACCGCCGCCAGACGGTCGGCGAGCTCGTCTACGACATCGCGCAGACGCAGATCGCTGAGCAGGGGCTCCCGACGAAAGCCATCGCGCTCTGGTTCCCGTACGTCGCCTCGCTCTTTCTCTTCATCTGGACGATCAACATCCTCGGCTTCATCCCGCTGCCGCTCTCGGACGAGAAAGTGACGATCTTCGGCCTGGAGCTGCCGACGCTCGGCATCTACGCCGCGACGTCGTCGATCTCGGTCACCCTCGCTCTGGCGCTGATGACTTTCGTCTTCACGCATATCGAGGGGATCCGCGCGAACGGCGTCGTGCGCTACTTCAAGAGCTGGGTCCCGGAGGTGCCACGGGCGATGGTGCCGTTCATCGCGGTGCTGGAGGTGCTGGGCCAGTTCATGCGGCTGATCTCGCTCTCAGTCCGACTGTTCGCGAACATGCTCGCCGGCCACATCCTGATCCTGACCTTCATCGGGCTGATCTTCGTGATCGGCAACATCGCGCTGGCGCCGATCTCGGTCGCCGTCGGGACGCTCTTCTACCTCTTCGAGGTGGTCATCGTCGTCTCGATCCAGGCCTACATCTTCGCCGCCCTGTCCGCCATCTACATCGGCTCGGCGATCGAGCCGGAGCACTAAGGAGGTACGAGAGGAAATGAACGTCGCTGCAACGCTCTTCGCCGCCGCGTCGGACGGCTCGGACGCCGGCAAGGCGATCGCGCTCGCCCTCGGCGTCGGCCTCGGCTCGCTGGGCGCCGGCAACGGAATCGGGAACATCTTCGGGTCGATGATCCAGTCGGTTGCGCGCCAGCCCGAGCTCCGGGGCGAGCTCACCGGCATCCAGTGGCTCGGGTTCGCGCTGACCGAGGCCGTCGTCTTCTACGGCCTGCTCGGCAGCCTGCTCGCCTACGTCCTCGTTTGATGCCTTTAGCCATGCTCGCCGTCCTCGCCGCCAACCCGCTCATCGAGGCCCGCGTGGGCCTCATGGTCTGGACCCTCGTCTGCTTCGGGATCACGTTCTTCGTGCTGAAGCGGTACGCGTTCGGGCCGGTGCAGAAGATCATCGACGAGCGCCGCCAGCGGATCCGGCAGTCGATCGAGGAGGCGGACAAGGCCCGCGACGAAGCCCGGAGCCTGCTCGAGGAGCACCGGGCGCTGATGCGGGAGGCGCGTGGCGAGGCCGAGGGGATCCTGGCCGAGGCCAGGCGCGTCGCGGAGTCGCAGAAGGAGCGCCTCCGGGACGAGCTCGAGTCCGAGCGCCAGCGCCGGCTCGAGGAGACGACGAAGCAGATCGAGGCCGAGACCCGCCGCGCGCTCGAGCAGATCCGCGCCGAGGTCGCGGAGCTGACGCTCGTCGCGACGAGCAAGGTCACCGGCAAGGTCCTCACGGACGAGGACCACCGCCGGCTGATCGAGCAGGCCGTCGGCGAGCTCGACTTCTCCGTGCTCGAAGGGGACGCCCGGACCAACTGATGGCGGTCCCGCAGAAGATCTACGCCAACGCGCTCTTCGAGGCGGCGACGGGGAAGGGCCGGCTCGAGGTGGTCCGGGACGAGCTCCACGCCTTCCTCGAAGCGACGCAGGAGGTGCCGCAGCTTCGGGAGCTCATGGTCAGCCCCGAGGTGGACCCGCGCCAGAAGGTCGACGCGCTGTCGGCCGTGCTCGCCGACGCCGACGAGCTCACGCGCAACTTCCTGCTCCTCGTGGCGGAGAAGGGTCGCGCGCCGCAGCTGAACGAGATCGTGCGCGAGTTCGACGCGCTCGTCGCACGCGAGGAAGGAATCCTCGATGTCGAGCTCACCACCGCGGTCGAGCTTTCCGAGGAGGAGGCGACAAAGCTGTTGGGTCAGATCGAGCAGGTCTCCGGGCGGCGGCTCCGGGCGACCCGCAGCGTCGACCCGAACCTGATCGGCGGCTTCGTGCTCAACGCCGGCTCCTACCGCGCGGACGCGAGCGTCAGGGGCCGCCTGAACGGACTACGACAACAGCTCACAGGCAGCGGAAGGAGTTAGGTAGTGCGACTGCGACCCGAAGAGATCACCTCGATCCTCAAGGAGCGGATCGAGCAGTACGACGTCGAGACCGACCTGGCCGAGGTCGGCGCGGTGCTCCAGATCGGCGACGGCATCGCCCGGATCCACGGGCTCGAGAACGCCGTCGCGGGAGAGCTGCTCCAGCTCGAGCACGGCGTCACCGGCATCGCCTTCAACCTCGAGGAGGACAACGTCGGCGCGGCGCTCTTCGGTGAGTGGGAGCTCGTCAAGGAGGGAGAGCCCGTCAGGCGCTCCGGCGAGGTCGCGAGCGTGCCGGTCGGCGACGCGCTGGTCGGCCGGATCGTCGATCCGCTCGGGAACGCGCTCGACGGCGGCGCGCCGATCGAGACGGACGAAAGGCGGCCCCTGGAGTTCAAGGCGCCGGGCGTAGTCGACCGGCAGCCGGTGAAGGAGCCGCTCCAGACCGGCATCAAGGCGATCGACGCGATGACGAACGTCGGCCGCGGCCAGCGCGAGCTGATCATCGGCGACCGCTCGACCGGCAAGACGGCGATCCTGATCGACACGATCCTGAACCAGCGCGACACGGACGTGATCTGCATCTACGTCGCGATCGGGCAGAAGGCGTCGACGGTCGCCCAGGTGTACGAGCGGCTCCGCGACGCGGGGGCGATGGACTACACGATCATCGTCAGCGCGGCCGCGCACGAGGCCGCGCCGATCAAGTGGATGGCGCCGTTCGCCGGCTGCGCGATGGGCGAGCACATCATGTTCAACGGCGGCCACGCGCTCTGCATGTACGACGACCTCTCGAAGCACGCCGACGCCTACCGGCAGCTCTCGCTGCTCTTGCGCCGGCCGCCGGGCCGCGAGGCGTTCCCCGGCGACGTCTTCTACCTCCACTCGCGGCTGCTCGAGCGGGCCTGCAAGCTCTCCGACGACCTCGGTGGCGGCTCGCTGACGGCGCTGCCGATCATCGAGACCCAGGCCGGCGACATCTCGGCCTACATCCCGACGAACGTGATCTCGATCACCGACGGCCAGATCTTCCTCGAGTCGGACCTGTTCTTCTCCGGCGTCCGTCCCGCCGTCAACGTCGGCGTCTCCGTCTCCCGTGTGGGGGCGAGCGCTCAGACGAAGGCGATGAAGAAGGTCGCCGGCCGCCTGCGGCTCGAGCTCTCCCAGTACCGCGAGCTCGAGGCGTTCGCCCAGTTCGGCTCCGAGCTCGACCCGGCGACGCAGCGCACGCTCGCCCGCGGGCAGCGGATGGTGGCCACGCTGAACCAGCCGCAGTACCAGCCGTGGCCGATGGAGGAGCAGGTCGTCGCCATCTGGGTCGGCGTCAACGGCCACCTCGACGACATCCCGGTCGAGGACGTTTTGCGCTTCCAGGACGAGCTCCGGGAGTACCTGCGGGCCGAGGGGACGATCTACAAGGAGATCCAGGAGACCGGCGACCTCCCCGAGGAGCTCGAGGAGCGGCTCACGGGCGAAGTCGGGAAGTTCAAAGACGGCTTCAACGTCAGCACCGACGAGGAAGCCGCCTAGTTGGCCCAGGTCCAGGACATCAAGCGCCGGATCCGCTCGGTCCAGAACACGCGGAAGATCACGAAGGCGTTCGAGCTCGTCGCGGCCGCTCGTCTCCGTCGCGCGCAGGCGCGGATCGAGGCGATGCGGCCGTACGCCGACCGGATGCTGGAGCTGATGGCCGGCACCGCCCGCGCGAGCACCTCCATGCGCGGGCTGCCGCTCCTCGAGCGGCGTGAGGTGCGGACGGCGGCGATCCTCGCCCTGACCGGAGACCGCGGCCTCGCCGGTGCCTTCAACTCACAGATCCTCCGGCACGTGTTCCAGCTGGAGCGGCGCCTCCGCGGTGAAGGCGTCGAGGTCCGGTGGCTCGTCTCGGGCCGCCGGGGCGCGTCAACCCTCCGCTTCCGCCGCTACGAGGTGGGGCAGGCTTGGATCGGCTTCAGTGACCGGCCGGCGTACTCGGACGCGCAGGCGATCGCCCACACGATTTCGGAGCTGTACACGCAGGGCGACGTCGACCAGGTCTACGTCGTCTACAACCACTTCGTCTCGCCGCTCGTGCAGCGCGTGACGGAGCAAGAGATCCTCCCGATCCCGGAGGACGTGTTCGAGGGCGAGGACGACCGCGACGCCGCCCTGTCCGGGGACTTCATCTACGAGCCGGAGCCGGAGGAGATCCTCGCCCGCCTGCTCCCGGTGTACGTCGAGACCGAGCTCTACAGGGCGCTCCTCGAGTCAGCCGCATCCGAGCAGGGCGCCCGCATGACGGCGATGCGGAACGCCTCGAAGAACGCCGCCGAGCTGATCGACAGCCTCACGTTGGCGATGAACCGGGCCCGCCAGGCCGAGATCACGCAGGAGATCCTCGAGGTGGTCGCCGGCGCAGATGCGCTCACGACGTCCTAACAATCTGCCCCGGCGATAGTCAAAGCTAATCGGAGCGCCCACCCCCAGGGCGGTATTCTCCCGACGCCATGGCAGACGAACGACGCGAAGTCCTTTCAGCCGGCGCAGGCCTCGCAGCCGAGGTGGCGCTCGAGTCCGGCACCGCTCTCGGCGAGGTCAGCGACGTTCGCGCGCGCGGCTACTGGGAGCAGGTCTGGATCCGATTCCGCAAGGACAAGGTCGCGATTGCGAGCGGCGTCTTCATCATCCTCCTGATCCTGACTGCGGTCTTCGGCGCGCCGCTCGTCAAGCACTGGCTCGGCCACGGGCCCGACGACATCTTCCCGGCGCCCGGTGTCGGCGTCGACATGGAGCTCGTGCCGCGTGACCCGCTGACGCACGCGCAGAACTTCAACCCGGACACGGGGAAGATGGAGGACGTCTTCTTCCCACTCGGCACGGCCGACACACTCGGCCGCGACGAGCTGATGCGCCTGCTCTACGGCGCTCGCGTCTCGCTCGAGGTCGCCCTCGGGGCGACGTTCCTCTCGATGTCCATCGGCGTGTTGATGGGCGCGACCGCAGGCTACTTCCGCGGCTGGATCGACGCGCTGATCTCGCGGCTGACCGAGATCGTGATGGCGTTCCCGCTCCTCCTCTTCGTGATCGCGCTCTCGGCGACGGTCGGCGAGCGCATGGCAGGCGTGACCTTCGGGTTCCTGCCGAAGGGGGTGATGACGCTCGTCCTGGTCGGCGGCGTCTTCGGCTGGTTCTACCCGGCGCGGATCGTGCGCGCGCAGGTGCTGTCGCTGCGCGAGAAGGAGTTCATCGAGGCGGCGCAGATGGTCGGTTCGAGCGACTGGCGGATCATCCGGTCGCACCTTCTGCCGCATCTCGTGGCCCCGATCATCGTCTACTCGACGCTGATCGTCGCCCAGTTCGTCCTGTTCGAGGCGGGACTCTCCTTCCTCGGCCTCGGCATCAAGCTGCCGACGGCGAGCTGGGGGAACCTCCTTTCCACCGCGCCGCAGTTCTACCTCCAGCAGCCCTGGCTGATGGTCTGGCCGGGCGCGGCGGTGCTGCTCACGACGCTCGCTTTCAACCTGCTCGGCGACGGGCTGCGGGACGCGTTCGACCCGCGCGGCTCGGCCCACTAGGTCCTCCGCAAAGCACGCCTTCAGTGACCCTGGAGGCGTGTCCGCAGTGATATTCGAACCTCTACTCAGGGGTTCACAACACACTGCTAACTAACTCGTTCGCGCGGAGTCTTATAGCGGCGGGACGCGAGGGCGTCCTGGGTCGGTCGCAACCGCCTGTGGCCGGCCTGAAACGCGGAAAGGAGTCTCATGCACAGACGACTCATGGTCTCGGTCGCGATGCTGCTCGTCGGCGCCGGCCTGCTCGCTGCGTCCGCAATCGCGGGCCCGTCGGGTAGCGCTTCGCCGGCGGCCAAGGCATCCGGCCAGGCTCGGGTTGGCGGGACCTTCAAGCACAGCCTCTCGGTCGACATCGACTACGTCGACCCGGCGCTCGCGTACTACGTCCCCTCGTGGGCGATCATGTACTCGACTGCCGCGATGCTCCTGAACTATCCGGATGCTCCTGCTCCTAAGGGCTCCCGGCTGGTTCCGGAGGTGGCGAAGGGCTTCCCGCGCATCTCGAAGAACGGCCTGACGTACACGTTCCAACTGAAGAACACGTTCAGGCTCTCGAACGGCCAGCAGGTCACCGCCGCGAACATCATCTACGCGATCAACCGCGACTTGAACAAGCGGATGAGCTCGCCTTCGCAGCCGTTCATCGAGGACATCGCCGGCGCTTCGGCGGTCATCGACGGCAAGGCCACCAAGGCTTCGGGTGTGAAGGTGCTGTCGCCGTACAAGCTGCAGATCTCGCTCACCAAGCGTGCGCCTGACCTGCTCTCGCGGCTCGCAATGCC
>DATDKA010000170.1:0-18964 GCA_036520235.1 Gaiellaceae bacterium
CGTCCCTGAGGGTGGCGAGCAGGCCCCGGAGCTCGGCGAGCTGAGCCCGGCGACGAGACAGGAGGCTCGCCAGCGCCGAGAGCTCGAGCGCCGGCTCCTCCCCCGACCCCTCGGACAGCTCGACGGCCTTGTCGGAGATCCGGCGCTCGAGCCTGGTGCATTCGCCGTCGAGCGACAGCGCCCACGCATAGCCGTCCGTGAGCATCTCCTCCACTGCCGCCCGCCCCGGATGGCGGCCGGCCTCGATCTCGTCGAGCATCGTGGTGATGCGGTCGTTGACAGTGGCGAGCTTCGTCGGCACGTTCGTCTCCCGGGACCGATCATGGCATTCCTCCCGGCGCTTTCCTATAGGCCAACTGGCCCATCTTTCGAACGTTCAGGACCTAGAGGCGGCGCTGCTCCTTCTTAGAATGCGCCGGTGCTGCGCCGGTTTCTCCTCACGATGGTCGCGCTCTTGCTGGCCGCCACCGGCGCGGCCTCGGCCGTTGCGCGCCCGGAGGCAGCGCCACTCGCCACACGCCTCGCGCGGGCCCTCTCCGTCCCGCATGTCACGACCTCGCGGTCTGCTGCCGTCGCCGTCAGCCTTGCGGACGGGCGAACGGTGTTCGCGCGGCACCAGGCGCTCGCGCTTGTGCCGGCCTCGAACGAGAAGCTCGCCGTCGCCTACGCGGCGCTGGCGCTGCTCGGGCCGAGCTACCGGATCGAGACCTCCGTCTACGGCGAGGGTGAGCTCAGCGGCCGCATCTGGCGAGGCGACCTCGTGCTGAAGGGCTTCGGCGACCCGACTTTGAGCAGGGGTGACCTTCGGGCGCTCGCGTTCCAGGTGCGCGCAGCCGGAATCCGGCGGGTGACCGGCGGAATCGAGGCCGACGAGAGCTACTTCGACTCGCGGCGGACCGGGCCGGCGTGGAAGCCGTGGTACTACCTGAACGAGTCCCCGCCCCTCTCGGCCCTGACCGTCGACCGCGGGCGCTTCCGCGGCTGGTTTACGAAGGACCCGGCGCTCGCGGCCGGGAAGCAGTTTCGACTCGCGCTCCGCGCGGTCGGCGTTGCCGTTCAGGGCGCCACGCGCCACGGGGCGACCGACCCGCTGGCGCAGCCGCTCGCGACCACCGTCTCCGCCCGGCTCTCGGCGATCGTCCGGTTCATGAACACCGAGAGCGACAACTTCACTGCGGAGCTCCTCCTCAAGCAGCTCGGCGCGGTCGACGAGGGCACCGGCTCGAGCGCGGCCGGCGCCGAGGTCGCGCTGCGGATCATGCACGAGGCGTCGATCCCGGTCGCCGGCGTCAGGATCGTCGACGGCTCGGGACTCTCGCCGCGGAACCGGCTGACCGCCGGAGCGCTGATCGGAATCCTCATCGCGGCCTGGCACGACCCGCTGATCCGGCCCTCCTTCATCCGCTCGCTCGCGGTGGCCGGCCGGACCGGGACCCTCGAGGACCGGATGCTGCGCCCGCCGGTCCGGGGAGCGGTGCTCGCGAAGACGGGGACGACCTCGGAGTCCTCGGCGCTCTCGGGCTACGTCAAGGGCCGCTTCGCCTTCGCGGTCCTGCAGAACGGTCGGCCGGTCTCGCTCTTCTGGGCCCGACGGGCCCAGGACCGCTTCGCGACGGTGCTAGCCCGCCAATAGTTCGGCGAGGGCGGGCTCGTCCAGCAACTGGACGCCGTTCTGCTGCGCCTTCGTGAGCTTGGACGCGCCGGGCTCCTCACCGACGATCAGGCCCGTCGTCTTCTTCGAGACCGAGTTCGTCACCTTCGCTCCCTGCGCCTCGAGCTCGGCCTGGGCCTCCTCCCGCGTCCACCTCTCCAGCGTCCCCGTGATCACATAGGTCTGACCCGTCAGCGGGCCTTCGACGGGACGGTCCTCCGCGTCCGACTCGAAGCGGAGCCCGAGCGACCTGAGCTCCTCGACCAGGCGCCGGTTGTCCGCGTCCGAAAACCACTCGACGATCGCTTCGGCCCGCTCCGGACCGATCCCCTCGACCTCCACGACGTCCTCCTGCGCGGCCTCCATCAGCCGGTCGACGGAGCCGAAGTGCCGCGCGATCGCCTGGGCAGTCACCCACCCGACGTCCGGGATGTTGAGGCCGAAGAGGACGCGCCTGAATGGGATGCGCTGCCGCGACGCCTCGATCGCGTCGATCACGTTCGACGCGCTGCGCTCCTGGAAGCCGTCGAGCTCGAGCAGCTGCTCCTTCGTCAGGCGATAGAGATCGGGCAAGGAGCGCACGAGCCCGAGATCCCAGAGTCGCCGGACGAACTGCTCGCCGACGCCGTCGATGTCGGCCGCGGCCATCACCCAGTTGTTCAGCGTCTCCAGGCCGCGCGACGGGCACGCCCGATTCGGACACCGGTGCATCGCCTCGCCTTCGGGCCTGACCACCTCAACACCGCACAGCGGGCAGTGCGTGGGCATCCGGAACGGCTTCGTCCCCTTCCGGTGCCCGCCGGCCGGGCCCACTATCTGCGGAATCACGTCTCCCGCCCGCTGGACGATCACGTCGTCGCCCTCGCGGATGTCCTTCCGGTTGATGTCCTCCTCGTTGTGGAGCGTCGCGCGGGAGACGGTGACGCCGCCGACCTCGACGGGCTCCAGCATCGCCCACGGATTGAGCGCGCCGGTCCGCCCCACGCGGATCAGGATCTTGTTCAGTCGCGTCGTCGCAGTCATCGGCGCCCACTTGTACGCCCGCGCCCAACGAGGCCTCGAGTGCAGGGCGCCGAGCTCCGCCTGCTGCTCGAGAGCGTCGACCTTGATCACGATCCCGTCGATCTCGTAGTCGAGGTCGATCCTGGCCGTCTCCCACTCGTTACACCTGCGCGCGACCTCCTCGATCGAGTCGAGGCGTTCGACATGGGGATTCGTGCGGAACCCGCGCTCGCGCAGCCACTGCAGCGTCTCCCAGTGGGAGTCGGCCTGGACGCCGTCGCGGACGCCCACGCCGTAGACCCAAAGCGAGAGCGGACGCGACGCTGTGATCGCCGAGTTCTTCTGGCGCAGCGACCCGGCCGCCGCGTTCCGCGGGTTTGGCGCCAGCTTCTGGTTCGTCCCGGCGAGCTGCTCGTTCAGCCGCCGGAACCCCGACAGCGGGAGGTAGACCTCGCCCCGCACCTCGAGCACCGGCGGCGGGTCGTCGCCGAGCATCCGAAGCGGGATTGCCGGAATCGTGCGCAGGTTGACGGTCACGTCCTCGCCCTGGACGCCGTCGCCGCGCGTCGCGCCGCGGACGAGCACGCCGTTCTCGTAGGTGAGGTTGATCGCGAGCCCGTCGATCTTGGGCTCCAGCACGTACGAGAGCGGCTCGTCGCGGTCGAGGCGCTTGCGCATGTCCTCCGCCCACTTGAAGAGCGCCTCGTCGGTCGTGACCTTGTCCAGCGAGCCCATCGGCATCAAGTGCTCGACCTTTCGGAACTTCTCTGAGGGCGGTGCGCCGACGCGCTGCGTCGGCGAGTCCGGTGTCACGAGCTCCGGATGCTCGTTTTCGAGCTCAACCAGTTCGTCATAGGCGCGGTCGTAGGCCGCATCGGCCACGACCGGTTCGTCGAGCACGTGGTAGGCGTGGCCCCACTGCATGAGGAGGCCACGAAGCTCCTCGGCCCGATCTTCGACGCTCTTTCCGGCCTTCGTCGCCATCGCGTCGATCGTACCGAGAGGGATTCGACCGACCGGTGTGGAAAGGTGCCACTTGGCGGGCGGACTGTGCCTCTCCCCCCGCCCGCTGGGCCCCGGCGGCTGGCTGCAGGCCGTCCGGGGCCCCCCACGTCTAACGGCGAGAATCCCTGGTTCCCCGCTCCTCCTCGCTAGTAGTGCACCCGCTCCAGGTAGAGGCCCCACGGTGGGGCTGTCGTGCCTGCGTCCGCGCGGGTGCCGCCTTCGAGGAGGTTCGCAATCTGGTTCGGCTCGAGCTCGAGCATCGATCCGACGAGGGTTCTCACCATGTGGCGTAGGAAGCTGTCGGCCGTGAGCTCGAGCTCGAGAATGTCCTCGCCTTCGACCCACCGGGCCTCCAGTACACGGCGGTGAAAGACCTTGTGCTGCGTCTCGCGCGGAGTGAAAGCCCGGAAGTCATGTTCGCCGAGGAGGAGCGCCGCCGACTCGTCGAGTGCGCCGCGGTCGAGCGGGCGCGGGTACCACCAGGCTCGTCTGGCCTCGAACGGCGACGGTGCCCGCCGGCGGTAGATGCGGTACCTGTAGCTGCGGGCCTTCGCGCAGCGTCGGGCATCGAAGTCGGCCGGCGCCTGGTCGACGGCGACAACCGCGATCCCGTCCGGGAGCTCAGCGTTCAGCGCCTCTGCGGCTCGATCGAAGGGCGGGCCGCCCTCGGCTGCGACGCTCGCCACCTGGCCGAGTGCGTGGACGCCCGAGTCCGTCCGCCCGGCGACGGCCAGCCCGTCCCATGACCCGTAGACGGCGTCGAGCGCCTTCCTGACCTCGCTCTCCACCGTGCTCTGGCCCGGCTGGGCGGCCCAGCCGCGAAACCCGGTTCCGTCGTACTCGAGTGTGAGCTTCAGCCGCACCGCGCGCGTATCATCGCCGCGTGGCGGACGAGGACTGGCGCGTCGAGGTCGAGCTCGACGATGAGGAGCAGGGCTACTCGCTCGACGAGCGCCTGCGCGCCGGCGAGCTGGACGACCAGGTCCGCGAGCGGCTGGGCGACCGCGTTGCGGTGTCCCGAGACGGCTCGCGGCTCTTCCTGTACGCCGCAGACGAGGCGCAGTCGCGGGAGGCCGAGCAGGCGATCCGGGAGCTCGTGCAGCGTGTCGGGCTCAGCGCCGAGATCTCGACGACGCGCTGGCACCCCGTGGAGCAGGCCTGGAAGGACCCGTCGGTCCCGCTCCCGACTACCGCCGACACGGTCGAGCAGGAAGTCGAGCGGCGGGACGCCGCCGACGAAAAGGAGGCTGAACGCAACGCCTCCTGGAACTGGCACGTCCGGGCGGAGCTCCAGCACCGCGGCGACGCCGTCGAGCTGGAGAAAACCCTGCATGCCGAGGGTTTTCACGTCCACCGGCGGTGGCGCTACGTCACGGTCGACGTGGCGAGCGAGGAGGCGGCGCGCGAGCTTGCGGACCGCCTCGCCGACACACTGCCCGACGGTTCCGAGCTGGTCGTCGAGACGAAGCCGCCCGACCCGATCTTCGTTTTTCTCGGGTCGCGCGGGGTCTAGATCGCGCGGGTCTAGCCGGCGGTCGCTTCGGCCGGCTCCTCGACCCGCTGCGGCCGGACGACCGGCGCCGGCGGGACGAAGTCGACGACCTCGAGATACGCCATCTCGGCGCCGTCACCGGGACGCGGTCCGAGCTTGACGATCCGCAGGTAGCCGCCCGGGCGGTCCGCGAACCGCGGTCCCACCTCGGCGAAGAGCTTGTGGACGACCTCCTGCGAGCGAAGGTAGGCGAGGGCCTGCCGCCGCGCCGCGAGGTCGCCGCGGCGGCCGAGCGTGATCATCTTCTCCGCGACCGGCCGGACGGCCTTCGCCTTCGCCTCGGTGGTCTTGATCCGGCCGTGCTCGATCAGCGACCCGGCGAGGTTGGCGTAGAGCGCCTTCCGGTGCGCCGAGTCGCGGCCGAGCTTCTTTCCGGAGCGATGGTGACGCATGGCGTCGGTGCTACTCCTCCCCGCGGAGGTTGAGACCGTGGGTCGCGAGCGTCTCCTTGACCTCTTCGATCGACTTCTTGCCGAAGTTCGGGATTGCTGCGAGCTCGCCCTCGCTCTTCGTGACGAGATCGCCGATCGTCTCGATGCCGACGCGCTTGAGGCAGTTGTACGAGCGAACGCCGAGCTCTAGCTCCTCGATCGGGAAGTTCTCCATGCCGTGCGCTTGCGGCGCCTCGGTGGCGGCAGCCTGCGCGGCAGCCGCTTCGCCGAAGCCCTCGATCTTGTCGATGTCCGTGAAGATCGCGAGCTGCCGGATCAGGATCTCGGCCGCCTCGCCGATCGCCTCCCGCGGATCGACGGAGCCGTCGGTCGTGACGTCGAGCGTCAGCTTGTCGTAGTCGGTGCGCTGGCCGACGCGCGCGGCCTCCACGTCGTACGAGACGCGGCGGACCGGCGAGAAGAGCGAGTCGATCGGGATCACGCCGATCGTGTGCTCGGGCCCGCGGTTGAGCTCCGCGGGAACGTAGCCACGACCGCGGCCGATCGTCATCGTCACCTCGAGGCGGCCCTTGTCGGAGAGGTGCGCGATCTCGAGCTCCGGGTTCAGGATCTCGAGCTCCGCCGGAGCCTCGATGTCGGCGCCGGTCACCGCGCCGGGGCCGCGCTTGTTCAGCCGGACCTCGATCTCGGGTGACTCGCCGTGGAGCCGCGCGACGAGGTTCTTCAGCGAAGAGATGATGTCGACGACGTCCTCCCGGACGCCGTTCAGCGTCGTGAACTCGTGCGCGACGCCTTCGATCTTCACCGAGGTGACGGCGGCGCCCTCGAGCGACGAGAGCAGCACGCGGCGCAGCGAATTGCCGAAGGTGTGGCCGAAGCCGCGGTCGAGCGGCTCGATCACGAAGACACCGCGGCGCTCGTCCACTTCCTCGTGGACGATCCGCGGGATCTGGAACTCCATCAAAGACGTTCTGGTTGCCAAAGCGATCCTTCCGTGGTCGTCGTTACTTCGAGTAGAGCTCGACGATGAGCTGTTCCTGAACGGGGGTGTCGATCTCCTCCCGCTCGGGCCACTTGAGCACCTTGCCGGTGATGTTCTCGTGGTCGGCCTGGAGCCAGGGGGCAACCGAGGCAGTGAGGTCGGTGGCGTCGCGGATCACCTGCTCCGCGGACGAGCCGGGCGCCATCGTCACGAGGTCGTCTGGCTTGACCTGGTAGCTCGGGATGTTCACGCGGCGGCCGTTCACGTGAAAGTGGCCGTGCCGCACGAACTGTCGTGCCTGTGCACGGGAAGCGGCGAAGCCGAGCCGGTAGACGACGTTGTCGAGCCGCGTCTCGAGCAGGCGCAGAAGCGCCTCACCGGTGATTCCTGAGGCGTTGGCCGCCTTGCTGTAGTAGGTGCGGAACTGCTTCTCCAGCAGGCCGTAATAGCGGCGCGCCTTCTGCTTCTCGCGCAGCTGGAGCAGGTACTCGGACTGCTTGATCCGGCCGCGGCCATGCTCACCCGGCGGGTAGCTGCGGCGCTCGACGGAGCACTTCTCGGTCAGGCAGCGCTCGCCCTTCAGGAAGAGCTTCATCCCCTCGCGGCGGCAGAAGCGGCACTTCGGGCCGATCGACCTCGCCATTAGACGCGCCTCCGCTTCTTCTGGCGGACGCCGTTGTGCGCCTGCGGCGTAACGTCCTTGACGCCGAGGATCTCGAGGCCGGCGGCCTGCAAGGAGCGGATCGCCGTCTCGCGCCCCGAGCCCGGGCCCTTGACGAAGACCTCGACCTTCTGGAGGCCGTGCTCCATGCCCTTCCGCGCGCAGGCGTCAGCCGTGACCTGCGCCGCGAAGGGCGTCGACTTGCGCGAGCCTTTGAATCCGGCCGAGCCGGCTGACTCCCACACGATCACTGCGCCGTCTTTGTCCGTGAGCGTGACGATCGTGTTGTTGAACGACGTCTTGATGTGCGCCTGGCCGATGGCGATGTTCTTGCGGACGCGGCGGCGCGTCCGGCCCCGGCCGGCCTGTCTGCGAGGAGGCGCCATTAGCGGCCACCTCTGGTAGCCGGCGTGTTCGCTGCCCGTGAAATGCCCCCGTCCCAAGGACGCAGGGAGCGTTCGTAGCCGGAGGCTACGGGCGCGACTGAGGACGCCGGGAGGCGGCGCATTGCAGCGCCGCAGCGGGCGCGCCCGATGCCGGAGAGGGCCGCCATCATCAGGTCTTCGTCGCCGCCTTCTTGCCGCGCCCGACGGTCTTCTTCGGGCCCTTACGGGTGCGGGCGTTCGTCTTCGTCCGCTGGCCGTTGACGGGGAGGCTTCGCCGGTGCCGCAGTCCGCGGTAGGCGCCGATCTCCGAGAGGCGCTTCACCGCCTGCGTGCGCTCGCGGCGCAGGTCGCCCTCGACCTGCAGGTTCGTGTCGATGTACTCGCGGAGCTTCGTGATCTCGGGATCGGTCAGGTCGCGGATCTTCTCGTCGGGCGAGAGGCCCGTCCCCTCGCACACCTTCAGCGCCGTCGAGCGGCCGATGCCGAAGATGTACGTGAGACCGATCTCGAGGCGCTTCTCGCGCGGAAGGTTGACGCCGGCGATGCGTGCCAAGTTTCTCTCCTTACCCCTGCCGCTGCTTGTGGCGCGGATTCGTGCAGATGACCATGGTTCGCCCATGCCGCTTGATCACGCGGCAGCGCTCGCACATTGGCTTTACGGACGCTCTGACCTTCACTTCCTACTTCCTCTCACGCGAACCGCGCCCTTGTGGGGCGCGAGTTCAGACGGTGTTCGAACACGGCGTGGCACGGCCCACGCCGAGGCGAAAATGGTAGCAAACACCCTCCGCTAGGCGATTTGGCGCGCCCTGGCCGCCGTCAGAATCCTTGGGCCTTCATCCGTGATCGTCACCGTGTGCTCGAAGTGGGCCGAGCGGGACCCGTCCGCGGTCGAGATCGTCCAGCGGTCCTCCCCGAGCACGACGTCGTGGCTGCCGACATTGATCATCGGCTCGATCGCGAGCGTCATCCCCGTCGCGAGGGTCGGCCCCCGCCCGGGCTCGCCGTAGTTCGGTATCTGCGGGTCCTCATGCATGTCCCGCCCGACCCCATGGCCGACAAGGCTCCGGACGACCGCGAAGCCGCCCTCCTCGGTCGCTTTCTGGACGGCGTGCGAGATGTCCGTCAGCTTGCCGCCGGCGAGCGCCTGCTCGATCCCGGCGTGGAGGGCCGCGTTCCCGACCTCCAGAAGCCGTTCCGACTCCTCGTCGACCTCGCCGACCGCGAACGTGAAGGCGGAGTCGGCCACGAACCCGTCCAGGGTGACGCCGACGTCCACGGAGAGGATGTCGCCCTCGCGGAGCTGGTACGGGCCCGGGATCCCGTGCACGACGACGTCGTTGGGAGACGTACAGATCGACGCCGGGTACGGGTACGGGCCGTGGTACCCCTTGAACGTCGGCACGCCGCCCCTCGAGCGGATGTACTCGTCGGCAATCCGGTCCAGCTCGCCTGTCGTGGTTCCGGGGCGGACGTGCTCGCCGAGCAGCGCGATCGTGTCGGCGACGATCTCGCCTGCGCGAGCCATGCGCTCGAGCTCCTGGTTGGACTTGCGGACGATCATGATCTGGCGGCTACCTGCTCGAGTGTGTCTTGAACCTCGGCGAAGACACCGTCGACGGAGTTGTTGGCGTGCACACCCACAAGATTGCCTTGCGCGCGGTAGTGCTCGACGAGCGGCTCGGTCTGCTCGTGGTAGAGCGCGAGGCGCTGCTCGATCGCCTCCGGTGTGTCGTCGGCCCGCCCCTCGAGCTCGGCGCGCCTGAACAGCCGCTCCCTGGCGACATCGTCCGGCAGCTGGAACTCGAAGACGATCGAGAGGTTGCGGGCGATCTCGTCGAGCATCGCGTCCAGCGCGGCGGCCTGCGGCGGCGTGCGCGGAAACCCGTCGAGGATGAAGCCCTGCTCGGCGTCCGGCTGCATCAGCCGATCGCGGATCAGGTCGATCATGAGGTCGTCCGGGACGAGCCGGCCGCTGTCGACGATCGGCCGCACCTTCAGACCGAGCTCGGTGCCCTCTTCCATCGCCGCACGGAGGATCTCGCCGGTCGCGATGTGCGGGACGCCGTACTCGGCCTGGATCCGCTTCGCCTGCGTCCCCTTCCCGGAGCCTTGGGGACCCAGGAGCAGGATGTTCACTTCAAGAAGCCCTCGTAGGAGCGCATCATCATCTGCGACTCCATCTGGCGCATGGTGTCGAGCGCGACACCGACGGCGATCAGGACCGAGGTTCCGCCTAACGCCCCGGCGAGCGCCTGTGAGACGTTCAGGTACGCGATCACGATGCTCGGGAGCGTCGCGACGAGCGCGAGGTAGATCGCACCGGGCAGGGTCAGCCGCGTGAGCACGCGGTCGAGGTACTGCGCCGTGGGCGGTCCGGGGCGGATGCCGGGGATGTACCCGCCGTGCTTCCGCAGGTTGTCGGCCTGGTCGACCGGATTGAACTGCACGGCCGTGTAGAAGAACGTGAAGATCACGATCAGCGCTCCCTGGAGCAGAAGGTACGGCCAGTCGGTGTAGCTGAACCACTTGTTGATGAAGCTCTGCGTTTGCGGGAAGTACTGCGCGATCGTCGGCGGGAAGGCCATCACGGCCGCCGCGAAGATGACGGGGATGACGCCCGCCATGTTCACGCGCAGCGGCATGTAGGTCGAGCCGCCGGTCGTCATCCGGCGCCCCACCATCCGCTTCGCGTACTGGATCGGGATTCGCCGCTGGCCCTCCTGGATGAAGACGACCGCGACGACGACGCCGACCGCCATCAGCGGGAAGAACAGGCGCTCGAAGATGCCGCCTTCGACCCAGGCCCTGATCCCGAGTGGGAAGCCCGTGAGGATCGAGGCGAAGATCAGGAGTGAGATGCCGTTGCCGATCCCGCGCTTCGTGATCAGCTCGCCCATCCACATCAGCAGCGTGGTGCCGGCGGTGAGGGTGACGACGATCAGCGCGCCGCGCCCGAAGTTCGCCTCCAGCGCACCCTGGCGCTGGAAGAGGAACGCGAACCCGGTCGCCTGCGCCGCCGCCAGGATGACGGTGAGGTACCGCGTGTACTGGTTGATCTTGGCGAACCCGGCTTCACCCTCCTTCTGGAGTTCCTCGAGCCGCGGGATCACGACCGTCATGAGCTGGAGGATGATCGACGCCGTGACGTACGGCATGATCCCGAGCGCGAAGATCGCGAACTGGGACAGGGCGCCGCCCGAGAAGAGGTTCAGTAGGGCTAGCACGGTGCCGCCCGCAGACGAGTTGAAGTAGTTCTCGACCGTGGACGAGTTGACGCCCGGCGCCGGGATCCACGACCCCAGCCGGTAGAGCAGCAGGATCACGGCGGTGAAGAGGACGCGGCGGCGCAGCTCGGGGACGCGCCAGGCGTTCGTCAGCCAGGAAAACATCTAGCTGTCCTCGGCCGGCGTCTCCGGCTCCGCTTCAACGGCAGGCTCGTCCGTGGACTCCTCCTCGGCGGGAGCCTCCTCGGCTGCCTGAGGCGCCGCGGCCGCCCGAGGCGCCGTCGAGCCCTTCTTGCGGCGGCGCTTGACCTTCGGCTCCTTCAGCGCTGTGACGGAGCCGCCCGCTCCCTCGATCTTCTCCTGCGCGGTGCCGGAGAATGCGTGGGCGGAGACGGACAGCTTCTTCGAGAGGTCGCCCTGCCCGAGGATCTTGACCTCGAGCTTGGCGTTTCGGATCAGGCCGGCCTCGGCGAGCAGCTCCGGCGTGATCTCCGCGCCGGCGTCGAAGCGCTCGAGGTCACGCACGTTCACCGCCGCCATGTGCGTGCGGTGCGGGCCGACCGGCATCGCGTCCTTCGAGTAGGGACCGCGCTGCTTGCCGAGCCGCATGTAGATCGGCATCTGTCCGCCCTCGAAGCCAGCCCGCATCTTGTGCGAGCCGGAGCGGGCCTTCTGGCCTTTGATCCCGCGGCCGGAGTAGCGCCCCTTGCCGGAGCCCATGCCGCGGCCCACGCGCTTGCGATCCTTGCGCGCGGCGGCAGGCTTCAGGTTCGACAGGTTCAGCTGCTCGGCCATGGTCTGGGCTACTCCTCGCCTTCGATTCGGACGAGGTGGCGGACCTTCCTCAGCTTACCCGCGAGCTCCGGGCTCTCGGCATGCTCGACGGTGCGCCCGATCTTCCCCAGGCCGAGCGCGCGGAGCGTGCCGCGGTGCCGCTGGCTCTGGCCGATCTGGCTGCGGACCTGGGTGATCTTGAGGGTCTTAGCCACCGTCCTGATCCTCCGCGTCCGACTCGGCCGCGACGGCGGCAGGCTCGGGCTCCGGCTCGGCAGGCGTTTCCTCTGCGGCGGCCTGGAGCTTGGGCAGCGGCAGCACCTCGGCGATCGTCTTCCCCCGGGCTTTCGCGACCTCTTCCGGCCTTCGGAGCCGCTGGAGGCCGTTCACGGTCGCCTTGAGCATGTTCACGGGGTTCGTCGTCCCGAGGCTCTTCGCGAGGATGTCGCGCACGCCGCCGAGCTCGAGGACTGCGCGGACGCCGCCGCCCGCGATCACGCCGGTTCCCTCGCTGGCCGGCCGCAGCAGCACGCGCGCCGCGCCGAACTCCCCGAGGATCTCGTGCGTAATCGTCTGACCGTGCTTCGGCACGGTGAAGAGGTTCTTCTTACCGTCCTCGACGGCCTTCGAGATCGCCAGCGGGACTTCGCGCGCCTTGCCGTAGCCGACGCCGACACGGTCGACCTCGTCGCCGACGACGACGAGCGCCGTGAACGAGAACCGCCGGCCGCCCTTGACGACCTTTGCGACGCGGTTGATCTCGACCACGCGCTCCTTCAGCTCGCGAGTTTCCTGGTAGTCGCTCAAAGCTTTATCCCCCCTTCGCGTGCGGCGTCGGCGAGGGCCTTCACGCGCCCGTGGTAGAGGTAGCCGCCGCGGTCGAAGACAGCCGCCTCGACGTTCGCCTTCTTGGCCTTGTCCGCCAGCAGCTTCCCGACCTCGGCGGCCTGGTCCGATTTCGTTCCCTTGTCGCCCTTGAGGTCGAGCGAGCTCGCGGCTGCCAGCGTGCGGCCGGCGCTGTCGTCGATCAGCTGCGCGGAGATGCCCCGGTTCGAGCGGAAGACGACCAGGCGTGGTCGCTCGGCAGTGCCGAACACGTCCTTGCGCACGCGCTTGTGGCGGCGCTGCCGTCGCTGTCTCATCGTCAGCTGCGCCATTACGCCCTCTTGCCGACCTTCCTGCGGACGTACTCACCTGTGTAGCGGATGCCCTTGCCCTTGTACGGCTCGGGTGGCCGCACGGCGCGCACCTCCGCCGCGGTCTGGCCGACCTGCTGCTTGTCGATTCCCTTGACGATGACCTCCGTCTGCGTCGGGACTTCGAAGGTGATCCCCTGGCGCGGCTCGATCACGACCGGGTGCGAGTAGCCGACCTGGAGCTCGAGCGACTGCCCACGCAGCGCGGCTCGGTAGCCGACACCCTGGATCTCGAGGCGCTTTTCGAAGCCCTTCGTGACACCCTCGATCATGTTCGCGACCAGGGTCCTCGTCAGCCCGTGCAGCGCGCGGTCGTCGCCGCGCTCGGTCGGGCGAGCGACGACGAGCTCGCCGTCGGACTGCTCGATCTTCATCCGCTGCGGCACCTGCTGTGTCAGCTCGCCGAGCGGCCCGTTGACCATCACGCGGCCAGGGTCGAGCGACACCGACACGCCGGCGGGGATCTCGATGGGCTTTTTTCCGATTCGACTCATCGTGCTACCAGACGAAGCAAATGACTTCGCCGCCGATGCCTTCGCGCTCGGCGGTCTTGCTCGTGACGACACCTCTCGAGGTGGACATGATCGCCGTGCCCATCCCGCCGAGGACGCGGGGCAGGCGATCCTTCCGAGCGTACACGCGCCGACCGGGCTTCGAGACCCGCTTGAGATCGCTGATGATCCGCTCGCGGCTCGGGCCGTACTTGAGCTCGATCACGAGCGTCCCGTAGGCGCGGTGCTTCTTGGAATCGGCCTCACGGTTGTTGAAATCTGCCGCGCTAACGACCTGGAAACCAGAGATATAGCCCTCCTCCTGGAGCAGGCGGGCGATCTCCTCCTTCTGCCGGGAGGTCGGCATCTCTGCGGTCTCGTGCAGCGCCTTGTTGGCGTTGCGGATCCGGGTGAGCATGTCTGCGATCGGGTCTGTCTGCATTCCTCGCTCCTACCAGCTCGACTTCGTCATGCCCGGGATCTCGCCGTTGTGCGCGAGCTCGCGCAGGCAGATCCGGCAGAGGCCGAACTTCCGGTAGACGGCGCGCGGCCGGCCGCAGCGCCGGCAGCGGGAGTACCCGCGCGCCTTGAAGCGCGGCTCGCGCTGCTGCTTGTTCACCAAAGCCTTCTTTGCCACTACTGAATCTCTCCTCTGTCTGCTGTTGCGAACGGGAGCCCGAGCGACCGCAGCAGCGCCAGGGCGTGCTCGTCGGTCTTGGCGGACGTCGTGATCGCGACGTCGAGCCCGCGGATCCCGGCGATGTCGTCGTAGTCGATCTCGGGGAAGATGATCTGCTCGCGGATCCCGATCGAGTAGTTGCCGCGGCCGTCGAACGACCTCGGGCTGAGCCCCCGAAAGTCACGGATGCGCGGCAGAGCGATCGAGACGAGCCGATCGAGGAACTCGTACATCCGGTCGCCGCGCAGCGTCACGCGCGCCCCGATCGGCATCCCCTCTCGGATCTTGAAGCCGGCGATCGACTTGCGGGCGCGGCGCACCTGCGCCCGCTGCCCGGCGATCGTCGTCAGCTCCTCGATCGCGGCGTCGAGCGCCTTGGCCTCGGTCTTGGCCTCGCCGACGCCCATGTTCAGCGTGATCTTCTCGATCCGCGGGACCTCCATGACCGTGCTGAGGCCGAGCTCGTCCCTGAGCCGGCCGCGGACCTCCTCGAGGTAGCGCTGCTTGAGTCGCGGCGTGTATGTCTCGGTCGCCGTAGCCATCACTTATCGATCTCCTGGCGGCAGTCGTCGCGGCGACAGACGCGCACCCGGCGGGTCTCGCCCTGTTTCGTCTCCTTGACGACCGTGCCGACCCGCGTCGGGCGGTTGCAGACCGGGCAGACGAGCATCACGTTCGAGATCTGAACCGGTGCGGCCTTCTCGATGATCCCGCCTGGCTGGATTTGCGGGGCGCCCATCCGGCTCGGGTTCCGCATCGGCCGCGGGCGGGTGTGCCGCTTGATCATGTTCAGGTTTTCGACGAGCACGCGTCCGTCCTTCGGGCGCGCCTCGAGGATGCGGCCCTGCTTGCCGCGGTCCTTGCCCGAGAGGATCTGGACGAGGTCGCCCTTCTTGATCTTCAGCGTCTGAGCCACCTAGAGCACCTCCGGGGCGAGCGAGACGATCTTCATGAAGTTCTTCTCACGCAGCTCGCGCGCGACCGGCCCGAAGATGCGGGTGCCGCGCGGGTTCGACTGCGCGTCGATGATCACGGCGGCGTTCTCGTCGAACGCGATCGAGGTGCCGTCGTTGCGGCCGTACGGCTTCTTCGTGCGGACCACGACAGCCCGGACGACCTCACCCTTGCGGACGGCGCCCTGCGGCGTAGCCGTCTTCACCGTGCCGACGATCACGTCACCGACGCGGGCATAGCGGCGGTGCGAGCCGCCGAGCACGCGGATGCAGAGGAGCTCGCGGGCGCCCGTGTTGTCGGCGACTCGGACTCTGGACTCCTGCTGGATCATCGCTACTGCGCTACCTCCACGATCTCCGCCAGGCGCCAGTTCTTCGTCTTCGAAAGCGGACGCGTCTCCACGATGCGGACGACGTCGCCGGCCTTGGCCTGGTTCTGCTCGTCATGGGCGTGGAAGCGCTGCGAGCGCCGGACGACTTTCTTGTAGCGCGGGTGCGCCTTCACGACGTCGACACGGACGATGATGGTCTTGTCCATCGCCGCCGAGACGACAATGCCGCGGCGCTCCTGGCTTCGGCCCCGCACGCCTTCCGGCTTCGGCTGGCGCGAGATCGGCTTGCGCTCTGCCACCTTCTCAGTCGGGGGCTTCGAACGAGTGCGGCGCTCGGAGCGCGGGACGCGCTTCCTTTTCCGCCGAACCTCCTTCGGAGCTTCGGCGGGAGCCGCCTCTTCTTCCGGTTCTGACGCTTCGCCGTCGTCCGGAGCCTCAGCGTCCGATGCTTCCGCGACCGGCTCTGGGGCCGGCTCGGGCTCAGGCTGCTCGGGCTCGGGCACGGGCGGGCCGGGCTCCTCGGGCGGAGCCTCGGGGTCCGGCTCGGGCGGCGACTCGCCGGAGGCTTCCATCCCGGCCGAGCCCTCGGCCTCGACCGTGGTCGGCTCCTCCGGAGTCTCTTCGGGCGTCTCTTCGGTTGTCTCGTTGTCTGCCATTGCTAGCTCTGCTCTCGTTCGTTGCGGACGGTGAGGATGCGGGCGATCTCGCGCTTCGCGAGCTTCAGGCGCGCGGGGTTCTCGAGCGCTCCCGTCGCCGACTGGAAGCGCAGGTTGAAGAGTTCCTGCCGCCGGTCGGCCAACGCGTTCTCCAGCTCCTCGTCGCTCATGTCCCTGATCTCTCTAGCCCTCAAAGAGATTCGCCTCCCGCTTCACGAACTTCGTCTTCACAGGGAGCTTGGTGCCGGCGAGGCGGAGGGCCTCCTTCGCGAGCGGCTCGGGCACGCCGGCGAGCTCGAACATCACGCGGCCCGGCTTGATCACGGCGACCCAGTGCTCGGGCGAGCCCTTGCCCGACCCCATCCGAGTCTCGGCGGGCTTCTGCGAAACGGCCTTGTCGGGGAAGACGTTGATCCAGACCTTCCCGCCGCGCTTGATCTTGCGCGTCATCGCGATTCGGGCAGCCTCGATCTGCCGGTTCGTCACCCAACCGTCCTCGAGCGCCTTGATCCCGAAGTCGCCGAACTGCACGTTCGTCTGGCCCTTGGCCTGCCCGCGACGGCGGCCGCGCTGGAACTTCCGGTACTTGGTCTTCTTGGGGAGCAGCATCAGCGGTCACCTCCAGCGCAGATCGCGCTTCCCGGCCGTGAAAACCCCGCACCGGAAGGACGCAGGGAGCGCGCGTAGCCAACGGCTACGTGTGCGACTGAGGACGCCCCGAGGCGGCGGTTTGCAGCGCGCCGGGGAGCCCGAGCTGTGATGGAGGGGGCTGCCATTAGTCCGTCTTCTCCTGCGAGGCGTCACCGGCTTGCTCGAGTTTCGTCGGGTCCTCGACCTGCGTTTTCTCGGTAGTCGTGTCAGGCGCCTCGGCCACAGGCTCCGGCGTCACCGGGACGTCCGGCTGGATCTCCGGCTGTTCGCGACCTTCGGCCGACACGCCGCGCTCGTCGGTGCGCGGCTGCTCGACCTTCGAACCGGCGCCGCCACGGCCACGTCCGGCACCGCCGCGCCGGCCACCGCGCCGCTCGCGCACCGGGCCGAGGCCCTCGCGGTCGGCGCTGCCGCGACGCCCGCTCTCGCGCGAGGCGCTGAGGCCCTCGGTGCGGCCGCCTCGACGACGCGCCTGATCCTGGTCGCCGAGGCGCGCGTCCCCGCGCCCGCCGCCGACCGACTCGTAACCCTCCGGCATGATCTCGCCCTTGTTGATCCAGACTTTCACGCCGATCCGGCCGGACGGCGTCTTCGCCTCGACGAAGCCGTAGTCGATGTCCGCGCGGATCGTGTGCAGCGGCACGCGGCCTTCGGAGTAGGTCTCCGAGCGGCTCATCTCGGCCCCGCCGAGGCGGCCTGAGCACGTGATCTTCACGCCCTGAGCGCCCGAGCGGATCGCGGAGGCGAGCGAGCGCTTCATCGCGCGGCGGAACGCCACGCGGTTCGCCAGCTGCTCGGCGATCGACTGCGCAACAAGCTTCGCATCGAGCTCGGGGCGCTTGATCTCGTTGATGTTGATGTGGACGTTCTTCTGCGTGAGCGCGTGCAGGTCGCGGCGCAGCGCGTCGACCTCGGCGCCCGACTTCCCGATCACGATCCCCGGCCGCGCGGTGTAGATGTCGACCGTGATCCGCTGCTTGTCCTTGCGGATCAGGATGTCCGACAACCCGGCATGCGAGAGCTTCCCGAGGATGTGCTCGCGGATCTTGACGTCCTCGAGGATCGCGTCGGAGAAGTCCTTGTCGTTCGTGTACCAGTTGGACTTCCAGTCGTGGATGACGCCGACGCGCATCCCGCCCGGGTGGATCTTCTGGCCCATCAGCTCTCCTCGCTCTCAGCCTTTTTCCTGCGCGGAGCGCGCTTCTTCGGCGCCTCCGCCTTCGTCGTCTCCGCCTTGGGCGCAGCCTTCTTGCGCGGCGCACGCTTCGGCTTCTCTTCGGCCTTCGGCTCCTCGGCGATCGCCTCGGCCTCGGGCTGCTGCCGCTGCCGGCGGCGCGGACGTTGCACCTGACCGTCCTCGTCGGCGGGCCGCAGGCGCAGGGTCACGTGGCAGGTCTTCTTCTCGATCCGTGCGGCGCGGCCACGGGCACGGGCCCGCCAGCGCTTGATCGTCGGGCCCTCGTCGACGTAGGCGGCGCTGACGATCAGGTCGTCGCCGATCAGGCCGTGGTTCGCCTCCGCGTTGGCGACGGCGGACGCCAGCACCTTCTCGACCTCGCGCGCGGCTGCGCGGGGGGTGAAGGCGAGCACCGTCCGCGCCTCGGGCACGCTGCGGCCGCGGATGTGCTCCACGACAAGGCGGGCCTTCCGCGGGGTGATGCGCAGCCATCTGGCCTGGGCGCGCACCTCCTGCGGCTCCTCGACGACAGGAGTTCTCGCGCGGGCCATCAGCGGCGAACCTCCGTCTTGCGGTCACCGGAGTGGCCGCGGAAGGTCCGTGTCGGCGCGAACTCGCCGAGCTTGTGGCCGACCATCTGCTCCGTGATGAAGATCGGGACGTGCTTGCGGCCGTCGTGGACCGCGATCGTGTGCCCGACCATCTCGGGGAAGATCGTCGAGGTGCGCGACCAGGTCCGGATCATGTTCTTCGATCCCGAGTTGTTCATCGACTCGATGCGGCTCATCAGCCGCTCCTCGACGTATGGGCCCTTGCGGGACGACCTGCTCAACGCTTCTCCTTGCCTCTCCGGCGCTGCCGGATGATCTGACGATCGGATTCCTTGTGCTTGCGGCGGGTGCGCTTGCCGAGCGTGGGCACACCCCAGGGCGTCACCGGGTGCCGGCCGCCCTTGGACTTCCCCTCGCCGCCGCCGTGCGGGTGGTCGACGGGGTTCATCGCCGAGCCGCGGACGGTCGGGCGGATGCCCTTCCAGCGACTCCGGCCCGCCTTGCCGCCGGTGATGTTCTCGTGGTCGACGTTGCCGACCTGACCCACCGTCGCGCGGCAGGCGAGTGGCACGCGCCGCAGCTCGCCCGAGGGTAGCCGAAGCACCGCGCCTCCCTCGTCCTTTCCGACGAGCTGGACGCCCGAGCC
>DATDKA010000171.1:0-8350 GCA_036520235.1 Gaiellaceae bacterium
CCCCGACCGGTACGCGCTTCAGCTGGTCGGAACCGTGCTCGGCACCGGGATGTCGTCACGTCTCTTCACCGAGGTGCGTGAGCGCCGCGGCCTCGCCTACTACGTGTTCGCGACGAACCACTCCTACACGGACACCGGCACCCTGTACTCGCAGGCCGGCGTCGACATCAACCGGATCGACGAGGCGATCGAGACGATCGCGCGCGAGCTGAAGAAGATCGCGGCGGAGCCGGTTCCCGCCGAGGAGCTCGAGAAGGCGAAGAACGTCGCCAAGGGCCGCTTCGTCCTCCAGACGGAGAGCCCGCACGGGATGATCATGTTCGGGCTGCGGCGCGAGGTGCTGGAGGGGCGGGCGACGGAGCCGGAGGAGGTTCTGGCGGACATCGACAAGGTGACGGCGGACGACGTCCGGCGCGTGGCGCAGGACGTCCTCGGCGGCGACGGCCTCAACCTCGCGCTGATCGGCCCGTTCGACGACGGGTCGCGCTTCGAGCAGCTGCTCGCCGGCTAGAGACCGGATGCCCACCCGCTACGACGCGATCGGCGGCGAGTACGCCGTCACGCGTCGCGAGGACCCGCGCCTCGCTGCGTTGATCCGCGACGCGCTCGGCGACGCGACCACGGTCGTCAACGTCGGCGCCGGCGCGGGATCGTACGAGCCGAAGGACCGCCAGGTGGTCGCAGTCGAGCCGAGTGAGGTGATGATCGCGCAGCGGCCTCCGCGGCGAGCGCCGGCGATACGCAGCGGCGCATACCCGCTGCCGTTCCCCGACGGGAGCTTCGACGCCGCGATGGCGATTCTGACCATCCATCACTGGGACGAGGATCAGGAACGCGGGCTGAAGGAGCTTCGACGGGTCGCCACGGGCCCGGTGGTGATCCTCACCTACGACGTTGACGTTGCCGCTCAGATGTGGCTGATTGCGGACTACTTCCCCGAGGTCGCCGAGCTGGACCGGCAGGTCTTCCCGTCGATCGAAACCCTCGCGGGCTGGCTCGGCGGCGAGGTCGACGTCCAGGAGGTGCCGATCCCGCGCGACACACCCGACTGGCACCTCGGCTCGTTCTGGGCTCATCCCGAGCGCGTCCTCGACGCACGGGCGCGGAGCGCCACGTCGGGCTTCGCCCGCATGCCTGCTGCGGTCGTCGCTCGCATCGAGCAGGCGGTCGAGCGCGATCTCTCCGACGGGAGTTGGGATTCCCGTCACGGCCGGCTCCGCGATCTCGACGAATACGACGTCGGGATGCGGCTGGTGGTCTCGGCCTCTAACGAGGCGTGAGACGGGCCTGAGCTAACGATCGCCCGTCGGGACGACGCTCGCCGTCTCGACCATCAGGATCACCACCGGCCCTGGGGCCCGCGGGCGGTGCCTGACGCCCTTCGGGATCGTCACGCCCTGGTGACGGCCGAGCTCGATCGTCTCGGAGGCCTCGACGTCGATCAGGAGCTTCCCGTCGAGGACGAGGAAGAACTCGTCCTCGTCCTCATGTTGGTGCCAGTGGAAGTCGCCGCCCTGGATGATCCCGAGCCGCACGACGGAGTCGTTGACGGTCGTGAGCGTCTGGTTCCGCCACGGGTGATCGCTGGCGGCGACCTCGGCCGCGATGTCGATCAGGTTCAGGTGGCCGTACTTGTCGTGCAGGTCGATCTGGTATCGATCCTCGTCCACGAGCCCAGTTCTACCGGTCAGGAGTCGCCGTACGGGGCCGTCGACATGTACTTGAAGCCGCTGTCGACGGCCAGGGTGACGACTACCGCATTCGGGCCGAGCTGTTCGGCCAGCCGGCGGGCGCCGACGACGTTGGCGCCCGAGGAGATGCCCGCGAAGATTCCCTCCTCCTCGGCGAGGCGACGCGTCATCTCGACCGCCTCGCCGTCCTCGATCGCCCAGACGTCGTCGACGCGGTCCGCGTCCCAGTGCGGTGGCACGAGCCCGGACCAGCCCTGGATGGCGAACGCGCCGTGAGCTCCGCCCGTGATCGCCGCCGAGCTCGCCGGCTCGAGCCCGACGATCCGCAGGTCCGGATTCCGCCCCTTCAGCGCTTCCGAGACGCCCATGAGCGAGCTGGCGGTCCCGACCCCGTGCGCGAAACCGGTCACGCGCCCTCCAGTCTGCTCCCAGATCTCCCGGCCGAGCATCTCGCGGTGGCCCTGGATCACGTAGGGGTTGTTGAACTGGTCGGTTGCGTACATCCCCGGCTCCCGCGCCAGCTCAGCGGCTCGGTCGACCATGTTCTGGATGTCCTGCGCGGTGACCTTGCCGGGGCCCTCAACCGACGGGATCACCTCCAGGTCCGCCCCGAGCGCCTCCATCAGTTGGAAGCGCTCCTCGGTGAAGCAGTCCGCGATCACGATCTTCAGCGCGTACCCCTTCGCCCGGCAGACGAGCGCCAGCGCCGGGCCCGTGCTCCCGCCCGTGTACTCGACGATCGTCGTCTCGGGCCCGATCAGCCCGTCGCGCTCGGCGCCTTCGATCATCGCGAGCGCCATGCGGTCCTTCATCGAGCCCGTCGGATTGAGGTACTCGAGCTTGACCCAGAGCTCCGCGCCGTTCTCCGGGGCCAGCCTCCGGAGACGGACGAGCCGCGTGGCGCCGATCACCGCCAGCACGCTCGAGTCGGTCACAGGGTCGCCAGAGCCTCCTCGAGGTGCTCACGGTCCTCGGGGTCGGAGATCCCACGCGCGGAATCGCGCGCCAGCTCCGCGTACCGCGCCGCCTCGTCCGGGTCTTCCGCCACCCCGTGCGCGCGCGCCAGCGCCTCGTAGGCGAACGGCAGATCCCAGTCCTCGAGGTTGTCCGGATGCTGCTTGCAAAGCTCGAGGCACCGCCGGCCGTGGTGGACCGCCGGCTCGCCGCGGTCGAGCACCGCGTACACGCGGGAGATCTGCCACTCGCTCCTGGCGCGGTTCTTCGGCTCGCACTCCGGCGCGACCGACCAGTGATACGCCGACGCGTGCGCCGCGTACAGCATCCGATCGTCGTCCTCGCGCGTGTCCATCAGCCGCCAGACCTCGTTGTAGAGGTCAACGCCGAGCTGACGGTGGTTCATTCCTCGGCGGCTGTCCCCGCCGAGCCGCGCTCTCGGATCTCCTCGACGACCGCCGGGTCGGCGAGGGTCGTCGTGTCGCCCAGTGGACGGTTCTCGGCGACGTCGCGCAGCAGCCGCCGCATGATCTTCCCGGACCGCGTCTTGGGGAGCTCGGGCGTGAAGACGATGTTGGCGGGCTTCGCGATCGGGCCGATCTTCGTGCCGACGTGGTCGCGCAGCTCGGCGAGCCGCTCCTCCGAGCCCTCCTCGCTGCCCTTCAGCGTCACGAACGCGACGATTGCCTGGCCGGTCTGCGAGTCCATCCGTCCGCACACAGCCGCCTCGGCGACCGAGGGATGGTCGACGAGCGCGCTCTCGACCTCGATCGTCGAGATCCGGTGCCCGGAAACGTTCATCACGTCGTCCACGCGGCCGAGCAGCCAGAAGTCCCCGTCCTCGTCGATCCGCGCGCCGTCGCCGGCGAAGTAGACACCGGGGTAGCGCGACCAGTACGTCTCGACGAACCGGTCGTGATCCTTGTAGATCCCGCGGAGCATCGCGGGCCACGGCTTCCGCAGCACGAGGTACCCGCCGCCGCCCGGCCCGACCTCGTTCCCCTGCTCGTCGAAGACGGCGGCATCCACGCCCGGAAACCGCTTCGTCGCGGACCCGGGCTTCAGCGTCGTCAGCCCGGGGAGCGGCGTGATCATGATCATCCCCGTCTCCGTCTGCCACCACGTGTCGACGACCGGCGTCTTGCCGCCGCCGATGTGCTCGCGGTACCACATCCAGGCCTCCGGGTTGATCGGCTCGCCGACCGACCCCAGCAGGCGGAGGGACGACAGGTCGTGGCGCTCCGCGTACTCCGGCCCCCACTTCATGTGGCTCCGGATCGCCGTCGGCGCGGTGTAGAGGATGTCGACCTTGTAGCGCTCGACGATCGCCCACCAGCGGTCCTTGTCCGGGAAGTCGGGCGTCCCCTCGTACATCACCCCGGTCGTCCCGTTCGCGAGCGGGCCGTAGACGATGTAGCTGTGCCCCGTCACCCAGCCGACGTCGGCCGCGCACCAGTACACGGAGTCCGGCTTGACGTCGAAGATGTAGTGGTGCGTCGTCGCGACGCCGACGAGGTAGCCGCCCGTCGTGTGCGCGATCCCCTTCGGCTTCGCCGTGGTGCCGCTCGTGTAGAGCAGGTAGAGGAGATCCTCGGAGTCCATGTGCTCCGGCGGGCACGACTCAGGGTCGTCCGACTGCCCCTCGACCAGCTCGTCCCACCACCGGTCCCGCCCCTCCTGCATCGGGACGTCACCGCCGGTACGCCGGTAGACGACGCACGCCTCGACCACGGGTGAGTTCGCGAGCGCCTCGTCGGCGTTCCGCTTGAGCGGGACCGTCGTGCCCCGCCGCCAGGCCTCGTCCTGAGTGATCAGGAGCTTGCACTCCATGTCGTTCAGCCGGTCGGAGAGCGACTCGGCCGAGAAGCCGCCGAAGACGACGGTGTGCGGCGCGCCCAGCCGGGCGCAAGCGAGCATCGCGACGGGCAGCTCGGGGATCATCCCCATGTAGATCCCGACCGGTGTCCCCTTGCGGACACCGAGCTCCTTCAGCGCGTTCGCGAAGCGGACGACCTCCTCCTGGAGGTCGACGAAGGTGATTTCGCGGCGGTCGTCCTCCGGCTCGCCCTCCCAGTAGTAGGCAACCTTCCCGCCCTTCCCCGCCTCGACGTGCCGGTCGACGCAGTTGAAGCAGACGTTGAGCTTCCCGCCGAGGTACCACTTCGCGTACGGCGGCTCCCATTCGTAGAGGTCGGTCCACCGCTCGAACCAGGTGATCCGCTGCGACTCGCGGGCCCAAAGCTCCTCCAGCGACAGCTCGTACAGTTCCTGCTGCGCGTTCGCCTGCGCCGCGAACTCGGGATCCGGCGGATACCGCCGGACCTCCTCGAACATCGTCTCGATCGCAGCAGACTGCTGCGTCTCGGTCATGGGGTCAGATCGTAGGGGAAGTTCGTGAGGTTCTCGGCGCCGTCCTCGGTGACCAGCACGAGGTCTTCCAGCCGCACCCCGCCATAGCCCTCGCGGTAGAGGCCCGGCTCGAGCGTGACGACGTCGCCCGCCATGAGCTGGCTCGGATCGCGCGAGAGGGACGGGGGCTCGTGGACTTCGAGCCCGACGCCGTGGCCGAGCCCGTGGAAGAACCCGTTGGACAGGACCTCGCCTGGTTGCTTCGAGAGCTGCGTCGGCTGACCGGCCTCGTGAAAGACGTCGCACACGAGCTCGAAGATGTCGCGCCCCTCTGCGCCGCCCTTCACCGCGGCCAACGAGCGCTCGAGTGCCTCGTAGACGAGCCGGTGGTACTCCGCGAGCTCATCCGGGATCTCGCCGACGACGAAGGTGCGCGTCATGTCCGCGTAGTAGCCCGTCTCGCGGTCGCGCGGGAACAGGTCGACCACGACCGACTGGCCCGGAGCGATCGGGCCGGAGCCCATGTCGTGACCCGATGCGGCCTGCCCGCCGATCGCGACGATCATCTCGTCGGAGACGAGGTTGTGCTCGTTGAAGACCTCGACGATGCGGGTCTTGATCCGCTCCGAGGTCAGCTCCTCGCCGTCGAGCATGACGGTCCCGTTCGAGGCCTGCGCATTCCGGAGCATCTCGGCGGCCGCGCCCATCGCGGCCTCGGTTCCCTTCTGCGCCCGCCTGATGCCGGCGAGGCCGACGTCGCTCTTGACCCTGCGGCGCTTCGAGAAGAACTCGCGGTCGGGCGTCAGCTCGATTCCCTGGGCTCGCAAGCGGTCGGCGAGCGCGACGGGAAAGGTGGTCGGGACACGCGCCTCCTTGACGCCGAGCTGCGGCACTGCGCGTTCGTTCACCTGCATGAGGACTTCGTAGCGGGGCAGGCCCTGGGCCAGGAGGTCGTCGTAGCCGAACTCCTCCATCGGGTGGGCCTTGATACCGGCCGGCTCGAGGCGCGAGACCTCGAAGGAGGTGACGACGGCGTGCCGCTCGCCGTCTTTCTCGACGTAGAGAAACGGGTCGGGTACCGGCACTGGAACCTCGTTCCGCATCGAGGCGTCGCCGATGGAATCTGCGTAGATCAGCACATCAGTCATGTGGTCGATCCTATACGGGGCGTTCTCCATAAACTGATCGCTCGTGGACGAGCCGCTTTCGCGCGCCCAGGAGCTCTTGGCGAGCTACGACGACGAGCTTCGTCGCCTGCTGCCCGAGGGGGCGGAGATCTTCGACGCCCACCTGCACCTCGGCCACGACATCGACGGCACCAGCGGCCAGTACGAGGAGCTCGAGCGGATCCTGGACCGGTACGGGATCTCCCGCGCGTTCATGTTCTGCATGGACGAGCCCGACCGCGAGCCCGCCTTCCGGGCGCCGAATGACCGGACGCTCGAGTTCGCGCGGCGCTCCGAGGGTCGCCTGATCCCCTTCGTCCGCCTCGACCTCACCGGCGAGGGCCCGATCGAGGAGGCGACCCGCTGTCTCGACCTCGGGGCGCGGGGCATCAAGCTCCACCCGCGCGCCCAACGGTTCACGCTGAACGACGAGCGGCTCGCGCCGGTTTTCGCGCTGGCGGCCGAGCGACGCGTACCGATCCTGATCCACGGCGGGCGCGGGCTCCCGCCGATCGCCGAGCATTTGCGCCGGCTCGTCGAGACCTACCCCGAGGCGCAGCTGATCATCGCGCACGCCGGGATCGCGGACATGGCCGCCCTCGCCGGCTGCTTCGCCGGAAAGCGGGGCGTCTTCTTCGACACCTCGGTGTGGAGCCCGGTCGACCTCCTCGACTTCTTCCACCACGTGCCGCCGGAGCAGATCCTCTACGCCTCCGACTACCCCTACGGCCGCCAGCCGCAGTCGCTGACGATCGCGTTGCGGACCGCGATCACCGCCGGGCTCGACGAGCGCCAACTCCGCGACATGCTCGCCGGCAATGCCAATCGGATCGCGAACGGCGAGGCGCCGCTCGAGCCCTCGACGCCGAGTGGCACCGACGAGTTCACGCAGTCGATGGCGCTCGCGCGCGTGCACCAGTACCTCTCGATGGCCACGCCGCTCCTCTGGACTCGGCAGCAGGACACGATCGGCGTGATCGGGCTGGCCCTGAACGCGTGCTATGAGCGCAACGGCTATCCCGGAGAGCTCGAGCAGATCAAAGAGCTGCTGACGACCGCTCAGGAGCTCTGGCGGAGCCTGCCGGACGTCGAGGACGAGGGCGACGAGATCGCGACGCGCCGCGCGACCTTCGCCATGGTGCATCTGGCCGACATCATCGCGGTGACTCCGGGTGCCTGAGCTCCAGCTCCGCGTCAACGACGAGGCGCACAGCGTCGAGGCCGAGGTCGGCACGTCGCTGGCCCACGTCCTGCGCGAGCAGCTCGGCCTGACCGGGACGAAGGTGGCCTGCAACGAGGGGCACTGCGGCGCCTGCACCGTCCAGCTCGACGGCGTGCCCATCCTTTCCTGCCTCACGCTCGTCCATACCGTCCAGGACCGAGAGGTGACGACGATCGAAGGGCTGCGCGACCACCCGCTCGTCGATGCATTCGTGCGCGCCGACGCGCTCCAGTGCGGGTTCTGCACCCCGGGACAGATCGTCTCAGCCGCGGCGCTCGTGGAGGCGAACCCCGGTCCGAGCCGCGAGGAGATCCGGCACGGCATGGCCGGGAACATCTGCCGCTGCGGCACCTATCCGAAGATCGAGGAGGCGATTGCCTCGTGGCGAGGTTGATCAAGACCGAGAAGGAAGTCGAGGGCCGCTACACCGAGACGTGGATCGTCGTCGAGGAGGACACGCTCGAGCAGTGGCCCGAGGGGCCGCGCGCGTCGGTCGGCCGCCCGGCGACACGGCTCGACGGGTTGCAGCGAGCCCGGGGCGAGGCGCGGTACACGGCCGACATCCAGCTGCCCGGAATGCTCCACGCGGCCGTCCTGCGCAGTCCGTACGCGCACGCACGGGTTCGCCGCCTCGACCTCGACGCCGCGCGGGAAGCGCCCGGCGTTCGCGGCGTCCTCGGCCCGATCCTCGAGGAGGTCGGCTATCCGGGGCAGGCCGTCGCCGCCGTCGCAGCCGACACCCTCGCCCAGGCACAGGCCGCTCTCGCGCTGATCCAGGTCGACTGGGAGGAGCTCGAGCCGCTGCTCGACCCCGACGAGGCGGTCGCCCGCGAGGCGCTCGTCAGCGACGCGCGGGTCTCCGAGCGCGGGGACGTCGAGCGCGGCTTCGCCGAGGCCGACGTCGTCGTGGAGGCGGAGTACCGAACTCAGAGCGTCCTCCACAACTCGATGGAGACCCACCAGGCGAT
>DATDKA010000172.1:0-10435 GCA_036520235.1 Gaiellaceae bacterium
ATCGCGCACATAGGGAAGGAAGTCGCCGTTGCGGTTCGGGCCGGTGGCGAAGTCGACGGGGATCTCCGGCAACGCACCGGCGTCCGGCAGGAGCCACGGCTCCGAGCCGTTGGCGAGGTACGCGTCCGACAGCAGGAACACGGGCGTGCGGTACTTGACCGCGATGCGCGCGGCCTCGATTGCCGCGTCGAAGCAGCCGCCGGGTGTGGAAGCCGCGATCACCGGGACCGGCGACTCGGCGTTCCGCCCCCACATGGCCAGCAGCAGGTCGGCCTGCTCGGGCTTTGTCGGCATCCCCGTGGAGGGGCCGGCGCGCTGGATGTCGAGGATCAGCAGCGGGAGCTCGAGCGTGACCGCCAGGCCGATCGTCTCCATCTTCAGGACGACGCCGGGCCCGGACGAAGTGCAGACGCCGAGCGCACCGCCGAAGCTCGCGCCGAGGGCCGCGCCAACGGCGGCGATCTCGTCCTCGGCCTGAAAGGTGCGGACGCCGAATTCCTTGCGGCGCGAGAGGTCCTCGAGGATCTCCGACGCCGGGGTGATCGGATACGCGCCGAGGAACAGCGGCAGCCCGCTCTTCACGCTCGCCGCGATCAGACCGAGCGCGAGCGCCTGGTTCCCGCGGATATTGCGGTAGGTGCCGGGCGGGAGCGGCGCCGGCGCCACCTCGTAGGTGACGGCGAAGTCCTCGCTCGTCTCGCCGTACGCCCAGCCGGCCTTGAAGGCGCGGATGTTTGCGTCGGCGATCTCCGGCCGCGCCTTGAACTTCCGCTCCAGGAACTCGATCGTCCCCTCGGCCGGGCGGTGGTAGAGCCACGACATCAGCCCGAGCGCGAACATGTTCTTCGAGCGCTCCGCCTCGCGCTTCGTGACGCCGGACTCCTTCACCGCCTCCTGGGTCAGCGATGTGAGCGGGACGTCGTGGATACGGAATTCCTCGAGCGAGCCGTCCTCGAGCGGGTTTGCCGTGTAGCCCGCCTTCTCCAGGTTCCGGTCGGTGAAGGCGTCGCGGTTCACGATCAACGTGCCGCCCGGCGGCAGGTCGCGGATGTTCGTCCGCAGCGCGGCCGGATTCATCGCCACGAGCACGTTGGGCTGGTCGCCCGGCGTGAGGATGTCGTGGTCGGAGAAGTGGATCTGGAAGCCCGAGACGCCAGGGAGCGATCCGGCCGGCGCGCGGATCTCAGCGGGGAAGTCCGGCAGCGTCGAGAGGTCGTTCCCGAGGATCGCGGTCTCGCTCGTGAAGCGGGCGCCGGTTAGCTGCATCCCGTCGCCGGAGTCGCCGGCGAACCGGATCACGACTCGGTCGAGCTGTTCGACTGGCTTGGAGCCCATAACCCCGCCCTGCGAGGTATAGCACCGCCTCCGAACTCGTTGTCGCTAAGGGGCCTTGGTACCGACGAATAGGGCTATGCGCTCGGCGTCGGGCCAGCCGCGGAAGACGCGGCACGCGCGGAAGCTCTCAACGAAGGCGCGTGTGTCCAGCACGAGGTCGCTGTCGGTGCCGATCTCGATGGCGAGTGTCACGCGGAGCGGGCGGCCGCCGCAGCGCGCCGATGATCTGACGCGAAGGGCGGTGCGGTACGGCTCGTGGGCGGACGCCCTCGCCGTGGCATCGACCGCTCTTCCGGCCCAGCTGACGAGCCCGACATTCACCGGGCAACCCGCCTGCACACATACCGGCCGGAGAGTTACTCGAGGCCGGATCAGGCGGGTCAGCGCATGCTGGAGCGGTCCCGAAGGACCTGCGTAGTAGGAGTGGGTCACCGCAAGGTTCCAGCTTCCACTTGGTGGCTGTGGCGGTTCCTTGGCGCCCGCCGGCCCTACGGTCGCCGCGATCGCAGTGAGCACCGCCAACGGTGCAGCCAAGCGCTTCACGACGCTCAAATCGTACCGCGGCGCGGCGGCATTGCCGCTCGAGGGGCTGCGGGCAGGGGTGAGGCGGAGGCGCGAGGGCACCTCCGCCTCTGTGGCAACCCGCGTTAGGCGACGAGCTCCTTGAAGCGCGGGTCTCCGCGGAGTGAGTCCAGATCCGTGTCGTCGCGTGCGAGCTCGAGGATCTCGCGGTCCCTGTCGGCGGCCGCCTTGAGATGCTCGATCGCGTCGTCCGTCTTGCCGGCGCGAGCTTCGAAGCAGGCGAGGTTGTAGAGCACGATCAGGTGGTCTGGGACCTGCTCCACCGCCCTGAGCTGCTTCGCAACCGCCTGCTCGTAGTCGCCGGCGTTGTAGGCGGCGAAGGCCTCCGCCGCCTCCGGAGGCAGAGGCTGATAAGCCTCGCCCGGCGTCCCGCCGACGATGAGCAGCGTCGTGCCCCCGTCGGCAGCGATCGCGCTCCGTTTCACCTCCGGCCGCACGTAGACGAGCGAGCCGGCCGACGTCTCGACCTCCTCGCCGTCGAGCACGAACGTCGCCGAGCCGCCGAGGACGATGTAGAGCTCCTCCTGCTCGGACAGGCCAAAGCTCTTCTCGGTGTGCTCGCGAACGAGCTCGCCGGCGCCGGGAATCCGTACGGCGTTGATGCCGAATGACGTGATCCCGAGCTCGTTCCGAACGTCGAGCCGCTCCCGACCGTCGTCGTTTCCTCGCGGTGTGAAGGCAGGCGCCGCCCTCAGGTCGTCGAGCCCGATGACGCGGTAGCCCTTTCCGGTCGCGGTCGCCATCAGGAGACGAGCCCTTTGAAGCGCTCGTCCTCGCGGATCGAGTCGAGATCGGAGTCGGTTCGTGCGAGCTCGACGGCCCGCGGGTTGGCCTCGATCGCGGTCTTCAGGTGCTCGATTGCGTTGTCGGTGCGGCCGAGCAGCGCCTCGTTGCAGGCGATGTTGTAGATGATCCCGGCCTCGTTCGGGAAGCCCGACGCCAGGATGCCCTGGTAGAGCTCGATCGACCTTTCGTAGTCCTTTTCGTTGTACGCCTCGAACGCCGCGGCGAACTCGTCCGGGAGAACGAGGTACGCCTCGCCCGGCGTGCTGCCGACCGCCAGCACCGTCGTTCCGGGCTCCTCGGCGACAGCGCTTCGCTTCGATTCGGGACGGACGAGGACGGCCGTCCCGCTCGGTGCGTCGATCTTCTCGCCGTCGACGTTGAAGGTCGCGCGCCCCTCGACGACGACGTACAGCTCCTCCTGGTCGTTGTTGCCGATGTGAAAGCCGGCTTCGTCGTGCTCGCGGATCAGCTCGCCGCCCTCGACCGACCGGTAGGCGTTCGTGCCGAAGGCCTGAATGCCGAGCTCGCGTCGGACGTCTACGCGTATGCGTCCCTCGTTTTCGTCGCCGGTCGTGCCGTCGAGCGTGAGAACCGAGAATCCTGTGCCTGTTGCAGTTGCCACTCTTCCCTCCTTGTCTCCCCTTGCTCCATCGACCTGGCCAAGACTGCCACGCGCTCGGCGGCCAGTTGACTCCTCGTCTGCACGTCCATCGGGTGCACGCCGCCTCCTTCCGTCTCGATATCTTGACGTCGAAGTACTTCCGGTCGAGAGTTTAGGGAGAAAGTAGTTTGACGTCAAGAGAAATTCGGAACAGAATCAGTCGATGAAGGAGTCGAGGGAACCGGACTGGGTCGATCGCATGATCGAGTCGTGGGGCGACGAGGTCCCCGGCATCGATCTAAGCGTCGAGGGCGCCGTCACCCGCATCAACTGGATCGCGCGGAACATCCGCCGGCGGATGGACGAGACGCTCGCCGAGCACGACCTCAGCTACGAGGAATGGGGCCTCCTCGGTCACCTGAAGCTCGCCGGCCCCCCGTACGCGAGCACGCCCGGGAAGCTCGCCGAGAAGCAGGACCTCTCGAGCGGCGCGATGACGAACCGACTCGACCGGCTCGAGGCGGACGGGTTGATCAAGCGCGTCCCGGATCCCAAGGACCGCCGCTCGCTCCGGGTCGAGCTGACGAAGAAGGGGCAGAAGGCCTGGCTGACCACGGCGCACGCACAGGCGGCGAAGGAAGCCGCGATCGGGGCGGCGCTGTCGAAGAAGGAGCTCGAGGAGTTCAACATCCTGCTCAGGAAGGTGCTTCAGAAGTTCGTCGAGAGCTAGGCTCGCGGCATGGCTTCGGTGCCGCCCGACACACACATGGGGCCGGTCGAGCTGACCGTCTCGGAGCTCGATCGCTCCCTGGACTACTACCGCGGCTCGGTCGGGCTCTCCGTGCTCGAGGAAGGGGCGGGGACGGCCCGCCTCGGGACGAACGGCACCGAGCTCCTGCGGCTCGTCGAGCTGCCCGGCGCGGGCTCATCCCGCGGCTACACGGGGCTCTTCCACATCGCGCTGCTGCTTCCCGAGCGCCGTGACCTCGCGCGCTGGCTCGCGCATGCGGCGCGCGACCGCGTCCCGCTCACGGGCTTGTCGGACCACTACGTCAGCGAAGCGATCTACATGCAGGATCCGGACGACCACGGGATCGAGATCTACGCCGACCGTCCGCGCGAGGTCTGGGAAGGCGAGGTCGGGCAGCGGATGACGACGCAGCCGCTTGACGTCGAGAGCCTCCTCGGCGAGCTCGACGATCCGCAGACGGAGCCGTTCGAGGGGCAGCCGCACGGGACGCGGATGGGCCACGTCCATTTCCGCGTCGCCGACATCCCCGCCACGATCCAGTTCTTCCAGGGCGTGCTCGGCATGGACCTGATGGCGACCTACGGGGGGCAGGCGGCGTTCCTCGCCGCCGGCGGCTACCACCACCACGTCGGCGCGAACACGTGGGAGAGCGCCGGGCGCCCGGCGCCGCCGGAGGGAACCGCGGCGCTGCGGCGCGCGACGATCGTCTTCCCGGACACGGCCTCGCGCGACGAGGCCGCCCAGCGCGTCGTCGAGTCGGGCCAGGAGCCGGAGGACACGCCCGCCGGCCCGGTCGTGCGCGACCCGTCGGGGAACAGCCTCCTGCTCGCGTAGGGTTGCCCGATGGTCGAGGACCTCGTCCGCCCGCGGGGCCCGTTCTCGCTGCGCCAGTCCTGCCGCCTCGTGAACGACCAGACTCGCAAGTTCGACGGGCGGATCCTCGTCGGCCTCTTCGAGGTCGATGGGCGGCTCGAGCGCGGAGCATGCTGGCAGGAGACGGGCGGCGACGTCGCGTTCCGCGCCCTCAGCGAAGGCGGGCTCGATCGGATCAAAGCGATGCTGCCGCTGGAGGCCGACCACTCCGAGTTCCTCGAACGGTTCAAGGACGACCGCCTGCTGCGTGCGCCGATCCGGGAGCTCCGCGGGAAGCGGCCGCTCCGACTCGGAACCGTCACGCACGCCGTGCTCCGCGCGATCTGCGGACAGCTGATCGAGGCGAAGCGGGCGCGCAACATCGAGCTTCGCCTGATCCGGGAGACGTGTGCCACGGACGGCGCGCTCTACGCCCCGCCCACACCGAAGTCGTTCTGCGACTTCGCGCCGGCGGCGCTGCAGCGACTCGGCTTGTCGGCGCGGAAGGCCGCGACGCTCGTCCGCGTCTGCAGGACGATCGACGTCGAGCGGCTCCGCCAGGTGGCGCCGGCGGGCGCAGCGCAGCGACTCCGCCGAGAGCGCGGGCTCGGGCCCTGGTCAGTCGGAGTGATCGGGGTTCAAGGGCTCGGCTGCTACGACTTCGGGATGGTCGGCGACCTCGGTCTCGTCAAGCTCTGCAGCGCGCTCCTCGGCCGTCGCGCCGAGGCGGACGACACGGCCGAGCTCCTCGCGCCGTACGGGGAGTGGCAAGGGCTTGCGAGCGTCTATCTCCTCGCCGGCTTCGGCGCCGGCCTCCTCCCCGTGCAGTACGAGCGCGGGCCCGCCGGACTGCTCGCAGCATGAGCCTGACAGTCCTCTGCTCGACGGGCGCGCTGACGCGCGGGCCGGACCAGACCGACCACGAGAGGATCCTCGAGCACGCGCCGAAGCTCGGAGCGGCCGCGCTCGAGCTCGCCCTCTACGCCGAGTGGTACGGCCATCTCGACGAGGTCGTGGAGGACCTCGGCAAAGCCGAGCTCACCTTCCACTCCGTCCACGCGGACAAGGCGATCGGGAGCGGCCTCGGGAGCGAGGACAGCGACGAGGCGGAGGAGGCGCTCGCGCTCCTGGAGGTCAACTGCCGTGTTGCGGCAGCGCTCGGCGCCAAGACGCTCGTACTCCACCTGTGGGAGCTCCCGACCGGCGACGAGCAGCTCGAGCGAAACCTCGAGCGGCTGCCCACCTGCCTCGACACGGCCGAGGCTTACAACGTGGCGCTGACCGTCGAGACGGTTCCGGGGCGGGCGGGGACAACCCTCTCGAACATCCGCCTCGCGCTGGAGCGCGACCCGCGCTGTGGCGTGACGCTCGACACCGAGTTCCTCGGCTTCCACGGCGAGCTCGCGGAGAGCATCGCCACCGATTGGCTCTGGGCGGACAACCGCGTGCGGCACGTCCACCTGAAGGACTTCAACGGCCGACTGCGCGAGCAGGGCGTGCGCCGCTATCTCCTCCCCGGTGAGGGAAAGCTCGACCTCCAGGGCTTCCTCAACGGCCTGCGCGAGCGGGGCTACAGCGGCGGCGTCACGCTGGAAGCGTCGGCGCTGACCCCGACGGGAGAGCTCGACCAGGCGCGGCTCGACCAGGTCGCGGCCGCGGTGCGCCAGCTGTCGGGTTCGTAGGATCCCCGCATGGGAACCGAGCGCCGGATCGCGATCCTCGGGTGCGGGAAGATCGGCGAGGCGCTCCTCGCGGGGCTCCTGAGCACCGGCTGGCGCTCGCCGGAGGAGATCGTCGTCACCGTCCGGCGCGACGAGCACGCGGCCGACCTGCGGGATCGCCACGGCGTCACGGCCACGACCTCGAACACCGAAGCGGTGCGCGGCGCAGCCGTCGTCGTGATCGCCGTCAAGCCGCAGGACTTCGACGCGCTCCTCGGCGAGATCGGCGGGATCCTCTCGCCGGAGCAGACCGTGCTCTCGATCGCGGCGGCCGTTCCCACCGCGAGGATCGAGGAGCGGATCGCGCCTGGAGTGCCCGTCCTGCGGGCGATGCCGAATACCCCGGCGACCGTCCACGAGGGAGTCGCGGGCCTGTGCGCGGGTGCCCATGCGGGCGACGAGCACCTGGCGATCGCAGACGACGTGCTCTCGCACGTCGGACGGGTGGTGCGCGTGCCGGAGCGGTACATGGATGCCGTCACCGCCGTCTCGGGCTCCGGTCCCGCCTACTTTGCGCTCCTCGCCGAGGCGATGATCGAGGCTGGCATCCTCCTCGGCCTTTCCCGCGAGGACACGACCGAGCTGGTCGTGCAGACGATGTTCGGCACGGCGAAGCTCCTGCGTGACGAGAAGATGCATCCGGTCGAGCTCCGCGAGATGGTCACCTCGCCCGGCGGGACGACGATCCGCGCGATCCGCGAGCTCGAGCAGGCCGGGGTCAGAGCAGCGTTCCTGAACGCGATCCAGGCGGCGATGGATCGAGGACGGGAGCTCGCTGCGGGCGAGAGCTGAGCGCCGACCTCGAGCTGCGAGTCACGGCCAGCGCCGAAGCGGCTCGGCGTGGCGCCGCCGAGCTGCTGGCGGAGCAGGCGGCGAGCGGCGGCCACATCGCACTCTCGGGCGGATCGACGCCGGGCCCTGCCTACGAGCTCGCCGCGGAGCTGCAGCCGGACTGGAGCCGCACGGAGCTCTGGTTCGCCGACGAGCGGTGCGTGCGTCCCGGCGACGAGAGGTCGAACTACCTGCTTGTGCGCGAGCGGCTGCTCGACCGGCTCGAGCGCGGGCCGGCGGTGGAGCACCGGATCCGCGGGGAGCTCGCGCCGGAGGAAGCGGCGGAGGTCTACGAGGCCGAGCTGCGGGGGGTCGGCCTCGACCTGATCCTGCTCGGGATCGGGCCGGACGGGCACACCGCGTCGCTCTTTCCGAACGACCCGGCGCTCGAGGAGCGGGAGCGGAAGGCGTTGGCGGTCCCGCGCGCGGATATCGCGCGGGTGACGCTGACGCTGCCCGTGCTGCAGGAAACGCCGCGGATCGTGTTCCTCGCGACGGGCGAGGACAAGGCGGACGCGGTGCGGCGCGCGTTCGCCGATCCCCCGTCCTCGGCGACGCCGGCGAGCCTGGTGCGAGCCGTCGAGGGCGTTACATATGCATTCCTCGATCGTGCGGCTGCGGCGGAGATTGGCCCATAAGGACCTAGACATGCCTGTTGCCGTCGGCGTATATATAGCCGTCGCGTGAGCAATCCGGTCCCCGAGCCCAGCCCGATTCCCGACGTCCTGACGATCTCGAGCGCCGGGCAGCTCAAGGCGCTCGGGCATCCGCTCCGGTTGCGCGTGCTGGAGACGCTGGGCGAGTCGGAGGAGGCGATGTCGAACCGCGAGCTCGCGCAGCGGCTGGGCGTCGACCCCGGCCACCTGCACTTCCACGTGCGGATGCTGCTGAAGGCCGGCCTGATCCAGCAGGTCACGTCCGGCAAGGGTCGCGAGAAGCCGTACCGGTCTGCGGCGAAGACGCTGAAGGTCGCGCCGGAGCTCGTTACCGCGGGGGCGTCAGACCTCCAGGCCACGGTGGTGGAGGACGTCCGCCGCGGCTGGAACAACTACGCCGACGAGGGCCAGTTCCGCTTCGTCCGCATCAACGTCCGCATCTCGCCGGAGAAGGCGCTCGAGGTGCTCTCCGAGCTCGTACCGACCTTCGAGCAGCTCGAAGACGAGAGCCAGGAGATGCTGACGATCACGGCGATCATGCACCCGCACTCGCCGGACGAAGCGACGGACTAGCCCGGCGGCAGCAGCGGCGAGCTGAGCTCCGCGGCCATGCGGCGCCTCGCGGCGAGGGCCTGAAGCACGAGCACGGTGTCCGCGACGGGGAGGTCCTCCAGGTACTCGTCCCGCAGCTCGAACGATTCGAGCACGCCCTCGACGGCGAGGATGTACCCGGGCGGGTCCTCCGCGGCGATTGCCGCGAGGGCGTCCGCCACGTCATCCGGGAAGTCGTCGCGCTCGCGCAGCGAGCTCGCGACGGGGCGGGCGTCCTCGTCGCGGCCGAGGGCGAGGAGCGCGACGGTCGCGGCGTAGCGGCCGATCGGCGAGTCGGCTTCGGCCGCGCCCTCGGCCAGGGTCTGCTCCGCCTGGCCGGCGGCGGCGTCCCAGTCGTCGGCGAGGATGCTCGACTTGAGCATCGCGACGAGCCTGCCCCAGCTACCGGGCGGCGCGTCCGGATAGCTCGCGCCGTAGGCGTCGACGGCGCGCCTGAGCCAGGCGCTCGCCTCGTCACGGCGGCCCAGCATCAGGCTCGCGAGGCCGGCGCCGTAAGCCGCGTTCCCGATCCGGGTCAGCTGGCGCTGGCGCGCGTCCTGGTCGTCCGGAAGCCGCTCTTGGCCGTCGTCGTACCGCGCCTGTTCCCGCGCGATGTGCGCGTTCCAGCCCTCCGCCATCGCAGTATTGTCACGGCTCGATGGCGCGTCAGCTGAACGAGGTTCTCTACGTCGACGGGCTCAGGACGGCGTTCGGGCGCGCCGGTCCCAAGGGATTCTTCTGGCGGACGCGCGCCGACGACATGGCTGTAAAGGTCGTGCGGGAGCTGCTCCGCCGGAACCCGAATCTGCCGCCCGAGCGAATCGGCGACGTCGTGATGGCCGCGACGGCCCAGGTCGGCGACCAGGGGCTGACGCTCGGCCGCGACGTCGCGTTGCTCGCCGGGATTCCGGACACGGTGCCGGGCTTCGCGCTCGACCGGATGTGTGCGGGCGCCCTCACCGCGGTAACGGCAGGCGCAGGGGAGATCGCGATGCGCGCGGCGGACGTCGTCGTCGCCGGCGGGGTCGAGCACATGGGCCACCACCCGATGGGAGCAGAGGTCGACTTCAACCCGCGGTTCGTGGCAGAGCGGCTGGTGGACGACTCGGCGATCTCGATGGGCTCGACGGCTGAGAACCTGCACGACCGCTTTCCGCAACTGACGAAGGAGGACGCGGATCGGTTCGCGGTGCAGTCGCAACACCGCGCGAACGTTGCCTGGCAGAACGGGGTGATGGCCTCGACGGTCGTCCCGATGAGTGTGTTCACGGACGACGGCTGGACTGTCGCCGACCGCGACCAGTTCCTCCGGCCGGAGACGTCGATGGAGGGGCTCGCCGAGCTGCCGACGCCGTTCCGCGCCGGCGGGCGTGTGACTGCGGGGAACTCGGCTGGGCTGACCGACGGCGCGACGGCGGCGCTGCTGGCGTCGGAGGCGGCGGCGGAGGAGCTCGGGCTTGAGCCGAAGATGCGGCTGGTCGGGTTCGCCTTCGTCGGCGTCGAGCCGGAGCTGATGGGGATCGGGCCGATCCCGGCGACGAAGCGCGTGCTGGAGCAAACCGGAGTCTCGATGGACGACATCGACCTAATCGAGCTGAACGAGCCGTTCGCGGTGCAGGTGCTGACCTGGTGCGACGGGATGGGCGTCGCACCGGACGACGAGCGACTGAACCCGTACGGCGGCGCGATCGCGTGCGGGCATCCGCTCGCGGCGACGGGCGTGCGGCTG
>DATDKA010000173.1:0-7034 GCA_036520235.1 Gaiellaceae bacterium
CCGAACGCGGCCTGAATCCCGCCCTGCGCCTTGGCCGAGTTGCAGGACTGGAGGGCGCCCTTGGTGGCGAGCGCGACCCGTGCGCCGGAGCGCTCTGCGGACACCGCCGCGGCGAGCCCCGAGGCCCCCGACCCGATCACGAGCACGTCGAACGAGAGCTTGCCGCCCACGGGTCCGAGTCTACCAGCCGGCTAATCCGGTCGATAACGAAATCTTATTCATTTCGGAACCGCCGATTGACGTGAAACCGCCCGGTTCTGCAGGGCCTTCGACTGGACCTGGTCTCGTACAACGGCCGCCGCTCGAAACCATGGTTCACTCGATCGGGGTCACCCGAACGAGCCGCACGGCCGATAAGTGGAGCATGATCAAGACGGTCGGCCTCGTCGGGATCCTCTGCGCGCTTGCGCTCACTGGCCTCTCGTGGGCGCAGAAGAGCTTCCAGACCACGGAAAAGGCGCCGACGGCAGTCCTCGACGCCGCCGCGGTCGCGCTCGAGTTCAGCCACCGGACGACCGGCACGTACGCGGTCAAGCCGCCCGAGGGCGTCACGCTCGCCTGGGGTGACGTGAACCGCTACTGCATCGAGTACGAGGGCTACTTCGTGAGCGGTCCCGGTGGGACGCCCACCAAGGGCAGCTGCCCGCGCTAGCGCCCTAGTAGATCGAGCGAAGCAGGTCGGCGATCTCGGCCGGTGACGCCGGTCGGGGGTTCGCCCTTGCTCCGGCCCGGACGGCGGTCGCCGCTGCCACGTCGTCCAGCTCGTTTTCCGGCACGCCGTACTCGCGGAGCCGCGTGAACCCGCCGAGCTGGGCCAGTTCCTCGACGCGCTCGACCGGCCGGTCGGTGCCGAGCGAGCGCCCGAAGTCCTCGATCGCTTCGGCGGCCACCGGCTCGTTGAAGCGCAGTGCCGGCGGGAGGCAGAGCGCGTTCATCGCGCCGTGGGGCAGGCCGTAGCGGCCGCCGAGGGCCTGCGCCATGGCGTGACCCAGGCAGAGGCCCGCGAGCGCCAGCGCCTCGCCCGCGTGGCAGGCGCCGCGCAACAGGGTCGTTCGGGGCCCGAGCTCCCGGCCGCTCTCGAGCACGGCCTGGTAGGAGCCGTTGATCAGCTCGGCGCCGGTGTGCGCGGCCTGGTCGGAGCGCGGGCCCCGCTTCGGGTGGTAGAGCGCCTCGGCGGCGTGGGCGAGCGCGTTGAGCGCCGTGCCCGCGCTCTCCGCCCGCGGCAGGTCGAGCGTCAGCTCGGGCTCGTAGACGATCCCCGCGAGGTGGGCGCCCGCACCGCCGCCGCGCATCCGGCGGTCCGGGTCGCGCACGCCGAAGAAGTCGGTCCACTCCGAACCAGAGTACGTGGTCGGCACCGACACGAGTGACAGGCCGCCGGCGGCCGAGGCGGCCTTGGCGGTGTCGATCGCACTTCCGCCGCCGACCGCCAGGATGCCGTCGACGCCGTCGGGGACTTCGATCCGCTCGGACGGAATCTCTTCCCACCGCGCCGCCGCGGGAAAGCCGCGGTCGCTCCAGCGCGGGCTGGCGACGAGCAGTGGGCGCTCGATCCGCACCTCGGCCAGAAGACCCGGAAGCTCCCCGAGCCCCCAGCGGACGATCACGAAAGCCGTGCGCGGGCGAAGGCGACGAAGGCCTCGGCAACGCGGCTCGACGTCCGGCCGGTCGAGCGGACGAGCGAGATCTCCCGCGTCGGCGTCAGCCCTTCGACCGTCGCGGCAGCCAGCGTCCCCGCAGAGAGCTCGGGCTCGATCGACGAGCGGGAGATGAACGTGACGCCGTGGCCGGCCGCAACCGCCGCCTTGACCGACTCCTGGAGCCCGAGCTCGAGCTTGACGTCGAGGTCACGGAGCCGAAGCCCGGCGCCGCGCAGCTCGTCCTCGACCATCTGCCGGACACCGGCGCCCTCCTGCATCAGGATCAGCGACTCGGCCCGCAGCTCGTCCAGCGAGACGGTCTTCCCCGCGAGCCGGTGCTTCGGCGGAACGGCCAGCACGATCTCGTCCTGGAAGAACGGCTCGAACGTCACCGCGCGGTGACGGGGCGCGGCCCCGACGACGCCGAGCTCGAGCCGCCGCTCCGCGACCAGGTCGATCACGTGGAGCGTGTCGTTCACGGAGAGCGAGATCGCGACGCCGGGGTTCTCCTCCTGGAACTGGCAGAGGAGGAGCGGCAGCACAGTCGCCCCGGGCCCGGTCGAGCAGCCGATCTCGAGTCGGCCGCGAAGGTCCTCGTCGTCCCCAGCGACTTCCTCGAGCAGCTGCTGCTCGAGCGCCAGCATCCGCTGGGCACTCCGGTAGAGGCGGAGCCCCGCCTCCGTGGGTTCGACACGGCGCCCGGACCGGTCGAGGAGCCGTTCGCCGAGCCGCTGCTCGAGCGAGCGGATCTGCAGGCTGACCGCGGGCTGCGTGACGCCGAGCTGCTCGGCCGCCTGCGAGAAGCTGCGCCGGTCGACGACCGCGCAGAACGCGGCGAGCTGTCTCGTGTCCATAACGAAAGCTTATGCGCAGGTTATTTCGAGGTCGAATCGGGGATACTCCCGCACGGCAATCAACGACAGGGGAGAAGCATGAAAAGAGCAATCGCGGCGGTAGCGGCGTGCGCCTCGCTCGTCGCCGCCGTGCTCGTCGGCGGCGCTTTCGCGTCACACGGCGGGCCCGGAGTGAAGACCGCCAAGCAGCCGTTCCTCGTCGGCACCGCTCCTGGCGTCCTCGTCGACCCGATCCTGTCGACCGGGGAAATCGTGCCGACCGGCCAGACGCCGGCGTACCAGATGTCCGGCATCCCGGACGGCCTCGGCGCCTACGCCAACAAGGACCACGGGCGCGAGCACGGCCGGCACCGGCGCGGCGACAAGCTGCCGCGGAGCTTCACCGTGGTGATGAACCACGAGCTCGGCCGGTCGTTCCCGAACAACCCGCCGGGAGTCGACACGCGGATCTCGCGGCTGCGGATCGACCGCGAGACGCGGAGCGTCCACGAGGCGAAGTACCTCTTCACGGGCCTCGAGGGCTACGAGCGGTTCTGCTCGGCGACGCTACGGATCGTCGGCGGCAAGCCGTTCTACTTCACGGGCGAGGAAGCGATTCCGCAGCCCAACCAGCCGCCCGGCCCGGCCCACGACGGCAGCTCGATCGTGATGAACGCCGAGACCGGCCAGTACGTGGAGACCGCGCACTTCGGTCACCTTCAGCACGAGAACGTCGTTCCGCTCAGGCTCTCGAAGTGGGTCTTCCTGACGACGGACGACGACTTCCGCGCCGGCCAGCCGGCGTACCTCTACGCCTACATCGCCCCGTCCTTCAAGGGCGGCGTCTCGGGCAAGCAGGGCTCGCTGTACGTGTGGAGGGCCGACAGCGCGACGGAGACCGGGAACGCGACGGCCACAAAGGGCGAGTCGATCCCGGGCCACTTCGTGCCCATCACCCAGGCCGAGAACGCGAACGACGTCACGCTCAAGGCGGCAGCGACCGCCAAGGGCGCGTTCAGGTTCGACAGGCTCGAGGATGCGGCGAAGCTGCCGGGCAAGGAATCCCGGGTCTTCATCGCCGACACGGGCAAGGCCCCCGCGACGCTGCGCGGGCGCGTCTACCAGCTGGACTTCGACAAGGGGCATCCGAAGCGGGCGACGTTGAAGATGATCATCAACGGCGATCCGCCGGACAACGACGACATCGTCAACCCCGACAACATGGACGCCTCCGACCGTGTCCTGATGATCCAGGAAGATCGCGAGGCGGCGTTCCGCGGCATCTACAACCGAGTACTCGAGTACCGGTTCTCGGACGGCCAGCTCCGCGCGGTCGCACGCGTGAACACGACGCCCGGCACCCCGCCGGGGTCGATGACGGAGAACTGCACGGGCTGCCTCCCCGGAACCTGGGAGTCCTCCGGCATCATCAGCGCCGGCAATCTCCTCGGGAAGGGCTGGTGGCTGCTCGACGTCCAGGCGCACAACAGCACGGCACCGCAGCCGGGACCGACACTGGCGCCGAACACGGCCACAGGCGAGAACGGCCAGCTACTCGCGCTGTTCGTTCCTGACAGCCAGGGGTCGGACCACGGGGACCACGGGCACGGCCACAAGAAGGGCCACGGAAAGAAGAAGGGCGGCGGCTAACGCAGACGCCACCGTTCGACCCGAGGGCCGGCAACCGCCGGCCCTCGGTCGTTCGAGGGGTCTACCATCGGCTGGTGCAGACGCGGCCGGAGCAATCCTCGCTCTCCGAGAGCTTCATCCGGCGGGCGCGGGAGAGCCCTCGGCGGACGCGTGTGGACGTCGCCCTCCGGGCGCTCGACGTAACCCTCTCGCTCGTCTTCCTGGCGATCGCTGGGCTGCCGATGCTCGTGATCGCGGCGACGATCGTGCTCACGAGCGGGCTCCCCGTGCTGTACCGCGGCCAGCGCGTAGGGCTCGGCGGCCGCTTCTACACGATGTTCAAGTTCCGCACGCTGCGGTCCGGCGCCGAGGAACGGCTCGGGCCCTACCTCGGCGAGGAGCTCGTCCGGCGGACACGCGACGAGCGAACGACGGTGGGCCGCTGGCTGCGCGCGACGCAGCTCGACGAGCTGCCGCAGCTCTTCAACGTCCTCAAGGGCGACATGAGCCTGGTCGGGCCGCGCCCGATCCGCCCGATCTTCTTCGAGCAGCTTGCTGCGGAGCTGCCGGCGTACTGGCAGCGGCTCGTCGTGCGCCCGGGCCTGACGGGGTTCGCGCAAGTGCGGCGCGGCTACGAGACGTCGATGGCCGAGAAGCTCGCGCACGACCTGGAGTGGATCGCCGATCGGTCCGTGGGGCTCTATCTGCGGACGCTGGCCGCGACGGCGGCGCGAGTCCTCGGACAGTCGCTGCGCGGAGCGGTCCGACCCACGAAAGTAGAGTGACCCGGTGAGCCACTAAGTGTGTGGGATCGCGGGACTCGCGTCCGGGAGCGGGACGGCCGACCCCGAGCGGCTGCGCGCGATGAGCGCGACCCTGGTTCATCGCGGCCCAGACGCGGACGGGACGCTCGTCGACGGGCCGGTCGGCCTGGCGTCGCGACGGCTCTCGATCATCGACCTCGAGACCGGCGACCAGCCGATCGCGAACGAGGACGGCACCGTCCACGTGATCCAGAACGGCGAGATCTACAACTACCGCGAGCTGCGCGCCGAGCTCGAGCGCGCCGGCCACCGGTTCACGACGCAGTCCGACACCGAGGTACTCGTCCACCTCTACGAGCAGCATGGCGACGGCTTCGCGGAGCGGCTGCGCGGGATGTTCGCGATCGCCGTCTGGGACGCGCGACGCAGGCGGCTCCTGCTAGCCCGCGACGCATTCGGGATCAAGCCGCTCTATTACCGTGAGGACGGCGGGGAGCTCCTGTTTGGCTCCGAGCTGCGCGCGCTCCCGCGCGGCGACGTCGACCCGCAGGCCCTTGACGCCTTCCTCGCCTTCAACTCGGTGCCGGGGCCGCTCTCGATCTTCGCCGGGACGCGGAAGCTGCCGTCCGGCCACCTCCTCGTGTGGGAGGACGGGAAGCTCCAGCTCTCGCGGTTCGCGCGCCCCGCCCCAGTGGACGCGGACGACGTTCGCCGCGATGACGAGGACGAGCTCGCGGAGGAGCTCCGGGCGCGCCTGCGCGACTCGGTCCGCGCACACCTGATCGCGGACGTCCCCGTCGGTGTGTTGCTCTCCGGCGGCGTCGACTCCGGGCTGCTCGCTGCGCTCGCGGCCCAGGAGAGCGGCGAGGCCGTCCACACCTTCTCGATCGGCTTCGAGGAGTCGTCCTTCGACGAGCTCGAGGACGCGCGTTCCGTGGCGGCACAGTACGCAACGGACCATCGGGAGCTCGTGCTGCGCCCGGATGCGGCGCTGCTCCTTCCCGCCTTGGCGGACGCGTTCGACGAACCCTTTGCGGACTCGTCGGCGCTGCCCACCTATCTCGTCTCCGAGCTCGCCGCCTCGCAGGTTAAGGTCGCGCTCTCCGGCGAGGGCGGCGACGAGCTCTTCGGCGGCTACTACACCTACGCCGCCGATCTGCTCGCGATGCGGGTGGGCCGCCTCGCGCCGCTGGCGCGGCCGGTCGTGGAGCGGCTGCCGAGCTCGAGCCGCAGGGCGAGCTTCGACTACAAGGCAAAGCGCTTCGTCCGCGGTGCCGCGCTGCCGCCGCTCGAGCGCCACCACGCCTGGAAGGAGATCTTCTCGCCGGAGCTCCGTGCGGAGCTCACGGGCAGGCCGGCGAAAGGTGATCCGGTCGACCTGCTCCGCTCACGGTTCACGGAGACCGAGGGCGCCGAGCTGCTCGCCCGCCTCCAGGACGTCGATCTCGGCACCTACCTCGTAGACGATCTGCTCGTGAAGACCGACCGAGCGTCGATGGCGCACTCGCTCGAGGCGCGAGTCCCCTACCTCGACCCGCTCGTGGCCGGGCTCGCCCAGGCCTTGCCCACCAGGCTCAAGGTCGCCGGGATGCGCAAGAAGCGACTGCTGCGGAAGGCGGCGGCCCCCCTCCTCCCCCGGCGGATCGTCTACGGGCGCAAGCGCGGCTTCTCGATCCCCGCTGCCGCCTGGCTCCGCGGCGAGCTCGAGCCGTTCGCCCGCGACGTCCTCTCGCCGGACACGCTGCGGCGCCAGGGGTACTTCCGGCCCGAGCCCGTGGCGAAGCTGATCGACCGGCATGTCGCCGGCGAGGAGGACCTGTCGCGCCAGCTCTGGGGGCTCCTCGCCTTCACGCTCTGGCACGAGCGGCACGTCGAGCGGCAGCCCGGCGCGCTGCGCGAGCCGCGGGTCGTCCAAGCCGTCGCTTGAACGTTTGGGTAGACATCACGGCGCCGGCGCACGTGTTGGTGTTCCGGCCGCTGATCAAGGTCATGCGCGGCCGCGGCGACGAGGTCGAAGTCACGGCGCCCAACTACGCGCAGACGCTCGAGCTGCTCGAGCTCCACGGGGTCGAGGCCGAGGTCTTCGGGTCGCACGGCGGCCGCGCGGCGCTCGGCAAGGCCCGCGCGCTCACGTCCCGGCTGGGCGCCCTCCGCAAGTGGGCGCGAGG
>DATDKA010000174.1:0-16584 GCA_036520235.1 Gaiellaceae bacterium
CACCGGGCACGGCTGCCTGAGGGGACTACTGAGCGGAGGCCGGACGCTGTCCGAGCGTTACCTGCACGGTGCGCTCCTGACCATTCCGCTCGATCGAGAGGGTGATCTTGTCTCCGGGCTCGTGCGTGTCGATCGCGTCACGCAGCTCGTCGCCCGTGGTGATGGTCTTGCCGTCGGCGGCGGTGACGACGTCGTTCGCCCGCAGACCGGCCCGCGCGGCGGGCGTGCCCGGCTGCACCTGGCCGATCTTGGCGGGGCCGTCGTCGGCGAGGCTGACGCCGAGGTAGGCGTGGTCGACATGGCCGCTGCGGATCAGCTCCTCCGCCACCCGCTGGGCGGTCTCGCCCGGGACGGCGTAGCCGATGCCTTCGTTGCCGCCGGAGTCGCTGCGGATCTGCGCCGAGACTCCGACCACGCGACCGCGGTAGTCGAGCAGCGGGCCGCCGGAGTTGCCATGGTTCAGCGCGGCATCCGTCTGGACGGCGTTCTCGATCGTGAAGCCGTTCGGCGACTGGATCTCACGGCCCAGTGCGCTGACGACGCCGGTGGTGAGCGTTCCCTCGAGCCCGAACGGGCTGCCGATCGCCATCACCGGGTCGCCGACCTCGAGCGAGCCGTTGCCGGCGAAGGAGAGCGGCGTGAGCTCTGAGCTCGGCCGGTTCACCTTCAGCACGGCGATGTCCGTCGAGGGGTCGGTGCCGACGATGCTCGCGTCGACGACTTCCCCGTTCGAGAACCGCACCTTGACGGACTGCGCGCCGTCGACGACGTGCTGGTTCGTGACGATGTGGCCTGCGGAGTCGATCACGAAGCCGCTGCCCGTGGCGCCGCCGCCGGGAGTCTGGTTGCCGAACGCGTCCGTCCCGCCGCCGGTCGTCGTCGTGATCTCGACGACCCCGGCCTGGATGCGCTTGTAGACAGCGGCGACTGTCGACGAGGTCTGTACGACCGGCTCGGCAGACGCCGTCGGCGCTGCCGCGCTCAGCGGCGCCGGGTCGGAGTCGGTCGAGACCGCGACAGCGGCCCCGACCGCACCTCCCACGCCGGCGGCGAGCAGCAACGCCGCCACGATGGTTGTCACCTGCTTGCTCATCGGTTCTCAGTTCCTTTCCATGGGGTGTGGCTCCATGGAAGCGACCGCCCCTAAGAGAAACCTGAGAAGCGCGTTCAGGCTCAGTTAACGCCTGTTAGCGCGGTATCTGCGCGAGATCGCCCAGGGCGCGCAGGGTCTCGCGAACGTCGAGTAGCAATCGGAGTCGGTTCGCCCGCACCTTTGGATCCTCGTCCATGATCAGCACCTCGTCGAAGAGACGGTGCAGCGCGGGCCCCAGCTTTGCTCCGGCCTCGACGGCGGCGTCGAAATCGGCCGTTTCGAGGGCGGCCATAAGCTCCGGCTCGACGTCCTGGAGCGCCTTCGCGACCTCCGCCTCCGCCGGTTCGGCCAGCAGCTTCGAGTCGAGCTTCGCCGCCGCGTCCGCCTGCTCCCCGAGCCGGCTCGCACGGATGTAGGCGGTGTGGATCGGCTCGAGCCGCTCGTCCGGCAGCGCCGCCAGCGCCTGGGCGAGGCGCGCTACCGACCCCAGATCGCGGACCGTCGCGGCGCGCGCGGCGCGGACGAACTCGACCGGGACATCCAGGAGGCCCTCGAAGCGCTCCTCCACGAACTCGCCGACCTCGTCCGGCATCAGCTCCCGCGGGATCGTCAGCCCGCCCTCGGTCGCCAGGCGGCAGAGGCCGATCGCCGCCCGGCGGAGGCCGAACGGATCGCGCGAGCCGGTCGGCTTGTGACCGAGCGAGAAGGACACGGTGAGCGTGTCGAGCTTGTCCGCGGCGGCGAGGACGCGCCCCGGCTCGGTAGACGGGAGCGGGCCGCCAGCCGATTCCGGCAGGTACTGCTCGGCGATTGCGGAACAGACGGCCTCGGGGAAGCCGGCGAGCCGCGCATACTCCGCGCCGATCGAGCCCTCGAGCTCCGGGAACTCGCGCACGAGCTCAGCAGCCTGGTCAGCCTTCGCGAGCCGCGCGGCCTCGAGCGACGCGTCTCCGCCGCCGAGCCGGTCGACGACCCTGCGCAGCCGCTCTGTCTTGTCGGCGAAGGTGCCGGCGCCGGCGAAGTAGACGATCGAGCCGAGCCGTCGGGCCAGCTCCTCGATCCCCGCCTGGAGGTCGCGCTCGAAGGTGAACGTGGCATCGTCGAGCCGGCCCTCGAGCACCTGTTCGTTCCCGGCGCGCACGACGTCCGGCTCACCGCCGTTGGCGACGATCGCGAACCGGTTTCCGCCGAGGGGGAAGTAGCGCTGGTGCGACTGCATCGCCGTCTCGATCACGCGCTCGGGCAGCGAGAGGAACCGCTCGTCGAAGTTGCCGCCGACCACGGCCGGTTGCTCGACGAGGTGGATCACCTCGCGGAGCTTCCCGAGCGGGTCGCGCCACTCCCCCAGCCCGTCCAGACCTTTCCGGATCAGCCGCTCGCGCTCGTCGGGGTCGGGCTCGACGTCGGCGCGGCGGAGCACGTCGACGTAGGCGTCCGCAGACGCAACCTCGACCTCACCGTGGCTGAAGCGGTGACCCCACGTCGTCGTTCCGTGTCCGTCGACCGGCGCCTCGTCCAGGCGGGCGCACGTCCACCGCACCGGCCGCGGGAACCGGAGCGCCGAGTCGTCCCAGCGCATCGTCTTCCCGAACCGCAGGCCGCGGATGATCTCGTCGAGCTGCCCGGGCAGGACCTTGCCCAGCGGCTGACCCCGCGAGACCACGCCGAGAAACCCGTCCCGCTCTTCCAGGTCCTCCACGGCCACGCCGTGGCGCTTCGCAAACCCCGGCGCCGCCTGCTCGCGCAGGGCGACGGGCGGCCCCTTGATCCACTGGTCGCCGGTCTGCTCCTCGAGTCCGTCGACCAGGATGGCGAGCCGCCTCGGCCCGACGAGCACCTCCGACGGCGCCCGGCCCAGATGGCGCTCCGCGAGCCCCGGGAGCTGCGCCTCGGCCTCGTAGACCGCGCGCGCCGGCAGCTCCTCGCAGCCGATTTCAAACAGCAAGCGCAAGGTATTCCTCTGCGACGCGGCGGGCGAGATCCCGGACGCGCCCGATGTAGGACGCCCGCTCGGTGACGGAGATCGCGCCCCGTGCGTCGAGCAGGTTGAAGGCGTGGGAGGCTTTCAACACCTGGTCGTGCGCCGCCAGCGGCAGCTTGCGGGCGAGCAGGTGGGCGCACTCGGCCTCGTACTCCTCGAACCGGCGCATCAGGATGTCGACCGGCGCCTCCTCGAAGTTGTAGGTCGACCACTGGCGCTCGTTCTCCCGGTAGACGTCGCCCCACGTCATCCCCGGAGCCCACTCGAGGTCGAACGCCGTCCGCTTGCCCTGGAGGAACATCGCGAGCCGCTCGAGGCCGTAGGTGATCTCGCCGGAGACCACCTCCACGTCGATCCCGCCGAGCTGCTGGAAGTACGTGAACTGGGTCACCTCCATCCCGTCCACCCAGACCTCCCAGCCGAGCCCCCACGCGCCGAGCGTCGGCCCCTCCCAGTCGTCCTCGACGAGCCTGACGTCGTGCCGGCGCGTGTCGATCCCGACCGCCTCGAGCGAGCCGAAGTACTGGTCGAGGATGTCTTCCGGCGCCGGCTTGAGGACCACCTGGAGCTGGTAGTACTGCTGGAACCGGTACGGGTTCTCGCCGTAGCGACCGTCGCTCGGCCGGATGGAAGGCTGGACGTAGACCGTCCGCCACGGAGCAGGGCCGAGACAGCGCAGAAAGGTGTCCGGCGTGAACGTGCCAGCCCCCACCTCGGTGTGGTACGGCTGCATGACGACGCAGTCGCGCTCGGCCCAGTAGGCCTGGAGCGCGGAGATCATGTCCTGGAAGTTCAGGGCCACGAGTCGGGCAATCCTAGGGTGTGACTCCCGAGCCGACCGGGAACATCCTGGACATGGCCGAGACGCGCGAGGTTCGGGTCCGGGAGGTCCAGGGCCACAAGACGAAATCCGGCAACACCCGCTTCGTGCTCGTCGACGAGGAAGGCAACGAGTACACGACGTTTCGCGAGGGCATCGCGCGGAGCGCGGTCGCAGCCGAGGGCCGCCGCGCGCGCATCACCTTCCACGAGCAGGAGCGGAACGGCTTCACGAATGTCTATCTGGACGCGGTCGAGCCGCTGGAGGACGATGACGAGGAGCCCGACGACCGGAACGTGGAGGAAGCCGCCTGGGACGCGGCGATCGAGGCGGCGCCCTGGCTCCTCGGCAGCCAGGACCCGAAGAAGAAGGTCGACGCGGACGAGCTGTTCGAGACGCTGAAGCCGTTCAAGGACCGCGTCGCCGACGACATCAAGGACTGACCCGCCTGGGCCGCTCCATCACCCGCTCGGAGGGCGGACCGAAGCCGAACTTCTCGTAGAGCGAGTGCGCGTCCTTCGTGTGCAGGATCCAGCGCTTCTCCGCGTACGGGCCGTGCTCGATCATCTCGCGGACGAGCTCGACCCCGAGACCGTTCCCACGGAACTCCGGCAGGACGTAGACGTCGGCGAGGTAGGTGACCGAGGCGCCGTCGCTGACCGCGCGCGCGAAGCCGATCTGCCGGTCGCCCTCGTAGACGCCGACGACCCGCGCTGCCTCGCGGACCAGACGCTCCTGCTCTTCCCGCGCCCTCCCCGGCGCCCAGTAGGAGTGGTTCGAGACGAAGTCGTGGACGGCCTCGACGTCGACCCGCTCCCGGTCGTCGTCGACCTCGAAGCCGCCCGGCAGCTCCCGCTTCACGCCGAGAGCGTCTTCAGGCGGAAGCCGCCGTGGTACTCGTAGGACGAGGCGATGACGGACAGGGCCTCGCGCGCCGCCCGTCCCGCCAGGCCCGCCGAGGAGGCGTCCGCCATGGGGCTCGCCAGCAACGACTCGATCCCCCGCAGGCCGGCCGGCGAGAGTGCCTGCGCGTCGGCGCGGCAGTTCATGCACACCGCCCCACCCGCGCGCGGCGAATAGCCCACCAAGTCGGTGGCGGAGCCGCACTCCGCGCAGCTCGTCAGGTGCGGGAGGTAGCCCGAAAGCCAGAGCAGCTTCAGCTGGAAGCTGAGGACGAGCGGGTCCGTCGCCGGCCGCTCGCCCGCCCTCGGCTCGGCCGTGTCGAGGAGGTCGAGGAACCGTGTTAGCGCCTCGAACGCGCGCGGGTTTGCCTCCTGCTCGGGAAAGAGACGCAGCATCGCTTCGAGCCCGATGAAGCCGACGCCGAGGCGGTAGGGGTCCTCGCGCGCCGGCCGGTGCGAGCGGACCAGGTCGACGCCGGTGACCGTCTGCAGCTCCCCGCCGCCCTGGTGGAGCACCAGCTCGGCGTGGCTCAGCGGCTCGAGGCGTGCGCCGAAGCGCGACTTCGTGCGGCGGATCCCCTTCGCGACCGCGCCTACACGACCGCGGTCGAGCGTGTAGAGATGGAGCACGCGGTCGGCCTCGCCGAAGCGCAGCGAGCGCAGGACGACGGCTTCCGTCTTGTAGCTCCCCCGCGCCATGGAGCAAGTGTAGAAGCGGGGTCTGCGGGCAAAATGTCCTCTAGGTGGAACGGGTCCGGCTCTACACCACGCGCTGGTGCGGCTATTGCGTCCGGGCGAAGGCGCTGCTCGAGCAGCGCGGCATCCCGTACGAGGAGATCTCCCTCGACGACGACCCTGCCTTCCGGCAGACGATCTTCGACCTCACCGGCCGCTGGACCGTGCCGCAGATCTTCATCGACGACGAGCCGATCGGTGGCTACGTCGAGCTCTGGCGCCTCGACCAGGCCGGTGAGCTCGGGCAGCTCGCGGCGTAGCGCCTACAGGACCGTCAGCGGCGTGCCAACGGGCATGAGCCTGGCGAGCCGCAGGATGTGGCCGTTCTTCAGCCGAATGCACCCGTGTGAGACGCGGCCGGGGATGATCGCGGGCTGATTCGTCCCGTGAATCCCGATGAACCCGCCGCCCGGCCAGTCGGTGAGCACCGCGGACCTGGCGCTCGTACCGAACGCAATCGGGCCGTAGACGGAATTCCCGAATCCGTAGAGCTGGTTGCGGATGTAGAACTCGCCGCGCGGCGTCGGCCAGTGCGACTGGCCCACCCCGACCGGCGCGCGGAACACGACCCTTCCCCGCCTGTAGAGCGTCGCCGTCAGGCGCCGGCGGTCGACGATCAGGTGCGTTCGCACCTCTTTCCAGTCCGAGAGCGTCTTCCGCGGCACCCAGCCGGTCCGGTTCGCCGGCAGGATCGGGAGCCGGATGCGGATCCAGACGCCGCGCCTCGTCCGGCGGCCGTCGAGCGTGAGGACGAGGTTGTCGGTGCCCTCGGGCGTGGTGCGGCCGAGCAGTGCGATCGCTGCCGACGTGCGACGCGGCGCGGCGCGGACGACCGACTTCCGCAGGACGAAGGCCCAGCGGTAGAGATCCCTGTCGGCGCGCGAGAGGACGAACGACGTCTTCTTCTTGGGCTTCGGCTTCCGGACCTGGAGCACCACGTGGCGCGTCGCCGGCGCGAAACCGGGTGCGCTGGTCTGGGCGGTCAAGGTCACCCTGAACGTCTTCCCGCCCTGCGCGCTGGTCGGCTTCCAGCTCACTGCCGCCTTGCCAGGGTTTCCGGGCGTGGACTGGAGGAGCGCGTTCCGCGGCAGCCCCGCGGCGTTGATCGAGACTGTGATCACCGGTGCGCCGGGCGCAGTCGCGGCGGCGGAGAACGCAAGCTGCTTCCCCACGCCCACGGTGAACATCTTCCCCTCGGCGGGCGTCGGCGCGGCCCAGGTGACGCCGGGCGTCGCCGCCGATCCCGCGGAGACGCCTGCGGGCAGCGCCAGTGCGGCCAGTGCCGCGAAGGCCAGGATGCTTCGGCTGCTAGGCCCCATGAAGCCGCGGAACCATAGCCGACCGGTCGGCTACCTGATCGTGACGGGCGTGCCGACCCGCATCAGCCGGTCGAGGCGGCGAATCGACGCGTTCGGCATCCGCACGCAGCCGTGGGAGACGCGCCCGGGAAGGATCTCCGGCTGGTCCGTGCCGTGGATCCCGATGAAGCCGCCGCCCGGCCAGTCCGTCAGCACGGCCGAGCGGCCGTTCGTGCCGAAGGCGAGCGAGCCGTAGATCGGGTCGGTGAACCCGGTCAGCCGCTCGCGGACGTAGAAGGTGCCGCGCGGTGTCGGCCACCGCGGCTGTCCAACGCCCACGATCGAGCGGAACACCGGACGGCCGTTGCGGTACAGCGTCGCCCGTAGGTGCGAGCGGTCGATCACGAGGTGGGTGTCGATCTTGTGGATGTCGGCAACTGCCTCCCGCGGGATCCAGCCCGAGGACCCGTTGGGGAGCTTCGGCAGCGCCACCCGCAGCCAGTAGCGCCCGTCACCTCCGACCCTCCCGCCCAGCAAGTACACGACGTGCGGCACACCCTCGGGAGTGAGCGCGGTAAGCCGCATCACCGGCCGGGCCCCGGCTGCAGGCCGTGAGAGGGCGTTCACGCCGCGGACGAGCCTCGCGTTCCAGGAGAGGCCGTCGACGTTCGAGATCCGGAAGGTCCGGGCGAGACGTCGCCCGACGTGGACGTAGACGGTGATTCGGGGCGCTGAAGCCGCCCCGACTTCCGCACCGAACCGGACCTTCCACTCGCCGAGCTGCGTCTTCGCCGGCCGCCAGTGGAACGTCGTCTTGCCCGGGCCGTCCGGCGACCGCTCGAGCCGCGCGCCGGGGGGCAGCCGGTCGGCGAAGATCGAGACCTGCGTCCCGATCGGGCCCGCCGCCTCGAGCGGGATCCGAAGCTCGGAGCCGACCGCGGCGACGACTGCGGTTCGGTTCTCCGGCGTCTGGCCTTGCCAGTACACGCCGTCGCTCGCAGGCGCGCCGCCCGCAACCGCGAGCCCGCAGACCGCGGCGGCGAGTACGAGCGCCAACCGGCGTGCTCTCGTTGCTGCGTCGTTCATTCGAATTCTGACCCCGTGCTTCTCGTTCTAGCATGGAGAGGGCGATCCGACGGATCGCCCTCTCCCAACCCTCGTTGGCGGTGCGGCCTAGCCGGTGAACGGCGGCCGCGTCCGGGCCCGCACGCGACCCTTCGCGCCCTTGCCCTTCTTCGCCTTCGCCTTCTTTGCCTTCTTCGTGACCTTCTTCGTCCCGCCGTACTGGTTGATGGCCGGGCTCTTCTTGAGCACCCGGACGACCTTCTTCGGCTGCACGACGCGCTTGACGCTGACCGCGGCGTCCTGCGCCGCCGACGACGCGTAGCCGACGCCGCCGACCGAGCCGAGCGCGACGAGCATCACGGCCGTGATCGCACCGACGAAGGCGACGCGAAGCGCGCCGACGCGGGAGCGGCCGTCAGTCCTGACACGCGACTCGAGCGTGCGCACGAACTCGTTCGACGGCTCGGGGCGGGCAGCCTTCAGCTCACCCTCGAGATCGAACGGCTCCTGCCGTCTCCGCCAGTAACGCATTTCAGTGAACCCCCTCATCGAATCCCATTGCACCCCCTACTACCGGGTTGCCTCGCGTTTCCTTACAGCGGGTTCGTCCTCCGCTTCGCCGAAGGTGCCGCGGAGGCGTCCGAGGGCGCGGTGGAGCGCGACCTCGATCGCGTTGGTTCGGGCGTCGAGCAGCTCCGCGATCTGGCGGGCTGTGAGGTCGGCGCCGTAGCGAAGGGCGATCAGCTCGCGATCGCGCTCGTCCAGCGTCGCGATCGCGCGTGAGACGGTGAGCCGGCGAATCGTCTCCTCCTCGACGTTGGCCGGCGCCGCCTCGTCCGCCCACTCGCTCGCAACCTCCAGCCGCGGGCCCCGGCCGTCGACGCAGCGCTTCGCGATCCCGAGCAGCCACTGGACCGGTTCGCCCTTGCGCGGGTCGTAGCTTTTTTTGTAGCGGAGCGCCCGCTCGAAGGTCTCGCTCGTCAGGTCCTCGGCGTCCGGCCCGTCGCCGACGCGGTAAGCGACGTACGCGTAGACGCGCCGGATCAGCGGCTCAGGGTTCGCCAGCGGGTCGCGGCGGAGCATCAGCCGCCCTCCAGCTGTCGCTGCATCGTCTGGACGTCGAAGTTCAGGGGGTTCAGCCTCGCCGCCTCGTTGGCCGCCTGTCGCTTGGCGTCGCCGGTACTGGCCTCCGCGAGATGGAACCAGAGCAGCCAGTCGGTCGGCTCCTTGTCGATCGCCTTCCGGAGGCTCTCGCGCGCCGCGGCGTTGTCGCCGGCCGCCAGCTGCGCCTCCCCCAGCCGCTGCCACGGCTCCGACGACCACGGCGCCCACCGCTTCGCCTTCCGCGCCTCGCGCTCGACTTTCGCGTAGTCGGGTGCAGTTGCGCTCGCTGCGTCGTCGCTTGCAGCGAGAGCGTTGGAGCCGACGAGGCCGACGAAGGCGATCGCGGCGACGGCGACCGCTCCGACCGCGCCCCCGACGCGAAGCCGCGACCCTGGGACGATCGGCGCCGCCGCGGGCTGGAGCACGATCAGCGCGACGCCGCAGGCGAGCGCGGGCGCCGTCACGCCCATCAGCTCCCAGTCCCAGTCGACTCCGGCGTGGGCGAGAAAGGCGACGTACACGGCGAGGGCACCTGGCGCGAGGGGGTGGCGTCGAGCGCCGACGGCCGCAGCGAGCGGCACGGCGAGCGCGACGAGGAGGAGCGCGAGGCCCAGCGGGCCGAGCTCGGCGAGCGTCTCGAGATAGAGGCTGTGCGCGTCGCGGACGTCGTGCGGGATCGGTCGATGCTGGTTCCAGTACTCCTCGTAGGTTCCGGGGCCGGAGCCGAGCAGCGGATGGTCCTTGAAGTCGTCCCAGGCGGCCGTCCAGAGCTCGACGCGGTAGCCGCCCGTGAAGGTGAACAGCCGCTCCTGGAGGTCGGCCGACGTCGAGGCGGCGGGAGGCGCCGCCTTGAAGGCGTCGTAGGCGCGGTCGACGAGGCTGATCGGCCCGCCGAAGCGGACGAAGACGCCGAGGACGGCGGCGGCGGCGATGACGCCCAGGACGACGGCGAACGCGAGGCGGATGGTTCTGCCGGGCTCGACCCTGCGCTCGGCGAAGGCAAACGCCGCCGCCGCGCCTGCCCCCAGGAGCGCCAGGAGCAGGAGCAGGAGCGCGACCTCGTGCCCCTGCTGGACGGCATCCGTGAGCGGCGCGTCGCGGTTGGTCAACGCGTCCGAGCTCGAACAGACGAGCACCGCGATCCCGCCCGGGACGCCGGCGACCAGGAGGGCAACCGCGAGCTGCAGGCGGCGCGGGTCGAGCGCGAAGGCGGCCACGAACCCCAGGCCGAGCGCGATCCAGGCGCCGCGGCTGAACGTGAAGTAGACGGTGGCGAGAAGCAGCGGGAACGACGCGCCCGCCAGGCAGCGGGCGACGAGGCTCCGGTCGCGCGCGAGGACGACGAGCGCGAGCAGCGTCGCCATCGCGGCGAAGATCCCGAGGCCGTTCCAGTACCCGACCGGGTCGGAGAGGCGGTAGCCGGCGACGGGGTCGTAGACGCCGAGCCGGTCCGGGAAGAGCCGCGTCGCGAGTCCGTAGATCGAGACGAGCGCGAGGGCGGCCAGGATGCCTCGTAGGAGCGCTACCACACGCTCGGCCCGCACGACGAGGACGAGCGCGGCGGCGATGCCGAGGTAGCCGAGGAGCCGGAAGCCCTCGAGGGCGGTCTGCGTCGCGTTCTCCGTCCACCCAAGCGACAGCCAGGTCCAACCGGCAAGCGCACCGACGGCGCCCAGAAAGAGCCCGCCCAGTCTCCCGCCGTTCACCTCGGCCCGGCCGAGCAGGAGCCAGGCGGTCACGAGCCAGAGCGTCAGAAGAGCGGTCCAGCCCCAGGCGGTCGGGAAATAGCCGCCGTCGGAGGCGGCTAGCGCGCCGATTCCCACGGCCGAGCCCACGCCGACCCCGACTGCGCCCAGATCGGGAACCGCCGCACGGGCGCGCACCGCAGGCGCAGCCGCGTCAGCCATCGAGGCTCGTGAACCGGGCTACGCGCACCTTCTCCAGAGAGTACAGCGGTCGTGCGTCGTCGCTAGCTCTGCGTCTCGGCGTACCAGCGGAACGTCTCGGCGATCCCCTCTCGGAACGGGATCTCCGGCCGCCAGCCGAGCTCGCGAGCCGCGGCCGCCGAGTCGATCGCGCTGCGCTCGAGCTCGCCAGGACGAAGCGCCTCGAGCCGCGGCTCGACGTCGGTGCCGGCCGCCTCCTGCACGGCGTCGAGGAGCTCGAGGACCGTAACCTCCTCCCCCCGGCCGATGTTGAACGTCCCGGCCTTCTTGCCGTCCGCGGCGAGGGTGAAGGCGCGGGCGACGTCGCGCACATGGACGTAGTCGCGCGTCGGCTCGCCATGTCCGTAGACGACTGGTTGGTCAGCCCTGAGCAGGCGGTCGCTGAAGATCGCCACCACACCGGCCTCCCCGTGCGGGTTCTGCCGCGGTCCGTAAACGTTGCCGAGGCGGAGGACGACGTTCGGGAGCCCGTCGTAGCGCGCCTGCGCCCCGACGAACGCCTCTCCGGCGAGCTTCGAGGCACCGTAGGGCGAGAGCGGCTCCGGCACCTGGGTCTCCGGGGTCGGCAAGGGAACGCCGTTTCCATAGATCGCTCCGCCGGTGGACGCGAATACCACCTGCGCGCCGAGCTCGGCCGCCGAGCGGCAGACGTTGAACGTGCCACGCACGTTGGAGGCGAAGTCCAGATCCGGATTCGAGACGGAGACGGTGACGCTCGCCTGGGCGGCGAGGTGGCAGATCACGTCCGGCGCCGCCTCGGTGAGCGCCGCATGGAGCGCCTCGCCGTCCGCGACGTCGAGCTCGACGAGCTTCGCGGTCTCGGGCAGATGCTCGCGCGAGCCGGTCGAGAGGTCGTCCAGGGCCACGACCTCGTCGCCGCGGTCGAGGAAGGCATCGACGACGTGCGAGCCGACGAAGCCGGCTCCCCCTGTGACGACGACCCGCACCGCTAGATGGGCTCCGGCTGGCAGGTCGGGCAGTAGTACGTCCCGCGCCCGGCGGCACGGGTCTTCGCAATCGGCGTGCCGCAGCGGAAGCAGGGCTCGTCGGTGCGGCCGTAGACGCGGAGCTCGTTCTGCATCGTCCCGCGCGCCCCGTTCGGCGTCCGGTAGTCCCGTAGCGTCGTCCCCTGCCGCTTGATCCCGTGGCGCAGCGCTTCCTTGATCGCCCGGTGGAGACGGCCGATTTCCTCCGGCGAGAGGTCACCCGCCTGACGAAGCGGGTGGATCCTGGCACGCCAGAGCGCCTCGTCCGCATAGATGTTCCCCATGCCCGCGGCGGAGCGCTGGTCGAGGATCGCCGCCTTCACCGAGGTGCGGCGGTTCGCCAGGCGAGCCGCCAGCGCTTTCGACGTGAACCCTCTGTCGAGCGGCTCCTCGCCCAGGCGTTCCGTGAGATACGGCGTGTCGTCCCCCGGCTCGAGCAGGAGCCAGGTGCCAAAGCGGCGGACGTCGCGATAGCTGACGTCCGATCCGTCGTCTAACTTGACAACAGCGCGCCGGTGCGGATCGTCCTCGCCCGCTCCGTTCCGGTGGTGCCGCAACGACCCCGTCATCCGGAGGTGAATCAGGAGCGTCCGTCCAGTTTCGAACCGAACAACCAGATACTTGCCCCGCCGCTCGACGGCCGCGACGACCTCGCCCTGGAGCTCGGCGGCCACCTCGTCGGGATCGAACGGGCGCGTCAGCCGGGCGTCGGCGATCTCGACGCGATCGAGCCGCCGCCCCACGAGCGCCGGCTCGAGGCTCGCGCGAACGGTCTCGACCTCGGGGAGCTCGGGCACCGGGCTAGCGTAGCCTCGCGACGACGCCTGTCAGCTCAGCGTCTCGAGGATCACGTCGGTGTGCGGCGGCTCCTCCGCGCTCAGCTCGAATGCGGACAGGACCTCCGCCGCGACGGCGTCCGCGCTGCGCTCGTCCTGCATGTGGATCTCGGCGAGCGGCTCGCCGGCCTCGACGGGCTCGCCTCGCTTGCGCAGGCAGACGATGCCGACGGCATAGTCGATCTCGTCGGCCTTCGTCGCCCGGCCGGCGCCGAGGCGCATCGCTGTCAGCCCGACCGAGCGCGCGCCGAGGCGGGTGACGTATCCGTCGCGCTCGGCCGCGACGGTGCGGACGACGGGTGCGGCCGGCAGCGCCTCTTCGGCGGGGTCGCCGCCCTGTGCCCGGATCCAGCGGTCGTACGCGTCGAGCGCCGAGCCGTCCGCGAGCGCCGTCTCCACGCGTCGGCGCGCCTCGGGCTCGCCGGCTCCGTCGACGAGCGTCACGAGGTGGGCGGCCGAGGCAAGTGAAAGCTCGGTCAGGTCAGCGGGACCGTCGCCGCGAAGCGTCGCGACCGCCTCGCGAATCTCGAGTGCATTTCCGACTGCGTGCCCGAGGGGCTGGTCCATGTCGGTCAGCTCGCAGATGACCTGACGGTCGGCGCGGCGCCCGAGCTCGAGCATCGCACCGGCCAGCTCGCGCGCGTCTTGGAGCGTCTTCATGAACGCGCCGTCGCCCACCTTGACGTCGAGAACGATCGCGTTCGCGCCGGCGGCGATCTTCTTGGACATGATGCTGGCGGCGATCAGGGAGACGTTTTCGATCGTCGCGGTGACGTCACGCAGCCCGTACAGCAGCTTGTCGGCCGGCACAAGCTCCTCGGTCTGCCCGATCACCGCCAGCCCCACGTCGCGCACCTGCTCGACGAACTCGTCGCGGGACAGCTCGACGCGGTACCCCGGGATGGACTCGAGCTTGTCGAGCGTCCCGCCGGTGTGGCCCAGTCCCCGCCCGCTCATCTTTCCGAACGGGATTCCGCAGGCCGCGACCAGCGGGCCGACCACGAGCGACGCCTTGTCCCCCACGCCGCCGGTCGAGTGCTTGTCGGCGACCCGCCGGCCGATCTCCGCCTGGAGGTCGATCGTCTCGCCGCTTCGGACCATCGCGTCCGTCAGGGCGTAGGTCTCCCGCGGCGAGAGCCCGCGAAAGTAGACCGCCATCGCGAAGGCGGCGAGCTGGTAGTCGGGAATCTCGCCGCGCGCGTAGCCCAGGATCAGCTCGGCGATCTCACCGTCCGCCAGCTCCTCCCCGTCGCGCTTGCGGTGGATCAGCTCCGCGGGCCTGATCACACCCGGTCCGCCACGAAGATCGACGGTAGGCGGCGCACGCGGATCTCGCCGCCGTGCGGGGGAACCCGCGCGCCGCCGAGCGCGACCAGCGATGAGACATAGGCCTGCGCGGCCGCCGCATCCGGAAAGACGATCCAGCCGTGGGCGTCCCGGCGCTCGACGCGCCCGAAAAACCTCGGCAGGATCCGCTCCGCATCCTCGGCAGTGAAGTGGTTCCCGACGCGGTCGCGGCCGACCAGCTCGTAGAGCTCCTTCAGGTGGTCTCGGCCGTTCGTGACCGCGACGAGCCGCCCGCCAGGCGCGAGCACGCGCGAGAGCTCGCTCAGCGCCCGGTCGAGCTCGGCGACGTGGTAGAGCATCCACGCGGCGACGACGGAGTCGAAGCTCGCGTCCGCGAACTCGAGCGCTTCGGCCCGGCCGAGCCGTGCGTCGACCCCCCGCTTTTGCGCGAGCTCCACCATGCGCGGCGACTGGTCGACCGCGATCACCTCGGCCGAGGCCTCCCTTGCGAGTCGCTCCGCGAGCTCGCCTTCGCCGCAACCGACCTCGAGAATCCGCGCCGGCGCGCGCTCGACCACGGCCTCGAACAGCACCTCCCGCGCGTCCGGGCCCTCCGCGCCCGCGTACGCAGCCTTGCGGGCTGCCAGTCGGGTCTCGTCCGCGTACTCGGCACGGACGACCGCCGGGTCGTGCATCAAGGCTCGATGATGGGGCGGCCGGGCACGCCCCTCGGGGACGCCTTGCCCCCGAGCCACGCGTTGACCGTCGCACCGACGTCCGAGAACTCACCGTCGTGCTTCGCGCCGCCGGCGTTCCTTCCCTCGACGTACGCGATCAGCATCGCGTGCTCGCGGGAGTGGTCGGTCGACGGCGTGGTCGGATCGCAGCCGTGGTCGGAGGTGATGATCAGCAGATCGCCCTGGCGCAGCTGCGCGAGCAGGTCCGGGAAGCGGCGGTCGAAGTCCTGGAGGCACCGGTGGAAGTTGACCGGATCGTTCCTGTGACCCCAGAGCATGTCCGTCTCGACGAGGTTCACGAATACGAGGCCGTCCTCGAGCTCGCGCAGAAGCTGCTCGGTGACGGTGATCCCTTCGACGTTCGACTTCGTCGGGTGGGATTCGTCGATGTCGACCCCGGCGAAGATGTCGCGGATCTTCCCGACGCCGTGCACCTTGTGCCCCGCGTCGCGGACGAGCGTCAGGTAGTTCGGCTGCCGGGGCTTCAGCGACCAGTCGTGCCGATCCGGCGTGCGGACGTAGTTCCCGGGCTCGCCCGCGAACGGCCGCGCGATCACGCGGCCGACCGCATGCTTGCCGGTCAGGATCTCGCGCGCAATCTCACAGCCGTGGTAGAGCTCCTCCAGCGGGATCGTGTCCACATGGGCCGCGATCTGGAAGACCGAGTCGGCCGACGTGTAGACGATCCACTTGCCCGTCCGCTGATGCTCCTCACCGAGCTCGTCGATGATCTCCGTCCCGGACGCGGCCTTGTTGCCGAGCACCCCGCGCGCGGTCCGGTGCATGAACGGGTCGAGGACGTCGTGGGGGAAGCCGTGCGGATAGGTCGGAAAGGGCTGCGCCGTCACCACGCCCATCAGCTCCCAGTGGCCGGTCGTCGTGTCCTTTCCCTTCGACCGCTCGGTGAGCCGGCCGGCGACCGCTGGGGCCCCGGGCTGGGGGCGACAGCCCTCGAGCTCCTTGACGTTCCCGAGCCCGAAGGCCTCGAGGTTGGGCAGATCCAGCCCGCCGACGGCCTTGGCGACGTTCCCGAGCGTGTCCGAGCCCTCGTCGCCGTACTCCGCCGCGTCCGGAAGCTCGCCCGCCCCCACGGCGTCGAGCACGATGACGCACGCGCGCGGCATTGCGGCGGGCCTCCTAGTGGCCTTGATGCGCGACTGAGGACGCTGCGTGCCGCCGCGTTCTCGCGGCGCAGGCGCCACCGGAGGTCGCTAGGAGGCCCGCCATCACGGCTATTCTAGGCCCGGCTTGGGCACCGTTCTCGGACTGATCGGCATGGTGATCTTCATCGTGGCCGTGATCTCGCTGGCCGCCGGGGTCACGTATCTCGTCGTGCGCATCACGCCGACCGAGCCGCGGAAGAAGCGCAAGGCCGCCGAGGCGGCCTAGACCGGCTCGAGCCGGAGCACGTCCTCGAGGGGCGTGAACTCGAGGCCGTGTGCTTCCGCGACGGCCTCGTAGGTGATCTTTCCCTCCATCACGTTGACGCCGCGCGCCAGCGCGGGATCGCGCGCGATCGCTTCTCGGAGGCCGTGGCCGGCGATCTCCTCCACGTACGGCAGCGTCGCGTTCGTGAGCGCCTTGGTCGAGGTGATCGGAACCGCGCCCGGCATGTTGGCGACGCAATAGTGGGTGACACAGTCGACGACGAAGACCGGTTCGGAGTGCGTCGTCGGGTGTGAGGTCTCGACGCAGCCTCCCTGGTCGATCGCTACGTCGGCGATCACCGATCCCTCCTTCATCCCGGCCACCATCTCGCGCGTGATCAGCTTCGGCGCCAGCGCACCGGGGATC
>DATDKA010000175.1:0-11066 GCA_036520235.1 Gaiellaceae bacterium
CTACGCGGAGGCAACGGTTCCGAAGATCACCGTGATCACGCGCAAGGCCTACGGCGGCGCGTACGACGTCATGGCGTCCAAGCACCTGCTCGCCGACTTCAACTTCGCCTGGCCGACCGCCGAGGTGGCGGTGATGGGGCCCGAAGGCGCCGTCAACATCGTCTTCCGCCGCGAGCTCGCGGGCGCGGACGATGCCGGTGCACGCCGGGACGAGCTGATCGCCGACTACCGCGAGACGTTCGCGAACCCGTACGTCGCCGCCGAGCGCGGCTACATCGACGACGTGATCGAGCCGCGACGCACGCGCCCCGTTCTCGTCGACGCCCTACAGACGTCGCTTACGAAGCGCGAGCCGCGCCCGCGCCGCAAGCACGGGAACATCCCGCTCTAGGAGGGTTTGGCGGAATGCCGCTCGTCGCAGGGGTGCGATGGTCGTTAGCTAGAGCGGGATGTTGCCGTGCTTGCGGCGCGGGCGCGGCTCGCGCTTCGTGAGCGCCGTCTCGAGCGCGTCGACGAGCACCGGCCTCGTCCGCCGCGGCTCGATCACGTCGTCGACGTAACCACGTTCCGCCGCGACGTATGGGTTCGCGAACTGCTCGCGGTAGTCGGCGATCAGCGCCTGGCGGCGGGCGTCCGGGTCGTCCGCCTCCTCGAGCTCCTTGCGGAAGACGATGTTCACCGCTCCTTCGGGCCCCATCACGGCCACCTCAGCCGTGGGCCAGGCGAAGTTGAAGTCCGCCCGGATGTGCTTCGAGCTCATGACGTCGTAGGCGCCGCCGTAGGCCTTGCGCGTGATCACCGTCAGCTTCGGGACGGTCGCCTCGCAGTAGGCGTAGAGGAGCTTCGCGCCGTGGCGGATGATCCCGTGCCACTCCTGCTCGGTTCCCGGCAGGAAGCCCGGCACGTCGACGAACGTGACGAGCGGGATGTTGAACGCATCGCAGGTGCGCACGAACCGCGCTGCCTTCGACGACGACTCGATGTCCAGGACCCCGGCGAGCGACTGCGGCTGGTTCCCGACCACGCCGATGGAGTGGCCGCCGAGCCGGGCGAAGCCGCAGACGATGTTCTCGGCGTAGTGCTGGTGCACCTCGAAGAACTCGCCCTCGTCGACGACGCGCCGGATCACGTCCTTCATGTCGTAGGGCTTGGTGGGCTCGTCGGGGATGAGCGTGTCGAGCTCGGTGTCCTCCCGGTCGGGCGCGTCCGTCGGCGGGAAGTAGGGCGTCGGGTCGACGTTGTTCTGCGGCAGGAACGAGAGCAGGTAGCGCGCGTCTTCGAGGCAGGTCTCCTCGTCCGGCGCGGTGAAGTGCGCCACGCCCGACTTCGACCCGTGGGTCGCGGCGCCGCCGAGCTCCTCGAAGGTCACCTCCTCCCCGGTCACGGTCTTCACCACGTCGGGGCCGGTGATGAACATGTACGAGCTGTCCTCGACCATGAAGATGAAGTCGGTCATCGCGGGCGAGTAGACGGCGCCGCCGGCAGTCGGGCCCATCACGAGGCTGATCTGCGGGATCACGCCGGACGCCTGGACGTTCCGCCAGAAGATCTCCGCGTAGCCGGCGAGGGAGACGACGCCTTCTTGGATCCGCGCCCCGCCCGAGTCGTTGATCCCGATCAGCGGGCACCCGAATTTGAGCGCGAGGTCCATGACCTTGCAGATCTTCTCGGCGAACGACTCGGAGAGGCTGCCGCCGAAGATGGTGAAGTCCTGAGAGAAGACGAAGACCTTGCGGCCGAAGATCGTCCCGTACCCCGTGACGACCGCGTCGCCGTAGGGCCTGCGCTCCATCATCCCGAAGTACGGGTTCCGGTGCCGCACGAAGCGGTCGAGCTCGACGAACGAGCCGGCGTCCAGCAGCTTCTCGATCCGCTCGTGCGCGAGCAGCTTTCCTTGTGAGCGCTGCCGCTCGACGGCCTTCTCACCGGCCGGGTTGAGCGCCTCCTCGCGCAGGCGGTTCAGGAGGTCGAGCTTGTCTCTCGTCGACTCGGTGCGGTCGTCCGTCGCTGCCACGCCCTGAGCCTAACTAGCATCGCGGCAGATGCTCGACCGCTCGACGATCTGGCCGTACGAGGACGCTGAGCCCGGGGAGTTCTACTACCAGCGCTACGCACACCCGGCCGGCGTAGCGGCGGAGCGGACACTCGGCGAGCTCGAGGGTGGCCTGGCGCTCCTGTACCCCTCCGGATCCGCGGCGACGACCTCGCTGCTCCTCACGCTGCTCGAGCCCGGGAAGACGATCGCGCTCGCCGACGGCGCGTACTACGGCACGCCGACGCTCGTGCGCGCCCTCGAGCGCTGGGGAATTCGGCTCGTCGAGTTCGACCAGACCGGCCCACCGCCCGACAACGCCGACCTGGTGTGGATCGAGGCGCCGTCCAACCCGCTGCTGTCGATGCCGGACTTCGAGGCCGCCGCGGCGCACCCGGCGCCGCTCGTCTGCGACTCCACGGCCGCGACCCCTGTCTACCTCCGCCCCATCGAGCGCGGCGCGGACTTCGTTCTGCACAGCGCGACGAAGTTCCTCGGCGGCCACCATGACGTCCTGCTGGGAGCGTTGATCGCGAAGCAACGCCCCGACTACGACCGGCTGCTCGAGTTCCGCTCGCGCAGCGGCATCGTCGCGGCCCCGGACGCCGCGTGGCTGCTGAGCCGCAGCCTGAAGACGCTGTCGGTGCGCATGGCCCGCCACACTGAGACGGCCACCGACCTCGCGCGGCGGCTGGAGGAGCATCCCGCCGTCGAGCGCGTCCGGTATCCGGGTTTCGGCGGTCTCATGTCGTTCGACGTCACGGGCGGCGCGGAGGCCGCACGACGGGTCGAGACGTCCACGCGACTGATCAAGAATGCGACCTCGCTGGGAGGCGCGGACTCGGTGTTGGAGACGCGAGCGCGCTGGGAAGGCGACCGCGTGCCCGGCAACCTCGTGCGGCTCAGCGTCGGCCTCGAGGACGTCGAGGCGATCTGGGGAGACCTCGAGCGAGCGCTGGAAGGAAGGTACGAATGATCATCACCGACATCTCACTCGACGCGTTCAGGCAGGCCCACGAGCACGTCAAGGAGCACGCGCACCACACGCCGCTCGTCGGCTCGCGTTCGCTGAGCGAGGCCACCGGCTTCGACGTCCTCCTCAAGGCGGAGTCGTTCCAGAAGACTGGCTCGTACAAGATCCGCGGGCCGCTGAACAAGTTCGCCCATCTCGACGAGGCCGAGAAGGAGGCCGGCGTGATCTGCTCCTCGGCGGGCAACCACGCGCAGGGGGTGGCCCTCGCCGCCGCGCTCCACGGGATCAGGGCGGTAGTGGTGATGGCGGAGAACGCGACTCCTTCGAAGGTCGAGGCGACGCGCGCCTACGGCGCCGAGGTCGTGCTGCACGGATCGATCTGGGACGAGGCGAACGAGAAGGCGCTCGAGCTGGTCGAGGAGCAGGGGCTGACCTACGTCCATCCGTTCGACGACCTCGACCTGATCACCGGGCAGGGAACGCTCGGCCTAGAGATCTACGACGACCTCCCGGCGGTCGACGCAGTGGTCGTGCCGATCGGCGGCGGCGGGCTCATCTCGGGGGTCTCGACGGCCCTGAAGGCGCTCAACCCGAAGGTCCGCGTGATCGGAGTCGAATCGTCCGGCGCGCCCGCGATGAAGCGCAGCGTCGAAGCGGGTCAGCGAGTGCAGCTCGACGAGGTCGACTGCGCGATCGACGGGCTGACGGTCAAGCGCGTCGGCGAGAAGACGCTGGAGATCGTTCGCCGGAACGTCGACGAGATCGTCGCGCTCCCCGACGAGCAGATCTTCGACGCCCTGCTCTGGACGCTCTCCAGGACAAAGATCGTCGTCGAGGGCGCGGCCGCCGCGCCTGTGGCGGCACTGCTCAAGGGCCTGGTTGACGCCGATCCCGGCACCAAGGTGGTCTGCGTCCTGAGCGGCGGCAACATCAAGCTCGACCAGCTCGCCGGCATGCGCTGGAACTGAAGTATTTCGGGGAATAACGGGACACCTGCGGGACGTTGGGTTCCGAATGGCCTCGGTCCCGGACACTCAGCAGCTCGAAGAAACGCACAGGCTCCGACGTCGCCCGCTGGCGCTCTTCCACGGACGGGGCCGTGCCGTTGCGCTCGTCGTTTCGGTCGTGGCGGCGGCGCTGCCGCTCGTCGGCCTCGCCTCGCTGCTGCTCCGCTCCCGCCTGGATCCGCACCTGGAGAACTACCAGGTTCACTTCGTCGTCTTCGGCATCACGGGCTCCGTCGCCTTCGTCCTCGGGTACGCCGCCGGTGAGGCCGCGAACCGGCGCGGCGACGCCCGGGTGCTCCTGCTCTCACTCGCGTTCATGGCCACGGGCGGGTTCATGGGCCTACACGCGCTCGGAACGCCCGGCATCCTCTTCTCGGGCGAGTACGCGGGCTTCCAGGTCGCGATCACCGTCGGGCTGCTCGTGAGCTCGTTCTTCGCGGCGGCATCGGCGTTCGTCGACGTCCGGCCGGAAATCGCGCCGTTGCTGATCCGCCGGCGGCAACTGCTGCGCGGCGGCGTCCTCCTCACGATCGGCCTCTGGTCGGTCTGGACGCTCACGAAGCTCCCGCCCCTGCACGGGCCGGAGAGCGAGGCTGCGCGCGGCGTGCTGATCGCGTCGATGGCCGCAGTCGGCACGTTCGTCTATGCCGCCAGCGCTGCCCGCTACTGGCAGATCTTCCGGCACCGCCCGAACCTGCTTCAGGCGTCGGTGATCGCGTGCTTCGTGCTGCTCTCAGAGGCGCTCGTCGGCGTCGCGCTCACGGGTGAGCGCAAGTGGCACGCGAGCTGGTGGGAGTGGCACGGACTGATCGTCACGGCGTACCTCTTGATCGGGCTCGCCGCCCGACGCGAGTGGCGCGACGAGCGGTTCCGGCGGCTCTACCTGTCGACGACCCGCGAGCGCCGGCAGAACATCAGCATCCTCTTCGGCGACCTCGTCGGCTTCACGGGCTTCTCCGAGCGCTCCTCGCCCTCGGAAGCGGCGGAGGTGCTCGACTCCTACTGGCGCGTCGCGGCGCCCCTGATCTCCCGCGAGTTCGGCGGCGAGCTGGAGAAGTTCATCGGCGACGGCATCGTCGCGGTCTTCAACAGCCGCGGCGACCAGCCGGACCATGCCGTGCGCGCCTCGCGCGCCGCGCTGGCGCTGCAGCGAGAGGTCGCACACCTCGTGTTGGAGCATCCTGGGTGGCCGCGGATGAGAGTCGGGGTGAACAGCGGCGACGCCGTGCTTCGCGAGATCGGCGGAGACGGCCTCGTCGCATACCCGCTGGTCGGCGACACCGTCAACACGGGCTCGCGCCTCGAGGCGCTCGCGCCGGCCGGCGGCGTGTTGATCGGCGCCGAGACGTACGACCAGCTGCCCAACGGCTCGATCGTCGAGCAGCGCGCCGGCCTGCGGGTCAAGGGCAAGGACGATGCCGTGGACGCGTACGTGCTGCTCGCGCTCCCCTGCTGAAGCCGGAGGTCGGACTCGAACCGACGACCACCGCTTTACAAGAGCGGCGCTCTACCAACTGAGCTACTCCGGCGCTCCGCACATGGTAGGCGGAGCGCCGGAGCAGGATTGCTAGCTCGTCGGCGGGATCAGGACGCCGTCGATCACGTGGATCGTGCCGTTCGACGCCTCGATGTCCGTCTTGACGACCCGAACCTTCCGGTTCAGGTAGACCCGGTTGCCCTTCACGCCGACACGCACCGTGGCGCCGTTCAGGGTCTTGACGGTTCGGAGCTTCACGACCTGTGCCGCTTTCACGTTCCCCTTCGCGACGTGGTACAGGAGCACCGACCGCAGCAGAGCGCGGTTGCGCTGGAGCTTGCGAAGGGTGGCCGGCGGGACCTTCGCGAACGCCTTGTCGGTCGGCGCGAAGACCGTCACGTTTGTCGAGCCGGTGAGGGCGCCGGCGAGGCCGGCCCGCTTGACCAGCGCGACGAGGGTCTTGAACTGGCCGGCCTCGTTAGCCGTCTGCACGATGTTCTTGTCGCTCGCGGTGCTCGAGCCCGGCGAGGCGGCCGCCCCGCCCACAGTCACCGCCGTGACCAATACAGCGGCGACGGACGCTGCCAGTCTCCGCCCCGTCATGCCGTCACCGCCCGCGGGTCCCGCCGCTCGCGCGCGGCGAACGCGGGGAGCCTGATCGCCTGGTAGACGGCCGAGAGGCCGACCAGGCCGTAGATGATTCGGCTGACTGCGTTGGTGGTGCCGAACTCCTCGCCGACGATCTCCGCGACGAGGTCGAACTCGGCGATCGCGACGAGCCCCCAGTTGAGCCCTCCGACGATCAGCAATCCGAGCGTTGTGAAGTCGAGTGCCTTCACGGTGTTCCTCCTTCCCTGTCCTACTTCTGTCCAGGGAAGGTACAGAGTCGTCGTAGGGTTGTCAAGGCTCTGTACAAATTTCGTACAATGAGCCAATGAGCAGTGAGGGACAGCTTCGGATCGGCGAGCTGAGTCGGCGCACAGGCGTCGCGCCGGAGCTCCTTCGCGCCTGGGAACGGCGTTACGGGCTGCTCCGCCCCGAGCGGTCCGAGGGCGGCTTTCGCCTCTACTCCGGCGCCGACGAGCGAAGGGTCGGGCTGATGCGCCAGCATCTCCGCCGTGGGTTGGCGGCAGCAGAGGCGGCCCGCCTCGCCGTGGTCGCGGGAGACACGGCCGAACGAGGCCCAGTGGAGGCGCACCCTGAGCTTCAAGCCCTCGCCGCGCGCCTGCGGTCCTCCCTCGACGACTTCGACGAGCGGGGCGCACAGGCCGTACTGGACGAGCTCCTCGGTGGCTTCACCGTCGAGACCGTGCTCGCCGGTGCGATCCTCCCGTACCTCGTCGAGCTGGGTGAGCGGTGGTCGACGGGCGAGGCCACCGTGGCGCAAGAACATTTCGCGAGCAACCTGATCCGCGGGCGACTGCTCGGCCTCGGTCGCGGCTGGGACGCCGGCGAGGGACCGCGTGCCATCCTCGCCTGCGCGCCGGGCGAGCTCCACGACCTCGGCCTGATCGCCTTCGGCCTCACGCTCGGCCGACGCGGCTGGCGGATCACCTATCTCGGCCCGGATACCCCAGTCGACAGCCTGGTCGAGGCCACGAGTCGCCTGACGCCGGACCTCGTTGTAGTCAGCGCGACCACGAAGCGCCGGCTGACGCCGCTCCTCGAGCCGCTGAAGGCGCTCGGACGCAAGACTCGCGTTGCGGTCGCCGGCTCCGGCGCGAACGACGTGACCGAGATCGAGTCGCTCGGCGGCGATCCCGTCGCCGCGGCGCTCGAGCTCTGACTACTGCAGGACCTGGCGCGCGGCCTGGTGCTGCAGGATCTTGCGCTTGACCCGCTGGAGCGCGTTGTCGATCGTCTTCGTGTCGACCTCGAGCCGCTCGGCCATCTCCTCGTAGGACGAGCCCTCGAGGTAGAGCCGTAGCGCATCCGACTCCAGGCCCGACAGGCCCGTTCCGAGGCAGAAGACGAGGCTCTGGAGCTCCTCCGTCGAGATCACGACGACCGACGGCTCGTCCACCCCCGGTCCAGGCAGGGCGTCTCCGAGCGTACAGTCACCCTCGGAGTCCTGTCCGGCCGGCGTCTGGCTGAAGGAGACGTAGGTGTTGAGCGGTGCGTGCTTGAACCTCGTCGCCGTTTTGATCGCCGTGATGATCTGCCGCGTGATGCACAGCTCGGCGAAGCTCCGGAACGAGGTCTCCTTGTCGGAGCGGAAGTCGCGGACGGCTTTGTAGAGGCCGATCAGGCCCTCCTGGATCAGATCCTCGGAGTCGCCGCCGGCGAGGAAGTACGAGCTCGCCTTCAGGCGGACGAACCCGGTGTAGCGGCGGATCAGCGTGTCCATGGCCCCGCCGTCGCCGTTCCGGGCCTTGATCACGAGCTGCAGGTCCTCAAGCTCCCGCTCGGCCCTCTGGGCCGGGGTCATCCTCGTGGCAGGTCTGGCGGCCATTCCCGTTTTCGAGCTGGCCCGGGTGATCGCCCGAACCAGCCTCAAGCTCAACTTGAACAGGAAAGTAGCACTGTTACTGCAACATTACAAGGGTTTGCAGTGGACCCTCTCAATCGGTCCGTTGCGGTGGTCCTTCTGCGCTCTGACCACGGCGGAGCTGCTCCAGGCGCGCTCTGGTCTCTTCGTCGACGCGGTCGACGACCCTGCTCGGCCGATCCTCGCGATGCGCCACCTCCTCTAGCGTCGACGCGAACTCCCGTGAGCTGACCTTCGCGACCTCCTGTCCGGAGGTGCCCCGGACGGCTGCATCGGACGAGACGAGGCAGACCTGCTCCCGGTTGCGATGCTCCGCCGCGAGGCGCTCGAGTAGAGCGTCCGCGTGCGCCGCGAATCGGACTTCGAGCGCCCCGTGGCGCTCCTCCTCCCCCACGCCGTCGAAGACCACGACGCCGCGCGCGCCACTGAGCGCGACGAAGCTGGCGAGCGCATCGATCAGCTCCCGCCGGTCGTCGAGGCCCGCCGCGCGTAGAAGGTTGTAGCCGTCGAACAGGTACAGGGTCGCGTCAGCCACCGCGACGCCGCCGCGCCTCGTACACGAGCAGCGCCGACGCGACGCTGACGTTCAGCGACTCGATCCGGCCGGCGAGTGGGATCGCGACGATGCCGTCACAGGCCCGCCGGACGAGCGGGCGCAGACCTCGACCCTCCGCGCCGAGCACGAAGGCGAGGCCACCCTCGAGGTCCGCCTCCCACAGCGATTCTCCGCCCTCCGAGTCTGCGCCCCAGACCCATAGATCGGACCCCTTCACGTCGTTCAGGTACCGCGCCAGGTTCGGGACGACCGCGATCGGCAGGTGCTCGACTGCACCCGCCGAGGCACGTGCGACGGCCGGCGTGACCCGCACCGAGCCGTGCGCGGGTACGACGACGCCCGTCGCGCCCGCGCCTTCGGCGCTCCGCGCCACTGCGCCCAGGTTGTGCGGATCCGTGACCTGGTCGAGGCAGACGAGCAACGGGAGTCCGGTCTGCGCGAGCTCGTAGGCGTCGGCGTAGCGGTACGGCGCGACCCGGGCGATCACTCCTTGGTGGTCGCGAGTCCCGACCTCCTCGGTCAGCGCACGCTCCGGCTTCACGTGCACCCGCGGACCTTCGCCGTTTCGGAGCCACGGCTCCGCGGAGACCGCCCGCTCGGTCGCCCAGAGCTCGAGCACGTCCCTCGGCCCCCGGAGCGCCTCGCGGACGGCATTCCGCCCGTACACGTGGTCGGTCGTCACTTCGGAACGAGCTGGAACCCGTCCGCGACGTCGCGGACCTCCCAGCCGGCCGCGTCGATCGCCTCCCGCAGACGGTCGGCCTCGCCGAAATCGCGCTCGGCGCGGGCCTGCCGGCGCCGCTCGGCGAGCTCGGCCACCTCCAGCGGCGCCTCCTGACTCTGCCCGAGCCCGGCCAGCCCGAACAGGTCCAGCGCGGAGAGCAGGAGCTCGTGGTCACGCCACTCGTGGAGCTCGGCGAGCGCACCCGGCGTGTTGAAGTCGTCGTCGAGCTCGGCCGCGAACCGCTCCCAAGCGCCCTCCGGCGCCGGCTCCGAGGGATTCCGGAACACCTCGCGGAAGCCGGCCGCCCGCGCCGCCGCCTGTTCGAGCGTCTCCTCGGAGAAGTCCATCGGCTTGCGCCAGTGCGCGCCGAGGAAGAGCATCAGCAGCGTCTCCGCCCCCCACGCGTCGATCCCCTCGCGGAGCGTGACGACGTTCCCGACCGACTTCGACATCTTGTCGCCCGTGAACTCGAGCATCCCATTGTGGGCCCAGAGCTTCGCGAACTTGTGGCCCATTGCGCGCGACTGCGCGAGCTCGTTCTCGTGGTGCGGGAAGACGAGGTCGAGGCCGCCGCCGTGGATCTCGAAGACGGGCCCGAGGAGCTCCTCCGCCATCACGGAGCACTCGATGTGCCAGCCGGGGCGTCCGCGGCCCCAGGGCGAGTCCCACCAGGTGTCTTCGTCGGGCTTGTTGGCCTTCCAGAGCGCGAAGTCGCGCGGATCGTCCTTGAGCTCGCTCGCCTCCTCGCCCTGCTCGACCTGGTCGGGCCGCTGGCCAGACAGGCGCCCGTATTCCGGGTCCTTTTCGACCCGGAAGTAGACGTCACCGCCTGCCTCGTAGGCGTACCCCCGTTCGATCAGCCCCTCGATGAACCGGACGATCTGCGGGATCACTTCGGTCGCCCTAGGGAGGTAGTCCGGCATGCCGAGGCCGAGGTCTGCGGTGTCCTGGAGGTACCACTCCGTGGCCTCCGCCGCGCGCTGCGCGCTCGCGCCCGGCGCGGCCTCGTAGATCTTGTCGTTCACGTCCGTGATGTTGTGGACGAACGTCACGTCGTAGTCGCGCTCCCGCAGCCAGCTGCGCAGCCACATCCCGAGAACGAAGGGGCGCGCGTTCCCGACGTGCGCCCGCGCGTAGACCGTCGGGCCGCAGATGTACATCCGCACCCGCCCAGGCGGCGGCGGGAGCTCCTCGAGCCTACGACCGAGTGTGTTGTAGAGCCTGATCGACACGGCGAAGCGCTTCCTCCTGGGGCAGCGCGGCCAGTATCGCCGCTAGCTCCGGGCCGCGGTCGCGCCCGGTCAACGCGAGGCGCAACGCGCGGAGGTCGCCGCCGACGGCCTTCAGCTCGCGGACGACGGTTCGCGGCTCCTCGCCCGAGAGCTCCCTGAACCGCTCCAACGTCTCGGGCGACTCGGTCGGCCCGGGATCTGGGGCCTCCACGACCTGGGCGGCGTAGTCCGCTGCTTCGCGGAGGTCGCGCGCGCCGCGAGCCGCCGGCACCGCCGCGAGGGGAATTCCCGCCCGCGCAGCCAGCTCGTCGTCGGGGAGGCCTTGGATTGTCTCGACGGCCAGGCGCCGGATGCGGGGCAGGTCGTAGTGGACGTCGTGGCGCGGGATCCCGAGCTCCTCGAGGTAGGCGCGAACGGCCTCGGCGGGGATGCCGAGCTCACGGAGCGAGGCGACGGTGGAGCCGGCCTCGCGCTTCGAGAGCTTCTTCCCGTCCTCCCCGAGGATCAGGCCGTGGTGGACGTACTCGGGCGGCGTCGTCCCGAGCGCCTCGTGCAACTGCCGGTGGAGCTGCTCGTT
>DATDKA010000176.1:0-2409 GCA_036520235.1 Gaiellaceae bacterium
CCCTTGCCGGCTTCCTTGGCGCCGTAGAGGGCGTGGTCTGCCCGCTGGAAGAAGGCGATCGCGTCGTCGTCGGGTTGGAGCTCGGCGACACCGGCCGAGATCGTGAGCGGGCCGGCCTCGCCGACCGGCCGGGCGGAGACGGCCTTCTGGAGCCGGCCGTAGAGTTGGTCGGCATCCGCGAGCGTCGACTCCGGAAGGATGACCGCGAACTCGTCGCCGCCGACCCGGCACTCGATGTCGGCCGAGCGGACGACCTCACGGATGCGGTCGGCGGCCTCGGCGAGCACGCCGTCGCCGGCGAGATGCCCGATGCGGTCGTTGATCGCCTTGAAGTCGTCGAGGTCGAAGACCACGAGCGCGAGTCGCCGGCCGTAGCGGTGAGCGCGCGCCACCTCACGCTTGAGCGTCTCGTGGAAGTACCGGCGGTTGTGGAGACCGGTCAGCGCGTCGAGATCGGCGAGCTGCCGCGCCTCGCGGAAACGGTGCGCGTTCTCGATCGCGGGTCCGGCGCGGTCCGCCAGCTCCTCGAGCGACCGGCGGTCGCCGTCGCTGAACGAATGGTCGGAGGAGCGGTTGAAGCAGGTGAGATAGCCGATCGGCCCGCTCTCGCCCGGGATCGGCGCCGCGACGCCGTGGTCGATCTGGTCGGCGCCGCCGGCCGCCTCCGAGCCGTCGGGATACTCGTAAGAGATCGTCATCGGCCGGGAGCCGCCCGCAGCGGGCGGAGCCGCGACGGCCTGCATCTCGGCCTCTTCCGAGGAGAGCCCCACGGTCGCGACGATCGGCTTCTCGCCGGGGCTGCTCGTGACCGTCACCATCGCGGCGTCGACGCCCGGCATCGCGCCCGCGGCCTCCAGCACCCGCGCGAGCACTTCGTCCAGGTCGATCGTCCCTGCCAGCTCGCCGAGGATCCGCGCGCGCTGCTCGCCGTCGTCGCTCCGCTCGACGGCTGCGTGGAGCTCCCGCACCACCCCGTCCATACGCGTCGTGAGCTCGTTGACGACCGCCTCGAACCGCCGATCCGCGGCGCGGCGCTCACGGAGAATCATGAGCAGGAAGAAGAGCGCGAGCAGGACGGCGCCGGCGGCGAAGATCGACCAAGCCAGGGCATCGCTCACCTAGGTGCCCCTCCCTCCGTCTCGTTCGCTCTTCCCATCCCTCTCCTCAGGCCGCCGCACAAGCCTGAACGGGCCCACGCTCACTGTAATTGCGTTTCGGTGATCTGGCTACGGGCGCGCCGGCGAGACGGCCCAGTCCCGCAAATGCGCGAAGCCCAGGAGCCAAAGGGCTTTGCTACCATTCCGCGGCCGATTGGCAGGGGCATCGTCCCCCGCCGACTTTCGTGCTGTCACGACCACCTCGAAGGAGCAAATGCCGACCGTCAATCAGCTTGTGCGCAAGGGCCGGGTCAAGCCCAAGAGCAGGACGAAGACCCCTGCCCTGCGCGGCGCACCGCAGAAGCGGGGCGTTTGCACGCGCGTGTACACGACCACGCCCAAGAAGCCGAACTCGGCTCTGCGCAAGGTCGCCCGCGTCCGGCTGACGAATGGGATGGAGGTCACGACCTACATCCCGGGCGAGGGGCACAACCTTCAGGAGCACTCGGTCGTGTTGATCCGCGGCGGCCGCGTCCGGGACCTCCCGGGCATCCGCTACAAGGTGATCCGGTCCGCTCTCGACACCTCCGGCGTCTCGGACCGGAAGCAGGCTCGCTCCAAGTACGGCGCCAAGCGGGGTAGCTGATGCCGCGCCGTGCCGAGATTCAGCCGCGGGAGATCGCGCCAGACCCGGTGCACAGCTCCAAGCTGGTCAGTCAGCTCATGAACCGAGTGATGCAGAACGGGAAGAAGAGCACTGCCGAGAAGATCGTCTACGACGCGCTCGCAATCGCTGCAGAGCGCTCGGGCAAGACGCCGGTCGAGGTGCTCGAGGCTGCCGTCAAGTCGGTCACGCCCGTGCTCGAGACGAGATCTCGTCGCGTCGGCGGCGCCAACTACCAGGTGCCGGTGGAGGTGCCCGCCCGTCGCGCCCGCACGCTCGCGATCCGCTGGATCGTGACGTTCTCGCGCGACCGCAGGGAGAAGGGGATGGCGGCGAAGCTGGCCGGCGAGCTCCTCGACGCGCTCGAGCAGCAGGGCGGCGCCTTCAAGCGCAAGGACGACCTCTACCGGATGGCGCAGGCCAACAAGGCCTTCGCGCACTACAGGTGGTAACGATGGCGACCCAGGCCACCAAGGCTCCAGCAACGCTCGAGAAGGTCCGGAACATCGGGATCATGGCCCACATCGACGCGGGCAAGACGACGACGACCGAGCGGATCCTCTACTACACCGGCCGCACCCACAAGATGGGCGAGGTCCACGAGGGCGCCGCGACGATGGACTGGATGGCGCAGGAGCAGGAGCGCGG
>DATDKA010000177.1:0-3245 GCA_036520235.1 Gaiellaceae bacterium
GGCGCTCGACGACGCGCTCCGCGAGGCCGCCCGGCTCGACCAGCCGCTCGTGATCGAGGCGCTCCTCGAGGGCGAGGAGCTCTCACTCTTCGCGCTGGCGGACGGCCGCAACGCGGTCGCGCTCGCTCCGGCGCGCGACTACAAGCGGATGGGCGACGGCGACAGCGGGCCGAATACCGGCGGGATGGGCTCGTACTCGCCGGTTCCCGAGATCGGGGCCGCCGAGGTCGCGGAGCTGCTCGAGACCGTTCACCGGCCGGTGCTGGCCGAGCTGGCGGCACGGGGTGCGCCCTTCGTCGGCCTGCTCTACGCGGGGCTGATGCTGACGGACGCCGGGCCGAAGGTGCTCGAGTTCAACTGCCGCTTCGGCGACCCCGAGACGCAGTCGATCCTGCCTCGCGTCAGAGGTGACCTGCTGGACGCGCTCGTCGCGGCGGCGCAGGGCGACCTTTCCGGCGCGAGCGTCGAGGCCGAGGACGGAGCCGCCGTCACCGTCGTGATCGCGGGACGCGGCTATCCGGAACGATCCGACAGCGGCACGCCGATCAGCGGCGTCCAGGCCGCCGGGGCGGAAGGGGCGATCGTGTTTCATGCCGGCACGGCGATGCGCGGCGAGCAGCTGGTGACGAACGGCGGGCGGGTGCTGAACGTCACCGCGCGGGCGGACTCCGTCGAAGTGGCGCGACGGAAGGCGTACGCCGCGTGCGAGCTGATCTCGTTCGACGGGATGCAGTACCGGCGCGACGTGGCCGAGAGGGCGATGTCCGTTGCCGGGTGAGTCGCCGCTCGTCGGGATCCTGGTCGGGTCGGAGTCCGATCGCGAAGCGATGCAGCCGGCGCTGAAGGAGCTGGACGAGCGCCGCATCACGCACGAGTTCAACGTCCTCTCCGCGCACCGCAACCCGGACGGTGTCGCGGAGTACGCGAAGTCGGCGGCCGAGCGGGGGATTCGCGTGCTGATCGCCGGCGCGGGGATGGCCGCCGCGCTCCCTGGCGTCGTGGCGGCGTATTCGCAGCTGCCGGTGATCGGCGTCCCGCTGCGGTCGAGCAAGAGCGTCGCGGACGGCCTCGATGCCCTGCTCTCGATCGTGCAGATGCCGCCCGGCGTGCCGGTGGCCTGCGTGTCGATCGACGGCTCGCGGAACGCTGCGGTGCTGGCCGCCCGCATCCTGGCGCTGGGGGAGTCGTGATCGCGCGGTACTCCCGGCCGGAGATGGCGCGGATCTGGTCGGACGAGGCGAAGCTCGAGCGCTGGCTCGAAGTGGAGCTCGCGGCGCTCGACGGCTGGGCGGCAGTCGGCGTCGTCCCGCCGGAGGCGGCAGCGGAGATCCGTGCTCGGGCGGCGGCCCCGTCGCCCGAGCAGGTGGCGGAAATCGAGCGGCGCACGCAGCACGACGTCGCGGCCTTCGTCGACGCGGTCGGTGAGCAGCTCGGGCCCGTCGGGCGCTGGTTCCACTACGGCCTCACTTCGTCGGACGTCCTCGACACCGCGCTCTCGCTGCAGATCCGCGAGGCGGGCGAGCTCCTGCTCCGCGGGATCGACGGGGCCCTCGACGCGGTCGTCACACGGGCGGAGGAGCATCGAGAGACGGTGACGATCGGGCGAACGCACGGGGTGCATGCCGAGCCGACAACCTTTGGGCTCAAGCTCGCCGTCTGGGCGTTCGAGCTCGACCGCGCGCGGACGCGCCTGCGGACGGCGCTCGAGGGCATGCGGGTCGGGAAGCTCTCCGGGGCTGTCGGCACCTACTCCGCGACCGACCCCGAGGTGGAGCGGATCGCCTGCGAGCGACTGGGCCTGGAGCCGGCCGCGGCGTCCACGCAGATCATCCAGCGCGACCGCCACGCCGAGCTGCTCGCGACGCTCGCCGTGACGGCGGCGTCGCTCGAGAAGTTCGCGCTCGAAATCCGGCACCTTGCGCGGACGGAGGTCCGCGAGGTGGAAGAGCCGTTCGGCAAGGGCCAGAAGGGATCGTCGGCCATGCCGCACAAACGGAACCCCGTCGTGGCCGAGCGGATCTGCGGCCTCGCGCGGGTCGTTCGCGGCGCCGCGGTGGTCGGAATGGAGAACGTCGCGCTCTGGCACGAGCGGGACATCTCGCACTCGTCCGCCGAGCGCGTCGTGATCCCGGACGCCTTTCTCGCGCTCGACTACATGCTCGACCGGTTCAGCTGGCTGGTCGAAGGTCTCGTCGTGCGCCCCGAGCAGATGCGGCGGAACCTCGAGGCGAGCCACGGCCTCTTCTTCAGCCAGCGGCTGCTGCTCGCGCTCGTCGAAGGCGGGCTCGAGCGCGCGAAGGCCTACGAGCTCGTCCAGCGCCATGCGATGCGCGCCTGGGAGAAGGAACAGGACTTCGCCGAGCTCGTCCGCGCGGACGCCGAGGTCGCCGCCTTGCTCGACCCCGCCGCGCTCGACTCTGTCTTCGACCTCGGCGCCTACACGCGACACGTCGACGTCGTCTTCGACCGCTTACATGAACTGACCCGACGAGAGGAGCCCGTCCATGCCTGAGACCGCAACGCACGTCGGCAGCGGCAAGGTCCGCGAGCTGTACGCGCTCGACGACGACCGCCTGCTGCTCGTCGCCAGCGACCGCATCTCCACCTTCGACGTCGTGCTGCCCACGGAGATCCCGGACAAGGGACGAGTCCTCACTGGGCTGTCCGCGTTCTGGTTCGCCCGAACGGGCGACATCGTCGACAACCACCTGCTCGAGGTGCGGGGCGACGCGCGGTCGCTCGAGTGCCGGCGCTTGGAGATGCTGCCGATCGAGTGCGTCGTGCGCGGCTACCTCGCCGGGTCGGGGTGGAAGGACTACCGGGCGACCGGCGAGGTCTGCGGTCACCGGCTCGCCGCGCGGCTTCGTGAGTCCGACCGACTCGAGGAGCCGATCTTCACGCCGGCCACGAAGGCGTCGACCGGCCACGACGAGAACATCACCCGCGAACAGGCGGCGGAGCTCGTCGGCGAGGAGCGCTTCGCCGAGGTGGAGGCGGCCTCGCTCTCCCTCTATCGCTTTGCGTCGGACTACGCCGCGCAGCGCGGGATCATCATCGCCGACACGAAGTTCGAGTTCGGCCTCGACCAGAACGGGACACTCGTCCTCGCCGACGAGGCATTCACGCCGGACTCGTCGCGGTTCTGGCCGGCGGACGAGTACGAGGCGGGGAAGCCGCAGCCGTCCTTCGACAAGCAGTTCGTCCGCGACTACTGCGAGACGACCGGCTGGGACAAGACCGACCCC
>DATDKA010000178.1:0-12922 GCA_036520235.1 Gaiellaceae bacterium
CGGGGGTTCACTTTTTTCTGGCCCGAAGTCTTGCGACTTCGGGCCAATTCTTTGGCCCGACGGCTTGGTGGTCAGAACGGGCAAAGCCCGTTCTTCCGCGCTGATCTTCGTGGGTTTGCTGGGATCCCTCGTCCGAGGGACACTCGAATCGGGGCGGAGTTACTTCACTTACTTCACTCGGAAAAGCCCGTTAGCCAGTGCCTCCGTGACGCGAAGATTCTCGGGAAGTCGTCCTCGACGACGCCGCCCAGGCGCTTGCTGACGGTTCCCAAAAGGCCGATCGAGATGAAGATCCAGGCTTCCGCGTCGGCGTCCCGGTCGGGAAGGATGCCGCCGAGCTCCTGGGACTTGCGGATCACGGCGGCGACGTACTCGTGGACCTCGCGCATGTGGCGGCGGATGTAGCGCCGGATCTCCGGGTCGTCGCTCGCCTCGGTGAGAGCCTGCACCCAAAGGTTGGCGACGTGGCCGCGCTTGTCCTTCGCGGCAAAGTAGCTCCGCCCCATCGCCATCACCCAGAGCGACGGGTCGGTCTCCTCTTCGATCGTCGCCTCCCACATCTCGCGGCACTCGGCCCAGGCCGCCGACAGCGATGCGAGGTACAGCTCCCGCTTGGAAGCGAAGTGGCGGTAGAGCACCGGCTCGGTGACGCCGGCGGCGCGGGCGATCTCAGCGGTGGTGGCGCCGCGGTAGCTCCCCTTCGAGAAGATCTGGCACGCACAGTCGAGGACGGCTGCTCGCCGCTCCTCGGCGGTGAGTCGCGGTCTCGTCGCGCTCATCCGACGGCTTCTGGAACGCCTTCGGGAGCCTCGCCGGTGTCGTGCGCCCGGATCAGCGCGAAGGCGATCACGGCGCCGAGGATGCAGATGAGCGCTGCGACCTCGAGCGTCGTCGAGAGCCCGTCGACGAAGAGCTGCTTGCGGAGGAAGACGGACGGACCCTGGAAGTTGCCGATCTTGTTGGCCATGATCGCGCCCATCAACGCGATCCCGACGGAGCCGCCGACCTGGCGGAACGCGTTCAGGACGGCGGAGCCGACTCCCGACTTGTCCACCGGCAGCGCCCGGACGGCCGCCGCGGCGCTCGGCGTCATCACGAGGGCCATGCCGAACCCACCGAGGAACATCCCGGGCAGAAGCGCCCAGTAGGTCTCCTCCACACCGAGCCTGGAGAAGTAGAGGAGCTGAACGGCGAGGAGCAGCATCCCGGTCGTGATCAGCCAGCGCGAGCCGAAGCGGTCGGATGCTCGTCCGGCCAGGGGAGCGACGACCACGATCAGCAACGTCAGCGGCAGGAACGCAGCGCCGGCCTGGACAGCGGAGTAGCCGAGGATCCCCTGCATGTAGAGCGAGATGAAGAAGAAGACGCCGAACATCGCCAGCGCAACGAGGAGGATCGCGAGATTCGCGCCCACGAAGGTGCTGTTCTTGAACAGCGCGAGGTCGAGCATCGGGATGCGCTGGTGGCGCTCGAGCATCACGAATGCGACGAGCAGGACGATCGACGCGGCAAACGAGCCGAGGATCCGAGCGGACGTCCAGCCGTAGGTGTTGGCCTCGATCAGCCCGTAGGTCAGCGCAAAGAGGCCGAGCCCGGACGTAAGCAGGCCCGGTAAATCCAGCCGCTGCTCGGCGGACTGGTCGCGCGACTCAGGGATCAGCAGGACGCTGGCGATGATCGCGAGCACGCCGATCGGGACGTTCACGAAGAAGATCCAGTTCCAACTGATGTGCTGGGTGAGGAGGCCGCCGACGAGCGGGCCGATCGCGAGCGCCAAGGCGGAGGTGCCGGCCCAGATGCCGATGGCCGTGCCGCGCTGGCGCGGCGGGAAGGTCGCGGCGATGATCGACAGCGTGGCCGGGTTCATCAACGCCGCGCCGGCGCCCTGAACGACGCGCGCGCCGATCAGCATCTCGCCGCTCGTAGCGAGGCCGCAGACGAGTGACGAAAGCGTGAAGATCACGAGGCCGGCGATGAAGATCAGCCGGCGGCCGAGTAGGTCGGCGAGCTTGCCGCCGGTCAGCATCAGCGAGGCGAACGTCAGCGCGTAGCCGGTGACGATCCACTCGAGCTCCGACAGGCCGACGCCGAGGTCACGCGCGATCGACGGCAGCGCGACATTGACCACCGTGTTGTCGAGCATGATCATGAAGAGGCCGAAGGCGACAGCACCGAGCGTCCACCACTTGCGCGCTTCCTCGGAGATGAAATCGAGCCTCATGGTTAGTGGGCACTATCTTAGGGGTCACTAACCCCTCCCGTCAATGACGGAGCGGCTGGCACGGGGCTGTGCGCGACACCCCCGACACGTCCTCGTGGTATGGGGGGTCACTTGCGTTCTGGCCGTCGCGGCGATCGTGCTACTGCTCGGCGACGCACTGACGGGAGAGGCGGAGCAGCTGAACAACCCGGAGTCGGAGCAAGGCTATGCCCTGCTCGACGAGCGCCTCCCTCCACCGCCGAACGCGACGCCGGAGTTCACGACCGACGTCGTCATCATCCGCTCGAGCACGGTTTCTTCCCGGTCGCAGCAGTTCGCTGCCAAGGTGCGAGGGGTTCAGGATGAGCTGCGGGCCACGCCGGGCGTCCTCTACGTCGCCGATAGGCCGGCGGGGCAGACGCGACGGGCCGTCGTGATCGAGGCGGGGCTCGTGGACGACTCGGCCGGCGACAACGTGATCGACCTGGCGCGCTCGTCGACCGACCGCGACTTCACGGTGCTGACCACCGGCGAGTGGACGTTCGACACGGAGCAGAGCGCCCTCTCGCTCGAGGATCTCCGCAAGGGCGAGCTCGAGTTCGGGCTGCCCGTCGCGCTGATCGTGCTCCTGCTCGTGTTCGGCGCCGTCGTCGCGGGCCTCGTTCCGGTCGCAACCGCCTTGATCGCGATCCTCGTCGCCGTCGGACTGACCGGCGTCGTCGGCATCTTCACCGAGCTTTCGGTCTTCACGATCAACATGATCAGCGGGATGGGCCTCGCGCTCGGGATCGACTACGCCTTGTTCGTCGTCTCTCGGTTCCGCGAGGAGCGGACGAACGGCCGCGAGAAGCTCGACGCGATCGAGGCGATGGGTGCGACCGCCACCCGGGCCGTGCTCTTCAGCGGGATCGCGTTCGTGATCGCGATGTTCGGCCTGCTCCTGATCCCGAACACGATCTTTCGCAGCCTGGCGACCGGCGCGATCCTCGTCGGCGCGGTCTCCGTGGTCGCGGCCCTGACGCTGCTGCCGGCGATCCTCAGCCTGCTCGGCGACCGCGTGAACGCGCTCCGACTACCGCTGATCGGCCGTAGCGCGGAACAGGGCACCGCTGCGGAGAGCCCCTTCTGGAGCCGGGTCGTCCGGAGCGTGATGCGGAGGCCGGTCCTCAGTCTCGTGCTGAGTACGGCACTCCTCATCCTCCTCGCCTTGCCCGTGCTCGACTACCACACGGGCGAGGCGGGCATCCGCACGATGCCCGACCGCTTCGCCTCGAAGCAGGGCTTTCTGGCGCTCGAGCAGGAGTTCGGCGCCGGCACAACGGACTCGGTGCAGGTCCTGATCGACGGGCCGGTGAACGCGCCGGCGACGAGGTCGGGGATCGAGCGGCTCGAGGGCGCGATGCGCCGGGACCGCACCTGGCGGCGGGTCGAGACGGAATGGCACCCGGAAAAGCAGCTGGCCGTGATCGAGGCGCTTCCGGCGGGCGACAGCCGCGACCAGTCGGCTCTCGACGGCGTCGAGAGCCTGCGGCGGGACGAGATCCCCGGCGCGCGTATCCTCGTCACCGGGGAGAGCGCCGAGAGCGTCGACTATTTCCAGCTGACCGACCGCTGGCTCCCGATCCTGATCGCGTTCGTCCTTACGCTGTCGTTCGTGCTGCTGACCGTGGCCTTCCGCTCGATCGTCGTCGCCGCGAAGGCGATCGTGCTCAACCTGCTATCCGTCGGCGCCGCCTACGGCGTCCTGATCCTCGTCTTCGAGAAGGGGGTCGGGAACGAGCTCTTCGGCTTCCAGCAGGTCGACTTCATCGAGGCGTGGGTGCCGCTCTTCCTCTTCGCCGTGCTGTTCGGCCTCTCGATGGACTACCACGTGTTCCTGCTCAGCCGGATCCGGGAGCGGTACGTCCAGACCGGCGAGAACGACGCCGCGGTCTCCTACGGAATCGGCTCGACATCGCGCCTGATCACCGGAGCGGCGCTGATCATCATCGCCGTCTTCGCCGGCTTCGCCGTGGGCGATCTGGTCGCGTTCCAGCAGATGGGGTTCGGCGTCGCCGTCTCGCTGCTGATCGACGCCACCGTGATCCGGTCGGTGCTGCTCCCCGCCGCGATGAAGCTGCTCGGCGACTGGAACTGGTACCTCCCGCGCTGGCTGCACTGGCTGCCGGACTTCCACGTCGAAGGCTCGCGCTGACGAACGTCGTCTGGACTCCGACCCCCGAGGTGGTCGAGCGGGCGAACGTCACGCGCCTCGCGCGCCGGCACGGGCTCGACGAGTACCGCGAGCTCCTGGCGCGGTCGCAGGACGATCCGGAGTGGTTCTGGCCTGCGGTGATCGAGGACATGGGCCTCGAGTTCGCGCAGCCGTGGTCGGAGCTCGTCGATCGCTCGCGCGGGCCGGAGTGGTGTCGTTGGTTCGTCGGCGGCAAGCTCAACATCGCCTGGAACTGTGTGCACCGGTGGGCGCACGGTGATCGCGCCGACGCCGAGGCGGCGGTCTGGGAGGGCGAGGACGGCTCGGAGGCGGTCTTCACCTTCCGGCAGCTCTCGGAGGGCGTGACCCGTCTGGCCGAGGCACTGGTGCGGCTCGGCGTCGAGCCCGGCGACCGGGTCGCCATCTACCTGCCGATGTCGCCGGAGGTGGCGATCGCCTCCCACGCCTGCGCTCACATCGGCGCCGTTCAGGTGCCCATCTTCTCGGGGTTTGCCGCGCCTGCAGTCGCGACGCGCCTCCAGGACTCCGAGGCGAAGGTGCTGATCACGGCGGACGGGTCGCTGCGTCGCGGACGGGAGATCCGGATGAAGGAGATCGCCGACGAGGCCTCGGCCGCCGCGCCGGCGCTCGAGCACGTGATCGTCTGGCGGCGGCTCGGGCTCGACGACGCGCCGATGCACCCGGGGCGCGACGTGTTCTGGGAGGACGCGATCGAGGAGTCCCCGGGCGACCTCGAGCCATTGGCCGTGGACTCCGAGCACCCGTACCTCCTCACGTACACCTCCGGCACGACCGGCCGACCGAAGGGCGTCGTCCACGTCCAGGGCGGCTTCCTCGTCTCGATCGCGCGCGAGGTCTGTTACCAGGCGGACGCGGGGCCGGACGACGTCCTCCACTTCGCGACGGACATGGGCTGGATCATGGGGCCGTGGGCGGTCGTTGGGGGCGGCGCGATGGGCACGACGCTCGTCTTCGCGGAGGGAGCGCCGGACTGGCCGCCCGACCGGCTCTGGAGTCTCGTCGAACGTCAGAGGGTCTCGATCCTCGGGCTCTCGCCCACGCTCGTCCGCGCGCTGATTCCTCACGGCGACCCCACCGCGGATCTGTCGTCGCTCCGCGTGATGGTGACGACCGGTGAGCCGTGGAACCCTGACCCCTACATATGGCTCTTCGAGCAGGTCGGCGGCGGCCGCGCGCCGATCATCAATTGCTCCGGCGGCACCGAGATCGGCGCCTGCTTCCTCTCGCCGGTACCGTCGATCCCGATCAAGGCCTGCTCTCTGGGCGGGCCGGCGCTCGGGATGGCGATGGACGTGGTGGACGCCGAGGGGCGGTCGCTCGTCGGTACGGGCGAAGTCGGCGAGCTCGTCTGTCGCAAGCCGTTCCCGGCGATGACGCGCGGGTTCTGGCGCGACGACGAGCGGTACCTCGACGCCTACTGGCGGCGGTTCCCGGGGATCTGGACACACGGTGACTGGGCGTCCGTCGACGAGGACGGGTACTGGTTCCTCCATGGCCGCTCGGACGACACGCTCAACATCGCCGGCAAGCGGATCGGGCCGGCCGAGCTCGAGTCCGCGGCGGTCGCGCATCCGGGTGTTCTGGAGGCGGCCGCTGTGGGAATCCCTCACGAGGTGAAGGGCGAAGTGGCTTGGCTGTTCTGCATTCCGGCGCCGGGCGTGGACGCCGGCGACGGGCTGGCGGCCGAGATCTCGGGGCTCGTGGCGGAGGAGCTTGGCAAGCCGTTCCAGCCCGACCGGGTCGTCTTCGTGACCGCGCTGCCGAAGACGCGGAGCGCGAAGATCATGCGCCGAGCCGTGCGGGCAAAGGCGCTCGGGACGGATCCGGGCGACCTCTCCTCCCTCGAGAACCCCGAAGCGCTGGACGAGATCGCGAATGCCGTCTGAGCTCGAAGGCATCGCCCTCGTCACCGGCGGCGGGCGTGGGATCGGCGAGCGGATCGCGCGCGAGCTCACGGACGGGGGAATGAAGGTCGCCGTTGCCGCGCGCTCGAAGGATCAGGTGGAGCGGGTCGCCGAGGAGATCGGGGGCCTCGCCGTGGTCGTCGACGTCTCCTCCCGCGAGTCGGTCGAGAAGATGGTGGCGCGCGTCGAGCTCGAGCTCGGGCCGATCGACCTGCTCGTCGCGAACGCCGGGATCTCCGGCCCGCGCGGGAAGACCTGGGAGGTCGAGCCGGACCGCTGGTGGCACACGCACGAGGTGAACATGAAGGGCGTCTTCCTCTGCTGCCGGACCGTGATCCCGAAGATGATCGCGCGCGGGTCCGGGCGGATCGTGATCACCTCCAGCGGGGCGGCGTACCTGCCAGGCTCCTCCGGCACCGCCTACAGCTCGAGCAAGGCGGCGGTGAACCGCTTCGGCGAGACGCTGGCGAACGAGCTCGCCCCGTACGGGATCCGGGTGTTCCCCTTCAGCCCAGGCTTGGTGCAGTCGGACATGACGAAGGACGCCCCGGACGACGCGCCGTGGACACCGCCGGAGCTCGCTCCCCAGCTCGTCCGCGTGCTCGCCTCAGGCCGAGCGGACGCGTTGAGCGGCCGCTACCTCCACGCCGAGCACGACGACATCGAGGACCTGATCCGCCGCGCGGACGAGATCCAAACGGACGACCTCAACGCGATCCGGCTGCAGCGCTAGGGACCAGGTCCCGGATCGAAGCTCCGCCTCGCTCGGCCCTGCCACCGGCTCGCCGGGCCGTGTCCCGGGACCAGGTCCCGCCTCGAGAGTGGAACTTTTCGTCCACAGCGGTTAGCGCGGGATGATCCAGGTCGCCTTCGCGGAGCCGAGGACGCGGCCGTCCTGGCCGTAGAGGGCGGTGCCTGCGTAGAGCTTCCGGCCGTCGTGGCCCAGCGGCCATGCCATCACGACGCACGGCTCGCCAGGGTGCGGCAGATGCTCGACCCGGGCCGTCAGCCGGCCGAGGACCGGGGTCCCACGCCAGCCCGACTGGACGGCGTAGGCGCCCGGACAGTCGAGCGCCGCCCAGACGAACTCCGGCGCGACGAATTCCTCGCGCGGGGTCCAGGTCGCAGCCACGACCTCCTCCCGCCCTGCAACCGGCCCGGCGTAGATCCGGAGGCCGTCGTCACGGGACCAGCCGCAGACGAAGCACTCGGGAAAAACGCTCTCGGTGTCGCCGTTCGGCAGCGCAGCCGCACCAGCCTCCTCGAAGGAGATCGGGTCCGGCACCTCGAGCCCGAGCTCCGCCGCAGCCGCCTCCGCCACGACCGCATCGCCGTCCCGTAGCTCCAGCGCTCCGTCCGTGACGACCTCGAGAGGACGCTCGAGCGGCGGCGGCAGGCGCAGGGTCACCTCGGCCGGGCCGTGCCTGAACGAGGCCAGCAGCCCGCAGGTGTAGCCGCCGTTCGCCGACTGCGCCGGACCGCGAAACTTCCGGTCGATGACCAGGTCCACGGCCGGTAGACTATGTTTTCGACTGTGAGGCGAAAACCATGAGGCTCGCCCTGGCCCAGATCAACACCACCGTCGGCGACCTTGACGGGAACCGGGAGCGGATCGTCTCCCGAATCCAGGAGGCGAAAGAGGCGAACGCCGACCTCGTCCTCTTCCCCGAGCTCGCCGTCACCGGCTACCCACCCGAGGACCTTCTCTTCCGCCCCGAGTTCCTTCGCCAGGCGCGGCGAAGCCTCGACGAGCTCGCCGCGCGCGCCACCGGCATCGCCGCCCTCGTGGGCTTCCCCTGGCTCGACCGCGACCTCTACAACGCCTGCGCCGTCCTGGCCGACGGCGAGGTGAAGGCGATCTACCCGAAGCGCTTCCTCCCGAACTACGGCGTCTTCGACGAGGTGCGGTACTTCCAGCCGGGCCGCGACCTCCTTCTGCTCCGGATCGGCGAGGCCCTGATCGGCCCGACAGTCTGCGAGGACATCTGGCAGCCGGGCCCGCCCGCCACCGATCTCGCGCTTGCCGGCGCGCACGTGATCGCGAACATCTCGGCCTCGCCCTTCCACGTCGGCAAGGGCCAGGAGCGCGAGGAGATGCTGATCACCCGTGCCCGCGACAACGCTTGCTGGGTTGTGCTCGTGAACGCGGTCGGCGGGCAGGACGAGCTGATCTTCGACGGCCACAGCCTCGTGATCGACGAGGAGGGCGAGGTCGTCGCCCGGGCGCCGTCATTCGAGGAGTCGCTGCTCGTCGTCGACATCGACGCGGAGACGGCGATCGCGCGACGGCTTGTCGATGCTCGCCGCCGCGCGCTGGCGCGCGAACGGGAAGTGCCGGACCCGCCGGTCGTCGACCTCGGCGAGGAGCGGCGGCAGAAGACCGCAGCCACCCCCCCGCTCGCGCAACCGCTCGACCATCTGGAGCAGATGCGCCTGGCGCTCGAGCTCGGGCTCCGGGACTACGTCGAGAAGAACGGCTTCAGCGACGTCGTGATCGGCGTCTCCGGCGGGATCGACTCCGCCTTAACGCTGGCCCTCGCCGTCGAGGCACTCGGGCCCGCGCGCGTGCACGCCGTCTCGATGCCCTCCCGATACTCCTCGCCCGACACCCGCCGCGACGCCGAGGCCGTTGCGCGCAACCTCGAGGCGAGCTTCCGCGAGATCCCGATCGACTCGATCTTCGACGGCTTCGAAGGGGGACTCTCGAACGCCTTCGAAGGGAGGGAAACGGATCTCACCGAGGAGAACCTGCAGGCGCGGATCCGCGGGACGCTCCTGATGGCGCTCTCGAACAAGTTCGGCTGGCTCGTCGTCGCGACGGGGAACAAGTCGGAACTCTCCGTCGGCTATTCGACGCTCTACGGCGACATGGCCGGCGGGTTCGCGCTCCTGAAGGACGTCTACAAGACCGACGTCTTCCGCCTCGCACGCCATCTGAACGAGCGCGTCGGTCGGGAGCTGATTCCGCAGACGATCATCGACCGCGCGCCATCCGCCGAGCTGCGGGACAACCAGCTCGACGAGGACTCGCTCCCGCCCTACCCGGCGCTCGACAAGGTGCTCGAGGCGTATGTCGAGGAGGACCGCTCGCGCGAAGAGCTGATGTCCGACGGGTTCGACCGCGGCACGGTCGACCGTGCCCTCGCGCTGATCGACCGGGCCGAGTACAAGCGCCGGCAGGCGCCGCCCGGCGTGAAGCTCCGCCCGAAGGCGTTCGGCCGCGACCGCCGTACACCGATTACGAATCGCTGGACCGGGTAACGGTCCCGCATGGCCATCACCAAGACGAAGACGAAGGCTCAGACGCTCGAGGCCGGACTGGTCGGCTGGCGCGAACGATTTGCGAACAAGGTCGAGAGGCCGGTCAGCAGGCGCACGCCGCTGAAGGCCCAGCAGATCCGCGCCATCCTCGGCGCGCTGTTCGTGATCAACGCCGCGCTCTACCTCGGCCGCGTCTTCAACCGCGCGGTCACCCAGCGCCGCTAGACGCCGACCTCGATCGGCTCCTCGGGCTCGGCGTCGACGAGCGCCCGCAGCCGTGCACCCAGATCCGCAGGCGCGAACGCCTCCTCTGAGCCCTCGATCTCGCCGATCGTCCACCAGCGGACACCGGTGACGTACTCGGACCGAAGCTGCTCGGGCGTGAGGTGCGGGCGGATCTCGAACGGCGCCACCCGAACCAGGTAGTACCGCTCGCGCTGACCGTCGTAGGCGCCGAGGGGATTCTGGAAGAGGTGCTCCCGGACCCAGACATGAGGCCCGATCGCGGGATCCTCGAGCCCGACCTCCTCCGCCAGCTCACGCCGCAGCGCCTGCTCGTCCGACTCGCCCGGATTGACGCCGCCGCCGGGGGTCGCCCAGACCACACGCCGGCCGAAATCGAAGTGGACGAGGACGGTCCGGTTGTCGGGATCGAGGACGATCGCCCGGACCGCGTCGCGGATCTTCAACTCGACAGCTCCCTAAGCTTCCGGAACCAGCGCAACCGCTCCGCGTACGGCACCGCAGCATTCGCCGGCGAGGAGGACGGGAGAACGAACAGGCGCGTTTCGCCCAGGCGCCGCTCCTGGACGCCGAGCTCGGGCCGCTCGCGGAATGCTCCGCGGTAGGCCTCCTTCCCGACGAACGCCAGCCAGCGCGGTCGCAGCTCGGTCGCAACCTGCTCGAGGCGGTCCGCCGAACCAGCGAAGTCACCGGCGCGCAGGTCGCCCGAGCCGGGCGTCGTCCGGTAGGCGGCGTTCGTCAGCCCGAGCCCGAGTGCCGGCAGGTCGTGCTGCTCTTCCGGCGCGTACAGGCGCGGCGTGAAACCGGCGTCGTGGAGCAGCCGCCAGAAGTCGTTTCGCGGGTTCGCGAAATGCGCACCGGCGGCAGCGGACCAGCGGCCGGGGTTGATGCCGACGAAGACCACCTGCAGGTCGGGCGCGAGGACATCCGGGACGGCGCTAGGCGGCTTCGAGCTCGGCTTCGGGTTCGCGGGCATCCAGGCGCAACTCAAACAGGCGCCTGATGTCCTCGCCGCTCAAGGGGCTCTCGTACTGCGCCCGGCGCGGCTCGAACCGCACGAGATTGACGCTGTCCTCATGGTCGCCGTAGCACCTGGCATAGCACTCGGCTTCATTGAGCACACGCAACCGCACGGACTGACAGTAGGTTGCGCACCGGACGTGGCGATTCGCGCGAAACACTTCGAGTACTGGATCAACCTCGACGAGGACGGGGCTCTTTCGGCCGACGGCGATCCGGTCCCACTCGGCGAGGGAGTCCAGGCCGAGCATCTCCTGCTCGCCGGCCTCGCCCGCTGCTCGGTGTCCAGCCTCGCGTACTTCGCGCGCCAGCGGACGATCGAGACGAAAGCGACGGCGCACGCATCCGGCACGGTCACCCGTAGGGAGAACGACGACCGCTACGCCTTTACCGAGCTCGAAGTCCAGATGGACGTCGACCTCGATCCGGAACCTGATCCGGAGACCCTCCACAAGCTGCTCGAGAGCGCCGAATGGGGGTGCTTCGTCGGCGCGTCGCTGAAGCCCGCGCCGACCTACAAGTGGCGCGTGAACGGCCGCGATCTGTGAGCGTCGCGACGCTCGACGTCCAGGCGGTCCGCTCGCGCTTCTCGGCGCTCCAACGGCCCGAGGCGTTCTTCGACGGCCCGGCTGGGACGCAGGTGCCGGACGAGGTAATCGACGCGATCGCCGGCTATCTGCGTCACCAGAACGCGAACGTCGGCGGCGAGTTCGAGACGAGTCGCCGGACGGAGGAGGTGATCGCTCGAGCGCGCGACGCGGCGGGCCGCTTCCTCGGCTGCGTACCCGGCGAGACGATCTTCGGGCCAAGCATGACGAACCTCAACTTCATGCTCACCCGGACGCTCGGCCGGGAGCTGAAGCCAGGTGACGAGGTCGTCGTGACGAAGCTCGACCACGACGCGAACGTCTCGCCGTGGCTCGAGCTGCAGCACGACCTCGGCATCGTCGTTCGCTTCGCCGACATCGGCCTGTCCGACCTCGAGGAGCACGTCTCGGACCGGACGCGGGTCGTGGCCTTCCCTTGGGCCTCGAACGCGCTCGGCACGATCGTGGACGTCGAGCGAATCTGCGCGCTGGCGCACGAGGCCGGGGCGCTCGCGTGGGTCGACGCAGTCCACTACGGACCACACGGCCCGATCGACGTCACGGCAGTCGAGGCGGACGTGCTCGTCTGCTCGCCGTACAAGTTCTACGCGCCGCACATGGGCCTGGCGTTCGTCCGCCAGGAACTCGCGGAGCGCTGGCGGCCCTACAAGGCGCGTCCGGCGCCGGGGTACGAGACGGGAACGCTGCAGCATGAGCTTCTCGCGGGTTTCGTCGCCGCGGTCGAGTACATCGAGTCGCTCGGCTGGGACGCGATCGTGACGCACGAGCGCGAGCTCGGGCAGCGCTTCCTCGACGGCTTGCCGGGCCACATCCACCTCTACGGGCGAAACACGATGGAAGGACGGGTGCCGACCTTCGCGCTCAACGTCCCGGGGTGGCCAGCCGAGGAGGTGGCGCGACACCTGGGTGACCGCGGCATCTTCGTCTGGCACGGCGACTACTACGCCGTCGAGGTGATGAAGCAGCTGGGCCTCGACGCCGGCGCCGTCCGCGTCGGGATCGTCCACTACAACACGGCCGAGGAAATCGACCGCCTGCTCGCCGAACTCAGAGCGCTCTAGAGACCGACGGCCACCACTCGGCAGACCGGCGCGTTGCCGCGTTCGAGCGCGAGTAGCTCCTCGCCGCGGACTCGTCCACCGACAGCGTCACCGGCCCGTGCGCGATCAGGCCCGGCTCGGCGCGCTCGCGGATCAGGTCGGCGAAGAAGCCGTCGACGAGCCACTCCCGGCCGGGAGCGACCGCCGCGCGGGCGCTGATGCGCACGAGGCGCTCGCCCAGCTCGTCGATCCGGTCGATCCGCGGCCGACGGATGAACGTGGTCGGGCCCTCCGGGAGGATCGCGGCCACCGTGTCGACACTCGCCACGCCAAGGTCGCGGTCGGTGACGTAGACCTCGAGCTGCAGCTCCTTGACGCCGCTCGGCAGCACGCGCACGGACGGGATCTGC
>DATDKA010000179.1:0-11227 GCA_036520235.1 Gaiellaceae bacterium
CTCTTCGGTGTGGAGCACGGCGATCGCAGCCTGCAGCGCGTACTCGCCGCGCCCGCCGAGCGCCAGCGCCCGGTCGAGCGCCGCCTGGCCGGCTGCCAGCGCCGTGACGTCCCAGCGCGACCGGTCCTGGTCGCGCAGCAGGACGACCGTCTGGTTGGTGAACCGCGCCTCGCGGCGTGCATCGTTCACGAGCATCAACGCGAGAAGGCCGTGGACCTCCGGCTCGTCGGGCATCAGTTCGGCGAGGGCGCGCCCGAGCCTGATTGCTTCGGCCGCCAGCTCGCCGCGCCCGCCGTAGCCCTCGTTGAAGATCAGGTAGACGACGGCGAGCACCGCCGCGAGCCGGTCCGGCAGCAGGTGCGCAGGCGGAACGCGGAATGGGATGCCGGCCGCCTTGATCTTCCGCTTCGCCCGCACCAGCCGCTTCGTCATCGTCGCCTCGGGGACGAGGAAGGCGCGGGCGATCTCCTCGGTGCCGAGGCCGCCGAGGGTGCGCAGCGTCAGCGCCACCTGCGCCTCGAGCGAGAGCGACGGGTGGCAGCAGGTAAAGAGCAGCTCGAGGCGCTCGTCCGGAATCGTGGCCTCATCCACCTCGAGCTCCGTGCTCTCCGGCACGTCGAGCAGTCGCAGCTTCGCCGCCATCGTTCGGTCCCGCCGGATCCGGTCGACGGCGCGGTTTCGCGCGGTGGTCATCAGCCAGGCGCGCGGGTTCGAGGGAGTGCCGTCTTGCGGCCAGCGCGCCGCGGCCAGAGCGAACGCCTCCTGGGCGGCTTCCTCGGCGAGGTCGAAGTCGCCGAGGAAGCCGATCAGCGCGGCGAGGACGCGTCCCCACTCCTCCCGGAAGACCTGCTCGAGGATCGCTACCCCTCCTTGACGGGGCGGATCTCCACCGAGCCGCCCATCCGGGCTGCGGGGATCCGCGAGGCGAGCTCGATCGCCGAGTCGATGTCGTCCGCCTCGTAGACGAGCCAACCGCCCAGCGCCTCCTTCACCGTGACGAACGGGCCGTCGGTGGTCAGCGTCTGGCCGTCCTGCACGCGGACGGTGGTCGCGGTCTCCGGCGAGTCGAGCCAGACGTCGCTCGGCGTTACGCCCGGTGTCTGGTTGATCGCCTGGTAATCGGCATAGACGGCCTGCCGCTCCTCGTCGGAGAGCTGCGCCCAGGCCTCGGGGTTGTCGGGGGTCGGGGTCTCGCCCTGCTGGATCAAGAGCACGTACTTCATCGTCTGCCTCCTTCTCGTGGATGGTCGCGTCTTAGACGAACGGCCGCCACGCGAAAGGACACCGAGTTACAACGCGTCGATCCCGTTGGCGAGCAGCAAGAGGCCGAAGCCGAAGCCCAGTGCGACCTGGATCCAGCGGTCATTCCTCGTCATCCAGTCGCCGAGGGCGGGCAGCCACCGGGTCGTCGCGCCCGGCACGACGATCGCGGCGAGCAGCGGAACCCACGCAATCGACAGCGTGATCAAAAGGATGATCAGCGCCACCAGCGCGCGCTGGCCGGCGGGGATGTCGCTGCCGGCGATCAGCACCAGCGCCGGGATGTAGAGGGCGAACGTCGTGATGTTCGACGCCATCCCGCCGGCGCCGGCGAGGAAGGAGCGGCCGACGCCCTTGGGCTTCTCGTCCGGGTCCGTCTTCTTCGGTTTCGGCGGCCGGAGTAACGCTCGCAGCCCGACGAGCATCAGGAGCACACCGAAGCCGATCTTGATCCACGCTTGGAGCGTGTCGTTGGTGTTGAAGCTTGTATTGCCCAGGGCGACGCCCAGGCTGCTGACGACGATCAGGACGACCGCTGCGCCCGCGAGGAGTGCGGCTCCACGTGCGATCGGCCTGGCGCCGGTCAGCGTGTTCAGCTGGAGGAGGAACAGGACCGGGCTGATCGCGGCGGCGAGCGCCAGCGGGACCGTCTCCCCGAGCAGTCTGCTCAACGTCGGTTTCCCAGGTCGGGATGCTCGTCATAGACGACAACGGTCCCGGCGAGGAAATCCGCCAGTCCCCGACGCCGCCCGTCGAACAGGACGGGCAGGAACCCCAGGAAGAGCACCGCGATCGAGAGCTCGAGCCCGACCAGCCGGACGAGCGAGCGGCCCAGCGAAGGGGACGAGCCGGCGGAGGTGCGGACCCGGAGGCGCAGGAGGCGCATGCCCGGCGTCTGGCCGGCCGAGCTCCAGAAGAGGAGGAAGTAGGCCCCGCTGATCGCCACCCAGCCGAGGGCGAGCAGGACGCCGGCGAACCAGTGCGGGTGCAAACCGCCCACGAGCGACGCCACGAGCGCCGCCGCACCGACGACGAGGATGTAGAGCGCGATCGCGAGGAGCGCATCGACCGTGAGGGCAGCGGCTCGGGTGACGACGCCCGCGAAGGGCGGCTGGGCAGGGCGCTCCCGCAGGTCGAGCCGGTCGTCGAGGCGAACGGCGGACGCACGGACCCGCTCGGCCACCTCCTCCACAAACCCCGTCGTCTGCCGGGTGATCGCCGCGCGAACCTCCGGGCTCGCGGCCACCTCCCGCATCGCGTGCCGCATCTCGTCGCTCGAGAGCACCTGGTCTGTGAGCGCGCGCGTGCGCGAGCTTACGAGCGCCTCGGCGACGAGCCGCTCCAGCTCGCCGGTCGCAGCCAGCTCGGCGACCACGCGCTCGAGCACGCGGTGACGGACGATCGAGCGCGCGATCTCCTCCGGCAGCGGCCCTTCGAGCGCCCGGTCGATCACGCGCGCGATCTCCGGCGCCGACAGCACCTCGTCGACAGCCGCCTCGAGCTGGTCGCGCCAGACCCGCGCCGCCGTGCGCGCCGGGAACATGGCGGCGCGGCCGGCCGTCTTCGTCAGACCGCTGTTCGACTCGTCCGGGCCGGTTGCCATGCCTCGATTATGGCTCGCCCTCGATTTTGTGCTCCTCGAGCCAGGCCTTCGCCACGCGCTTCTGCGCCCTCGTCAGCCACGCCTCAGCGACGAGGTCGTGGAGCTCCTCGCGGTCGAGCTTCGCGAGGCTCGGGATCTGCATCAGGATCGCGGGATAGCCGTCGAAGTGCGGCGTGGTGAAGAAAACGCCGCGCTCGTCGGCCAGGAGCAGCTCCTTCACGTCGAGGTCCTCGACCCTGAACATCAGCACGTCCTCCATTCGCTCGCCGGTGTCCGGGTCGACCGCGTCGCGTCTCGGCCCGCGGTGGAAGCAGAAGACCTTGCCGTGCACGACGTACGAGGGCCGCCCGTCCTCAGAGACCTCCTTCGTCGCCTGCGGCAACGCGAGCGCGAGTTCGTCCAGATCGGCCATCGTCGCCATCGCCTCAGTCTGACTCCGCCGGGGTGGGCGCCTCGTTCCAAAGGCGGATCACCGGCGTCTCCCGCTCGTAGCCGAGAACGCTGATCGTCGCCGTGTCGAGGGCAAAGCGGGAGCCCAGCTCCGGTTCGAGGCCGAGCCAGCGTGCGGCCAGCACCCGGAGCACGTGACCGTGCGCGAACACGAGGACGTCGCCGTCCGAATGCCGCAGCTCCTCGAGCAGCCGGTCGACGCGCGCGCGGATCTCGTCGGCGGTCTCGCCGCCGGGGACGCCGTCCCGCCAGAGCGTCCATCCGGGCCGCTCCTCTCGGATCTGGACCGTCCGCCGCCCCTCGTACTCGCCGTAGTCCCACTCCCGCAGCTCGTCACGCACTCCGGCCCGGTCGCCGAAACCCGCCAGCCGCGCCGTTTCCAGCGCGCGCGAGAGCGGACTCGTGAGGATGAGCGCGAACTCGCGCCCGCCGAGGGCCCGGCCGAGCGCCTCTGCCTGCCTCCGGCCCTCGTCAGTCAGCGGCACGTCGGTCCGGCCCGTGTGCCGCCAGTCCCTGCTCCACTCCGTCTCGCCGTGCCGAACGACGACGATTTCGACCATGGGGCGGACGCTAGCCCGGCTGGGGCGTTACGCGCACCTGCAGCGGGAGCTCGCGCTCGAGCGCCAGCGCCGACCCCGCGGCGGCGACCGCGACAGCGGCGGCGGTCAGGAAGGCGGCCGCCGGCGTGAGGCTCAGGAGCTGCGCGCCCGCCGTCGGCGCTACGGCGAGGCCGATCCACCACGAAAGGCCGATCGTCGCCATGTAGCGCCCGCGTAGCCCGGGTGGCGCGAGCTCGGCCACGAGCGGCATCAGCGCCGCCGAATGGAAGCACTCCCCGACGCCGATCGCGACCGCTGCCGCGAGCAGCGCCGGGTACGCGTGCGAGGGGGTGATGCCCGCGACGACGATCAACACACAGGAGGCGGCGAAGATGGCCGAGCCCAGCGCGATCATCACGACCCTTCGGCGCCCTTCCGCCGCCCTTGCGATCGGCACCTGAGCGACGACGACCGTTGCGGCGTTGGCAAGCATCAGCAGTCCGATCAGCTCGGCATCGATTCCGGCCTCGCTCTTCGCATACGGCGGGACGAGCCACGGGAGAACGCCCCAGCCGACGCCGATGATCGCCACGTTCGTCAGGGCCAGGTGGACAAACGCGCGGTCGCGAAGGACGAGCCGGTACCCACCGCGGATGTGCTCCGTAGCCGGAGCCTCTCGGACGACCGCCACGAGGACCCCGATGTAGACGACATAGCTGAGCGCGTTTACGAGGAAGAGCGTGACCAGCCCGGTGAGCCCGGTGGCGGCGACGACCCCGCCCACCGCGCCGCCGAGCCCGAAGCCGACATTGGTGGAGACGCGTGAGACGGCGGTCGCACGATGGCGCAGCTCCGGCGGCGCAAGCGCGGCCAGAAGCGTCGACTGGGCCGGTCCCAGCGCGCCGTTCCCGGCGCCGGCGAGCGTCGCCGCGGCGAAAGCCACCGCTTCCGTCTCGGCGAAGGCGAGCCCGGCGTAGCCGGCTGCGAGCGCGAGGCCGGCGCCTGCCGCGGTCGTGCGGGCACCGAAGCGGTCGATCAGCGATCCCGCGAGCGGCGCGGACACCACCGCGACACCGGTGAGCGTCCCGACGACGAGGCCGGCGACGCTCAGGCTGAACCCGCGGCCGTCGTGCAGGTAGATGATCTCGAACGGCAGCACGGCGCCCCAGCCGAACGTGTTCAGGAAGATCCCGACCTGGACGAGCCAGAGCTCGCGCGAGAGACCAAAGCCGAGCCGCTGCCGTACTTTGTTATAGTACATAGTCATCAACGATCTAATACATAATATCGCGCCTGGCGTGAGCGCGGCCGAGATCGCCGCGGACGTGGAAGCGGCGATTTCGGAGGGCCGAGTCGCGCCCGAGACGCGGCTACCGACGGTGCGCGGGCTGGCGAAAGAGCTCGACGTCAGCCCGGCCACGGTTGCTGCTGCATACCGGACGCTGCGGAACCGCGGCCTCGTCAAGGGAGACGGTCGACGCGGCACCGTGGTGGCGGCGCAGCCGCCGTTGCGCGTGGGACGGTCGCCCTCGCTCCCGGCGAACGCGCGCGACTTGGCGAGTGGAAATCCCGACCCGGCGCTCCTACCGCCGCTGGAGCCTGCGCTTGAGCGAGTCGACCCTGCGCACAAGCTCTACGGCGGTCCGAGCAAGCTCGAGCGCCTGGTCGCTCTCGCGGAAGCGGACTTCTCGGCGGACGGCATCGAGGGGGACGTCGCCGTCGTCGGCGGTGCGCTCGATGGGATCGAACGGATCCTCCAGACACATCTCCGCCCGGGGGACGCCGTCGTCGTGGAGGACCCGAGCTGGCCGCGGATCGCCGACCTCGTCTCGGCGCTCTCGTTCCGCCTCGAGCCCGCTGAGGTCGACGAGCAGGGCCTTGTCCCCGACGCGCTGGAGGCGGCCCTCCGTCGCGGCGCGAAGGCGCTTGTCGTCACCCCCCGCGGCCAGAACCCGACCGGCGCCGCCGTGGACGCCGAGCGCGCAAGGCTGCTGCGGGAGGTGCTCGCCCAGCAGGATGACGTCCTCGTCATCGAGGACGATTACGTCGCCGCCGTCGCGGGCGCGCCGTACCACGCGCTCCACTCCGAGAGCCGCCGCTGGGCCGTCGTCCGCTCCCTGTCGAAGGTACTCGGCCCAGATCTCCGCATCGCACTTGTCACGGGCGACCCGCTGACGATCAGCCGCGTCGAGGGGCGGCAGCTCCTGGGGCCGGGGTGGGTCAGCCACCTGCTTCAGCAGACGGCGGCGAACCTGCTCGGCAGCGCGGCGACGAGGAGGCACCTTTCACGTGTCAGGCGCGTCTACGCGGAGCGGCGGGCAGCACTCGTCGAGGCGCTCGCTCACCGCTCGATTCCCGCCCGCGGCGAATCCGGGCTCGGCGTATGGGTCCCGGTTGCCGAGGAGGCTGCGACGGCGCAGCTGCTGCTGGAGCGAGGGTGGGCGGTCAGCCCGGGCGAGCGCTACCGCTTCGCGACGCCGCCGGGGATCCGCATCACGACGACCGGTCTAGAGCCGCCTGAGGCGGAGCAGCTCGCCGCCGCTTTCGCGGAGATCCGCACCGCCTCTGCCACGACGTACGCGGGCTAGCCCCCTCAGTTAGGTGGCGTCATCGAAGAGGTCGGCTTTCCGCACGCGCTCGAAGCCAGCGGCGGCGATCGCGCCGCTGTCGACGAGCCTGCTCATCCAGCCGTGCCCCTTCTCCGGGTCGGACTCGTCGTCGGGGCTTCCAGCGGAGACGAAGATCCATCCGCCCTGGAAGCTCCATTGCTCGATCTCGTCGTGGTCGCCCTCGAGGTCGGCGCGAAACCGCTCGAGATCCGAGCGCAGCCGGTCCTTGACGGTGTCGAGCCACGTCTCTTTTCGGTCGCGGTTCGGGTCGACGCCGCACTGCTCGATCAGGTCGTCCCCGACCTCCTCGATGATTAGCGCGTCGATGTAGCGCTCCGCCTCGTTCCAATCGGGCTCCTCGCCGGGCTCGAGCGCGACCAGCTCGACCGAGAGCCCCAGCCGCTCCGCGCGCTGCAACGTCGCACCGGCACCCTCAGGCAGCTCCTCTTCCTGCCGTCTCAGCAGCGCGTGCTCGAGCTCGTGGTCCGGGACGTTTTCGGCCTCCTCGAAGTCGCGCTCCGCAGTCAGCTCGAGGTAGACGTCGCCCTCGTCGTCCGTGGCCGGCTGGGCGTCTACGACCTCCCAGCTAGCCGGGGCGCCGTCCTCGAGCGTCGCGAAGGAGTGGCCGACGCGCGGCGCGTCCGACCGGAAGCGGCGGAAGGCGCCGAGCTCTTCCCGCCCGTCGGGGTGGCGGAGCTTCAGCCGGTAGCGGGCTCGCTTCGCGATCGCCCGAGGCGGGACTCCCTCTCGGCCGGAGTCGATGCGCTCGATCAGCCAGTAGCGACCCCCCTCCAACCGCACGACGCTGCCGACCTCGAGCCGCTCGTCGGAGACGAAGCGGTGGACGTGCTCCTGGCCCGTCCGGTGGTGGACGACCACGTCGTAGCGGAAGTCGCCGTGCTCGGTCGCGGGAACGACGGTCATTTCAGCGCAAGCTCGAAATCCAAGCCTAGGCTGCGGCGAGCCCCCTGTGCCTCTGGTCTGTCTCGTCGAGGCGGTAGCGGCCCCGGGCGTCGACCACGGCCTCGGCGTGCGCCAAGCCCCAGTCCGACAGCGCGACCAGCGGCTCGGTCAGCGACCAGCCGAGGGGCGTGAGCGAGTACTCGACCCGCACCGGGACCTCCGCATAGATCTTCCGGGCGACCAGCCCGTCGCGCTCGAGCGCCCGGAGCGACTCCGTCATCACCTTCTTCGACACGCCCGGGAGGCACTCGAGCAGCCTGCTGTGGCGATGTACGCCGCGGGCCATCGCGAACAGGAGATGCACCTTCCACTTGCCGTGCAGCACGTCGAGCGCCTGGTCGGCGCAGGCGATCAGATCGAGATCTCGACCAAGCGCACGGCGGACTTCCGGTGCGTCGGTCCCCTCGGGGGCGGCTTCTGTGTGAACGGGTGGCATCGGCCCTCACTTCCCTTCAAATCTCGTTTTCAGGTGCGACCAGGATGGCGGGCGCAAAGGCGAATTGCACCGGTGAAACCACGAGTGCCGTGTATGGAGTCCGACATACCCGAGCGACCTTTGGGGAGCTTCACGTAGCTAGGTGGGTCTTTCTCGGGCGCGCCGCTGCGGATTGCCATTGCTCGGACGCGCCTTCGTCCGCGCGGCGGACTACCCCGCCGGCGATGAGTTTCCCGGCGTCGGCCGGTCCAAAAACCGTCGTGGAGCCCGAGCGAAAGGGGATCGAGATGCGCAACGTGATCGTCAACGAGTTCGTGAGCCTGGACGGCGTTGCCCAGGCGCCCGGCGCGGGGGACGAGGACACGAGCGGCGGGTTCGCCCACGGCGGCTGGAGCATGCAGTACATGGACGAGCCGGCGATGAGCAGGGTGCTCGGCGCGATCAACGAGGCGGGCGAGTACCTGCTCGGGCGGCGTACCTACGAGATCTTCGCCGCCTACTGGCCGAACGCGCCGGAGGAGGAGCAGGTGGTCGCGGAGCCGCTGAACACGAAGCCGAAACACGTCGCGTCCAGAACCCTCTCTGGGCCGCTCGAGTGGCAGAACTCGAGCGTGCTGGAGGGCGACGTCGCCGACGCCGTCGCTGCGCTGAAGCAGGGGAACGGCGGCGACGTCCACGTGATCGGCAGCCTCGACCTCCTCAGGACTCTGCTCGAACACGACCTCGTCGATGAGTTCCGGCTCATGATCGATCCGGTCGCCCTAGGCGGTGGCAAGCGCCTCTTCCCCGACGACGGGACGATGCGGCCGTTCCAGCTCGTCGACAGCCAGGTCACGACGACGGGGGCGATCATGGCGACCTACGGCCGCGCCGAGAGCTGATCAGAGGCGGCGAATCTCGTAGCCGTCGTCGGTCGCGACGAGGACGACGCCCGCTCCCTTCGCGAGCGGCGCGACGATCTCCCCGGTGAGCCCGAGGATGGCGGCTTCGTTCGTGGGGCTGTGACCGACGACGAGAGCGCGGCCGCCGTCCGGTAGGCCGTCGAGCACCCGGCCGAGCGCGGCGCCGAGGCGCGCCGCGTCCTGGGCGACGAGGTCGGGGTCGGCCTCGCGGAGCGCTGGAAGCTCGCCGCTCCCCGCCCGCTGGTAGGCCTCGCGCCAGCGGTCCTCGACCTCCGAGCGAAGGCCCGGCTCGACGACGATGCCGCCCGGGACGGTCTGTCCCAACGCTGCCAGGAGACAGCCCAAGGTCTGGGTCGCGCGTTGAGCGCCGGTGGACACGGCCACGTGGTACCCGCCGCGGAGCTGCGCGCCGAGCTGGAGCGCAGCCGCCACGCCTTCCGCGCTGAGGACGTCGCCGTCGTTGTCAGTGTGGCGCCGGAGCTCGACCTCTTTCTGCATGCCGGTGACGCTAGCTGGCCGATGGGTTTCTCCACCCTCACCGGTCTGTATGACGAGATCCGAGAAAGGAGACATGATGAGCGAGCCGAGGACGCTGACCCTGGACGCGCCGGGGGCGACGGTGGCCTACGACATCCGTGATCCCGAGGGCGGGAGCACCGAGCCGCCGCTCTTGATGATCGGGTTGCCGATGGACGCGAGCGGCTTCACCACTCTGGCGGGCCATTTCTCGGACCGCACCGTGGTGACGTACGACCCGCGCGGGACCGGGCGCAGCAAGCGGAGCGCCGGCGGCGTGCTGACGCCGGACCAGCACGCGGACGACGTCCGACGGGTGATCTCGGCGCTGGGAGACGAGCCGGTCGACATCTTCGGGAGCAGCGGCGGAGCACTAACCGCGCTTGCGCTGGTCGCCCGCCATCCGGATCAGGTACGGACGCTCGTCGCGCACGAGCCGCCGACGGCGCAGGTGCTCCCGGATCGCGAGGAGGGGCTGGCGGCTACCGCCGGCATCCACGAGGTGTACGAGCGGGACGGGTTCGGGCCGGGGATGGCGAAGTTCATCGCGCTGACCTCGCTCAAGGGCCCGATCCCGAGCGAGTTCGCCGAGCAACCCGCTCCCGATCCGGCCGCCTTCGGCCTTCCGGCGGAGGACGACGGCTCCCGCGACGACATGCTGCTCGCGAACATGGTCGGCACGACGCACTACGAGCTCGACTTCGCGGCGTTACAAGCCGCGCCGACCCGCGTCGTGATCGGCGTGGGGGCCGAATCCGAGGGCGAAATGGCTCATCGCGCTGCGCTGGAGGTCGCGAAACGATTGGGGACCGAGGCCGTCATCTTCCCCAGCCACCACGGCGGCTTCCTCGGACCTGAATCAGGTTACGCCGGTCAGCCTGAGGCGTTCGCGGCGAAGCTCCGGGAAGTCCTGGCCGGGGGCTAGGAGGGGGAGCTGAGGAGCTCCGCCGCTGCTCGTACGAGCGCGGCGTTGTCGGGGGCTAGGCTGCCGTTCGGCAGCACGACCACGTCTTCCAGGCCGGTGCGGATGCCGTGCCCGAGCCGGGCCGCCCGAGCATTGACCGCCCAGCAGGCGATCCCGTCCCCGTGGTGGACCTGCTCGAGCCGTACTCCTCCCTCCGCGAGCCGCTCCTGCATCGCGGCTGCGTGGGCGACCGCGTCGTCCGGATCCGCGTCGAGCGGCTCGATCAGCACTCGGGTCGCACGCGAAGCGAGGCCGGAAGCGACGAAGGCATCCGCGTCTGCGAGCTCGAGCAAGCCCGCCTCGATGCCGACCCCGCGCGAGAGCAGCGCTTCGCAGAGCGAGGCGATCCCTTCCTCGCCCTGGTTTGCGGTGACGAGCTCGGGCAGCTCCGTCCACGACTCGACGAGGCGCTGACGCCGCTCGGGATCGGGCTCGATCTCCGCGGACGTCGTCAGCGAGATCGGCACACCGGGACACGCATTGCGCACGGCGCGAATTGCGGGCGCGCAGGCTCCCGCCTCGAGCGACTGGAGGCCGCCGTCGTCATAGGCGTGGAGATGCAGCACCTGCGCGCCTGCGTCGACGGAGTCGCGCGCCGCCGCGGCGAGCTCGGTCGGCGTGCGCGGGATCGAAGGGTGCTCCTCGGGCCGGCGTGAGCCGTTGAGGGCCACCTGGAGCAGGGCAGCCATGCGCCCAATCTACTTTCGGCGTGTAGGTAGCTTGACGTCGTGGCCTCCTCGGCGGCAGCGGTCGAGACCCAGGCACTGCGAAAGCGTTTCGGCGACGTCCAGGCGCTCGGCGGCATCGACCTGCGCGTCGATCCGGGCGTGGTGTTCGGGCTGCTCGGTCCGAACGGCGCGGGCAAGACCACGACCGTTCGGATCCTCACCACCTTGCTCGAGCCTGACGAAGGGTCGGCTCGGGTGGCCGGCTTCGACGTCGGCAGCGACCCCGAACGGGTGCGCGAGCGCATCGGCCTCGCGGG
>DATDKA010000180.1:0-9254 GCA_036520235.1 Gaiellaceae bacterium
GGACTGCTCACTCAGGCTCCTTGTCGTTGAAGTTTGGCGGCCCGGTACTGCCAGAGGACGTTACCGAGGCCGATGGCGATCGCGACGAGAAAGATCGCGCTCGCCACGACGTTTACCTGCGGGGGCACGGCCACGCGCGCGATGCCCCAGACGAAGATCGGGAACGTCTGGGTGCCGCCAGCATTGAAGTACGTGATCACGAAGTCGTCGATCGACAGGGCGAAGCCGAGCAAGGCGGCCGCGAGCATCGCGGGCGCGATCAGCGGCAAGGTGATCTTGCGGAACGTCGTCAGCTCGTTGGCGCCAAGGTCCATCGCCGCCTCCTCGAGGTGTCGGTCGAAGCCGATCAGTCGCGCCTTCACCGTGACGACGACGAAGCTGACGATGAACATCACGTGCGCGATGAAGATCGTCACGAAGCCGAGCTGGAACACGGACGTCGTGTTGAGAAACAGCGTCAGCAGCGAGGCGCCGAGCACGATCTCCGGCGTCGACATCGGCAGGAAGACGAGGATGTTCGTGGCCGACCGCCCGACGAAGTGGTGACGGACGATCGCCATCGCGATCAGCGTGCCGAGCGCGGTCGCGACGCCGGTGGCGAGCAGGCCGACCTCGATGGAGGTGACGACGGAGTCGCGGAGGCCGAGGACGCTGTCCCAGTTCTTCCAGTTGTCCAGCGTGAACCCCTGCCAGACATAGTTGAACTTTCCCTTCGGCGCGTTGAACGAGAAGAGGATCACGACGAAGATCGGCAACAGCAGATAGGCGACCGCGAGCAGCGCGTAGGCCGTCAGGGCGTGGCGCTTCACCAGCCGCCAGACCCGGGAGCCCAGGCCCGGGCGCTCGCGGGGCATGGTCGCGGCGGCCGTGCTCATCCGGTGAGCTTCTCCGAGCCGACGACGCGCGCGTAAATGAGCAACGAGACGAGGATCGCCGCCATCAACAGGAAGGAGAGCGAAGCCGCCGCCGGATAGTCGAGCGACTCGAGGAACTTCGCCTGGATGACGTTGCCGATCATGGCCTGCTTGGGCGTTCCCAGTAGGGCCGCGTTGATGAAGTCGCCGGCGGCGGGGATGAACGTGAGCAGCGTGCCGGCCACGATCCCCGGCGCCGAGAGCGGCAGCGTGACCTTCAGGAACGCCTTGAGCTTGGACGCGTAGAGGTCCTCAGCCGCCTCGAGCAGGCGTGCGTCGATCTGCTCCAGCGACACGTAGAGCGGCAGCGCCATGAAGGGGAAGAAGTTGTAGGCGATGCCAGAGACGACAGCGAACGAGGTCGCCAGCAGCCGGCCGTCCTCGTCGAGGATGTGGACGCCGCGCAGGAGCTCGACGACCGGCCCCTGGTCGGCCAGGATGTTGAGCCAGGCCAGCGTCCGCACCAGATACGTGACGAAGAACGGGGCGATGATGCACAGCAGAAACAGGTTCCGCCACCGCCCTGCCCTGAACGCGATCCAGTAGACGAGCGGATAGGCCAGCAGCAGGCAGACAACGGTCGCGATTCCCGCGTAGACGAAGGACCGGATCAGCTGCTCGTGGTAGTTCGAGATCGCGTCCGAGAAGTTGGAGAACTCCCAGGTGAACTCGAAGTTCGGGAAGAGCCCGGACTGCAGCGACTGGTAGCCCAGGAACCCGAGCGGGACGAGGAAGAAGATCGCGAGCCACAGGATCCCGGGCGCGAGGAGCAGGTAGGGGGTCAGGCCCCGGTGGCGGTGGAGGAAGGTGCCCAGCCTACTGTCCCTGAACCGCTTGCCAGGCCTGGATGTAGTCGGGGTTGCTCAGCATCGCGGGATCGTTTTGGTGCAGTTGCGAGAGCATGTCGTCCGGCGGGAAGATCAGCGGGTTCTTGGCGGCCTTCGGATCGAGCTTGACCGCCTCGTCCTTCACTCCCTTGACGGACGAGATGTAACTCGTGCCGACCGCGATCTGCGCCGCAATCTTCGGGTCGTACACGAAGTTCATGTAGGTCGAGGCCGTGGGCACGCTGGCACCGAGCGGGATGAGCATGTTGTCGGTCCAGATGATCCCGCCCTTCTCCGCGATACCCCAGTGCAGCTTTTGGTTGTCCACGATCAGCTGGGCGACGTCGCCCGACCAGGCGAAGCAGGCAGCGAGGTCGCCGTTGGCGAGCGGCTGCGCGTAGTCGTTGCCGTAGAACTTTCGGATCTGACCCGAGTCGACCGCGGCCTGGACCTTCTTGATGGCGGCGTCGAACGACTCGTCCGTGACCTTCGAGGGATCGTCGCCGTTTTCGAGCATCACCATGCCCATCGAGTCGCCCATCTCGGACCAGACGCCCACCTTCCCCTTCAGTTTCGGGTCCTCAAAGAGCTGAGTCACGGTCGTCACCGGCCCGGTCAGGTTCTCGTTCCACGCAATCCCGTCCATCCCCGAGAGCCAGGGCAGCGAGTAGTCCCTGTTGGAGTCGAAGGGCGGGCTCTTCTGCGCGTCGATCAGGTTCGACATGTTGGGAATCAGGTTCTTGTCGAGCTTCTGGACCCACTCGTTCTTGACGTACTCGCCCGGGAAACGCGAATTGTCGGTCGCGACGATCAGGTCCCGGTCGATGCCTTTCCCCTGCGACAGGCGACCCTGCACCTTGGCGAAGAACCCGTCGTTCGAGTTGACGTCTTCGTAGTAGTTGACCTTGATCCCGGTCTTGTTCTTGAACTGCTCGAAGGTCGTCGGCTTCTTGGTGTCGATGTAGTACTCCCAGTTGGAGAAGTTGAGGACCTTCTTCAGCTCACCTCCGGCCTCGCTGTCGCTGCCGCTGTCGTCGCCACCGCAGGCCGCAAGCAGGCCCGGGAGTGACAACAGCGTGACCCCCGCTGCGCCTCGCCGGAGCAGCTCGTCACGGGTCATCCTCGGGTTCATTCGGACGCCTCCTCTTGCTCGGTCTCGGGCCCGGCGACGACGAACGTCGCGTCCGGGCTCCAGCTCAGGGTGATGCTCGACCCGGGCGTCGGGATGCTCTGCCCCGAGTCGATGTTCTGTGCGAACACGTGCACGGTGCCCGCGGGCGTCTCGACGACGACCTGGGTCGCCACGCCGATATACGCGGTCTCGACGACGCGGCCCTCGAGCATGTTCGCCCCGGCTCCCTCGCCGAGCTTGATCTTCTCTGGCCGCACGCCGGCCGCCACTGGGCCCGTAAGGCCGTCGACCTTCGCGTGGACGACCGTGCCCGTGTCGAGACGTACCGCGCCCCTGTCCTCGACGACGCCCGGAAGCAGGTTGGAGATCCCGAGGAACCCCGCCACGAACGCCGTAGCCGGCTGCTCGTAGAGGTCCTGGGGTGCGCCGAGCTGCTCGATGCGGCCGGCGTTCATCACGCCGATCGTGTCGGCCATCGTCATCGCCTCCTCCTGGTCGTGCGTGACGTGGATGAAGGTGATGCCGATCTCATGCTGGATCTGCTTCAGCGTCAGCTGCATCTGCTTCCGCAGCTTCAGGTCGAGCGCGCCGAGGGGCTCGTCGAGCAGCAACACCTGCGGGTTGTTCACAAGCGCCCTGGCGAGCGCAACCCGCTGCTGCTGCCCGCCCGACAGCTGCCTCGGCTTCCGCCGGTCCATCCCGTGGAGGTCGACGAGGCCGAGCATCTCGTGGACGCGGCCCTCGAGCTGCTTGCCGCCGATCTTGCGGCGGCGAAGGCCGAAGGCGACGTTCTCGAAGATCGTCAGGTGGGGGAAGAGCGCATAGCTCTGGAAGACGGTGTTGACGTCGCGCTTGTGCGGCGGGAGCCCGGTGACCGCGCGGTCGCCGAGGAAGATTGCACCGCCGTCCGGCTCCTCGAAGCCGCCGATCATCCGCAGGGTCGTCGTCTTCCCGCAGCCCGAAGGCCCGAGCAGGGCGAAGAACGAGCCCTTCGGCACCTCGACGGTGAGGTCGTCGACCGCGACGACGTCGTCGAAGGTCTTGGTGACGCCCTCGAGCCTGACGTCCGCCTGCTCGGTGGGGGCAGCGACGTGGGCCTCGTCCCGCACGGAATCCACCGACGTCATTGCCCGCTCCCGTACGGGTACCACCAGTCCTTGGGTTCGACGCGGCTCTCCAGGTGGACGTGCTTCGTCTCCTGGAACGCCTCCAGCCCCTCCTGGCCGAGCTCGCGGCCGAGGCCGGACTGCTTCATCCCGCCGAAGGGCCCGGCGTCGTTGTCGGTCAGGGGGTCGTTGAACCAGACCGTGCCGGCCTTGATCTCGCGCATGCACCGGAGGATGGTGTCGAGGTCCTTCGTGTAGACGTTGCAGCCGAGGCCGTAGCGCGTCCCGTTCGCGAGCTCGATCGCCTCGTCGAGGCTGCGGACGGGGACGAGCGGCGCCACGGGGCCGAAGGTCTCCTCGCGGAGGAGGTCGGTCTCGGCGGGCGCGCCGGTGACGACGGTCGGCGCGTAGAAGTACCCGTGGCCGTTCTGGCCGTTGCCTCCGCCGGCCACGACCTGCGCGCCGGCCTCGACGGCCGCGTCGACCTGTGCGGCCACCCGGTCGCGCTGGCGGGCGGAGGCGAGCGGCCCGACATCGGTGCTCGGATCGAGCGGGTCGCCGACGACGAGGGAGTCGGTGTAGTCGACGAACGCCTGAAGGTAGTCGTCGAACACCGGCTCGAGCACGTAGAAGCGCTCGGCGGAGGTGCAGACCTGGCCGGCGTTCAGAAACGCGGCCCAGGCACCGCCCTTCGCGGCGACGTCGATCGCCTCGGACACATCGGGGCAGACGATGAACGGGTCTTTCCCGCCGAGCTCGAGGTTGACGCGCGCGATCCGCGCGGCGCAGCGCTGCGCGATCCGCTTCCCCGTCTCGACGGAGCCCGTGAAGGCGATGCAGTCGATCCGCTCGTCGCCGACGATCTGCTCGCCGATCTCGCCTGCGCCTGCCAGCAGGTTCACCGCGCCCGCCGGCAGGTGGTCGAAACAGTCCGCCAACGCCAGCGTCGAGAGCGGGGTCAGCTCGGACGGCTTCGCCACGATTGTGTTCCCGGCCGCGAGCGCAGGTGCCGCCTTCCAAGCGAGGAGCAGCAGCGGGTAATTCCACGGGACGATGCAACCGACGACCCCGAGCGGCTCCTTGAGGACGAGCGAGAGCTGCGTCGACTCGATCGGCGGGATCACGCGGCCGGCGAAGTTCCGGCCGAGCTCGGCGTAGTAGTCGAACGCCGCGGCGGTCCAGCCGACCTCGTCCGAGTTCTCGACGAGCGGCTTGCCGCCCTCCTTCGTCATCAGCTCGGCGAGCTCGTCGGTCCGGGCCCGCAGGCGATTGGCCACCTCGTGGAGGAGCTCGGCCCGCTCGACGGCCGGCGTCGCCGCCCACACTCGTGCCGCCTCCCGGGCCGTCCGGATCGCCGCGTCGACCTGCTCCGTGGAGGGGAGGCCGACCGTTGCGAGCTCGCTCTCCGTGTACGGGTTCTCGACGGGCAGCGCTCCGCCGTCGCCTGCGACCTGCTCGCCGCCGATCAGGAGCCTCGTCTCCATCAGCCGAGGTTCGCGACCTCCTGGCCGCCGTTCCGGACCTGCGCGCCCCAGTCGTAGATCTGCTTGCGCAGCTCGAGGTAGAGGAAGCTCTCGGTCGAGGCAACCCCGTCGAGCGAGCGAACCCGGTTCGTCAGGTCGAGGAGCTCACGCCGGTCGGTGCAGAGCAGCTCGACGAGGATGTCGAACTGCCCCGCCGTGATCACGACGTAGCCGGCCTTTTCCCACGTCGCGATCTCGTTCGCCACCGGCTCCGGCGCGCCGGCCGTCCGGATCCCGACCATCGCCTGGGCGTCGAACCCCAGCCCGAGCGGGTTCGTGATCCCGGTCACCTGGAGGATGTTGTCGTCGCAAAGGCGCGCGTAGCGCGCCCGGATCGTCGCCTCCGACACGCCGACGTCGGCGGCGATCCGTCGGAAGGGCTCGCGGCCGTTTCGCTGTAGAGCCTCGATGATGCGCCGGTCCACGGCGTCGAGGCTGCGGGGAAGGCTGACGGCGCCGCGCCGGTTGGGATGCTCGGTGCCTCGCAATGCGAGGCGCTTTTACCACCCGGCGACGCGGCCGGTCAACCACCAACCGCGCTGCTAACGCAATGCGCAGCCCGCAGGCCTAGTCCAGCTTGGCCATCACGTGCTTGATCTGCGTGTAGTCCTCGAGCGAGTACAGCGACAGGTCCTTGCCGTAGCCCGACTGCTTGAAGCCGCCGTGCGGCATCTCGGAGACCAGCGGGATGTGGTCGTTGATCCAGACCGTGCCGAACTCGAGCTTCCGCGACGCGTTCAGCGCCCGCCCGATGTCCCGCGTGAAGACCGACGCCGCCAGGCCGTAGTTGACGTCGTTCGCCCACGTGATCGCCTCGTCGTCGTCGGCGAACCGCTGCACGGTCACCACCGGGCCGAAGACCTCGCGCTGGACGATCTCGTCGGTCTGTCCGACCTCGGTCACCACCGTCGGCTTGACGAAGAAGCCGCGGTCGCCGTTCGTGCCTCCGCCGGTCAGGACCTTCGCGCCCTTAGCGCGGTCGAGGAAGCCGAGCACGCGCTCCTGCTGCGCCTTCGAGATCACCGGCCCCATCTCGACGTCGTCGCCCTCTGCGGGGTCGCCGACGCCGATCGCCTCGACGGCGGGGACGAGCTCCTCGAGGAGCTTGTCGTAGATCTTCGGGCCGGCCATCACGCGCGAGGCCGCGGTGCAGTCCTGCCCCGAGTTCCAGTAGCCGGCGATCTTGATCGCCTCGGCCACCTGAGCCGGATCGGCGTCGTCGAAGACAACGACCGGCGCCTTGCCGCCGAGCTCGAGGTGGACGCGCTTGAGCGTCTCCGACGCCGCCTTCGCCACCTCCTTGCCGGTGGCGACGTCGCCCGTCAGCGAGACGAGGCGCACGTCCGGGTGCCGGACGATCCCGGCACCGACGGGCTCACCGTCGCCGGTGATCACGTTCAGCACGCCGGCCGGGATCACTTCCGCCGCGAGCTGCGCGAACCGCAGCATCGAGAGCGGCGTCTGCTCGGACGGCTTCAGGACCGACGTGTTGCCGGCCGCGAGTGCCGGCGAGAACTTCCACACCGCCATCATCAGCGGGTAGTTCCACGGCACGATCTGCCCGACGACGCCGATCGGCTCCCGGCGGATCCACGACGTGTAGCCGGACATGTACTCGCCGGCGGAGCGGCCTTCGAGGACACGGGCCGCGCCGGCGAAGAAGCGGACGTTGTCGGCGGAGACCGGCATCTCGTCGCGCGCCGCCGCGAGCGGCTTGCCGACGTTGCGCGACTCGAGCTCCGCGAGCTCCTCCGCGTTCTCGTCGATCACGTCGGCGAGCTTGAGCAGCACCTCCGCCCGCTCGGCCGGCGTCGCCTCGCGCCACTCGGGCCACGCCGTCGTCGCCGCCTCGACGGCTCTGTCGACGTCGGCCTGGGTGCCCTGAGGCACCTCGGCGATCGTCTCGCCGGTGGCGGGGTTGATGATCTCGGCGGTGCCGCCCTCTGCGGCGTCGACCCACTGCCCGCCGACGAAGTTCTGGAACTGCTGCACGGTCACGCTCATCGAAAACCTCCTGGATTCCTGCTGAACCTATCTCACTGGCGCGCGCCTGCTGCGGCCCCGGCCGTGCCGCCGACGGCGGTCGCCTCACGCGTCAGTCGCTGGGCGATCCAGACCGGGATGATCGACACGAGGATGACGAACAGGGCAACGACGTTCACGATCGGGAGCTCCCTCGGCCGGCCGAAGTTGGCGAGCATCCAGATCGGCAGCGTCTGCTGCGCGCCGGAGGTGAAGATCGTGACGATCACCTCGTCGAAGGAGAGCGCGAAGGCGAGCAGTCCGCCGGCGAGGAGCGCCGTTCGCATCTGCGGGAACGTCACGTAGCGGAACGTCTGCCACGTGCCGGCGCCGAGGTCCGCCGACGCCTCCTCGAGCGAGCCGGCCACACGGCGCAGCCTCGCCACGGAGTTGTTGTAGACGACGACGATGCAGAACGTGGCGTGGCCGATGATGATCGTCCAGATCGAGAAGCTGATTCCCAGCGGCGACAGGACGTTGAGGATCGTCGCCTGAAGTGCCAGCCCCGTGATGATCCCGGGCAGCGCGATCGGGAGGATGACGAGGAACGAGATCGTCTCCTTGCCGAAGAAGTCGTAGCGAGCGACGGCGAGCGACGCCAGCAAGCCGAGGACGAGCGCGACTGCGGTGGCGCCGAACGCCGCCTTCAGGGACAGCCCGAGCGCGCTGCGGACCTCGTCGTCTTCCCAGGCGATGCGAAACCACTTCGTCGTGTACTGGTCGATCGGCCACGTCTGGGAGATGTTTTCGTTGAACGCGTAGATCGCGATCACGAACAGCGGGACGTAGATGAACAGGAGGGTCAGTCCGGTTCCGAGCCGCAGCAGCAGACGGGCCGTCGGGGACTCGGCCACTACAGGGCCCTGAACGCTCCAAGCCGCCGTGCGACGACGAGGTAGACGGTCATGACGACGATCGGAACCATCGCGAACGCTGCCGCCACCGGCAGGTTGGCGCTCCGGTCGTTGTAGATCACCGTGCCGATGAACTGCTGGTTCGCGATCAGCGTCGGCAGGATGAAGTCACCGAGCGTCAGCGAAAAGGTGAAGATCGAGCCCGCGACGACGGCCGGAAGCGCGAGCGGCAGCGTCACCTTCCAGAACGTTCGAAGCGAGCGAGCCCCGAGATCGCCGGAGGCCTCCAGCAGCGACGACGGGATACGCTCCAACCCCGCGTAGACGGGCAGGATCATGAACGGCAGCCAGAAATAGGTGAACGTCAGCCACAGCCCGAGCTTGTCGCCGGGCGCTTCGATGCCGAGCGGGCCGAGGAACCAGCTGATGAAGCCGTTGTCGAGGAGCATTGCGTTCCACGCGAACGCCTTGACGAGGTAGCTCGCCCAGAGCGGTGTCAGGATCGCGACAACGAGGATGTCCCTCGTCCGCGGCCGCGCCACGCGCGCCATGTAGTAGGCGATGGGGAAGGCGAGGATCGCGTCCGCGAGGGTGACAAGCGCCGCCATCGCGATCGTCCGCAGCGCGACGTCGCGGTACACGTCCTGCTCGAGGATCTGGCGGAAGTTGTCGAGGTTCCAGGTTCGGACGACGTCGTTCGTGAACTCCTCCGTGTCCCAGAACGCCGCCAGCAGCAGCAGCGCCAGGGATCCGAGGTAGATCACGACCAGCCATCCGATCGGGGCTGCCAGCAGGCCGACGAGCCGGCCGCTGGGATGCCGATGGAGAAACGACGAGAGCCGCCGCATCGGGCTCTCCCGATGCGGCGGCTCAGCG
>DATDKA010000181.1:0-6327 GCA_036520235.1 Gaiellaceae bacterium
TGAGGCCGCGATCGCGATCGACCGCGCATAGCTCCTCGGCCGGCTCGAGGAGAGCGCGCGGATGGACGACGTACTCGGTCTCCCGAACCGCCGGGCCTGGGAGCACGAGCTCCCACGCGAGCTCGCGCGAGCAAGCCGCGACGCCACCGGCGTTTGCGTCGCAATGCTCGACATCGACCACTTCAAGCGGTTCAACGACGCCGGCGGCCACCAGGCCGGCGACCTCCTGCTGAGGGAGACGGCGGCCGCGTGGGCCGAGCAGCTGCGCGCGAGCGACATGCTCGCCCGCTACGGCGGCGACGAGTTCGCGCTCCTGCTGCCGGGGTGCACGCTCGCCGACGCGCAGACGCTCGTCGAGCGGCTCCGCGCAGTGATGCCGCAGGCGCAGACAGTCTCGGTCGGGCTCGCCTGCTGGGACCGACGTGAATCGCCCGAGGAGCTCGTCGGCCGCGCCGACTCGGCCCTCTACGCGGCGAAACGGGCGGGGCGCGACCGACTGATCGCCGCCTGAGCCTTCCTCCTTGACAACGCCGCCGGGCGCAGCGTTGAATCCTCGCCATGCTCCTCGCCGAGGTCGAGTACGCGCGCCCGACGAGCGTCGACGACGCGGTTCGGCTGCTGGGTGCCCACGACGGGGCGCGCGCGCTGGCCGGTGGGCAGACGCTGACGAACGTGATGAAGGCCCGGGCCGCCGCCCCCGACGTGCTCGTCGACTTGAACAGGCTCGAGGAGCTGCGGACGATCAGCCGCAGCGCGGACGGGGGCCTCCAGCTCGCCGCGATGGTGACCCTCGCCGAGCTGATTCGGTCCAGCGAGGTCGCCGAGGCGCGCCCGATTCTCGCCGAGGTGGCCGCCCAGATCGCGGACGTACAGGTGCGCAACCGCGGCACGTTCGGCGGCAACATCTGCTCGAACGACCCCACGAACCACCTCCCGCCGGTCGTCTCGGCGCTGGGTGCGACGATGACGATCCGCGGCGCCGGCGGCGAGCGGACGGTCGGCTCCGACGAGTTCTTCCTCGGCGTCTACATGACGGCAGTCGCGCCGGGGGAGCTGCTCACATCGATCACCGTCCCGGCAGGGAGCGGCGGGGACGGCTTCGCCTCGATCCCGATCGGCCGCGACGGCACCTGCATCGTCAACGCCGCCGCGTCAATCGCCGACGGCCAGGCTCGGATCGCGCTCGGGTGCGTCGCCGCGACGCCCGTCCTCCTCACTGCCGCGTCGGAGGAGGCCGCCGTACGTGAAGCGGTAGGGGGCGCGAATCTCGACCCGCCCTCTGACGTCCACGCGTCGGCCGAGTACCGGAAGCACCTCGCCGAGATCGTCGCCGTCCGCGCCGTGCAGCAGGCCGCCTCGTGATCGAGCCGATCCGCAGCCAGCTGATCGCGGTCGAGGTCAACGGGGAGCGCCACGAGCGCGACGTCGAAGTGAGGCGGCTGCTCGTCCACTTCCTCCGCGACGACCTCGACCTGACCGGCACGCACGTCGGCTGCGACACCGGCAACTGCGGCGCCTGCACCGTGATCGTCGACGGCGTCGCGATCAAGAGCTGCATGATGCTCGCCGTCCAGGCCGACGGCTCCTCGATCGAGACGGTGGAGGGACTTGCGCCCGACGGGGAGCTGCACCCGCTCCAGCAGGCGTTCAGCTCCTTCCACGCCCTCCAGTGCGGCTACTGCACGCCGGGGATGTTGATGAGCGCGAAGCACCTGCTCGACCACAACCCCGAGCCGACCGAAGCCGAGATCCGGCGCGCGATCCAGGGGAACATTTGCCGCTGCACCGGCTACGTGAACATCGTCGAGGCAATTGCATCCGCAGCGAAGGGGGGTCCTACGTGAGCGAGACCACTGTCACCCCCGACCGTCCGATCACCGTCGAGGAGACGGAGACCGCGCCGGGGTTCATCGGGGTCAACGTCCCGCGGAAGGAGGACCGCCGCCTTGTCCAGGGCGAAGGGGTCTTCGTCGACGACGTCAAGCGACATGGGATGGCCTACGTCCACTTCGTCCGCTCGCCGTATGCGCACGCCGCGATCACGCGGATCGACGTGTCGAAGGCCACGGCGCTCGAGGGGGTTTACGGGACGCTGATCGGCGAGGAGGTCGCGGCGGAGACGGAGCCGTTCTTCCAGATCGCGCCTCCGCCGGCGGGCGAACTGAAGGACTACGCCCTCGCTGTGGGCAAGGTGCGGCACGTCGGCGAGCCCGTCGTCGCCGTCGCCGCCGCCACGCGTGAGCTCGCTCGCGACGCGGCCGATCTCGTCGAGGTCGACTACGAGCCGCTGGAACCGATCGTCGACATGGAGCGCGCAGCGGAACCGAGCGCGCCGCAGCTCCACGACGAAGCCCCGGCCAATACGATCTGGCAGGGGAACTTCGACTACGGCGACTACGACGCCGCGCTCGCCGAGGCCGACAAGGTCGTCCGGATCAAGCGCCTCCACTTCCACCGCTTCTCCTCGACGCCGCTGGAGACGAGCGGCGCGGTCGTCGAGTACAACCGGGGCACCGGCCAGTGGACGATCCACTCGAACAACCAGTTCCCGGGCTTCGCGATCATCATGATGGGCCCGGCGCTGAAGGTCGGGATGGACAAGCTCCGGTTCGTCTCGCAGGACATCGGCGGGGGCTTCGGCAGCAAGATCTGTACGCACGTGCAGCTCGTGGCGCTCTGCCTGCTGGCGCGGAAGCTGAAGCGCGCGGTGAACTGGACCGAGTGGCGAACCGACCAGCACACGGCGAACTCGCACGGGAACGAGCGGATGTTCCTGGACGTCGAGGTGCCCGTGCGCTCGGACGGCACGATGCTCGGCTTCAAGGCGCGGATGATCGACGACTGCGGCGCCTTCACGAGGTACGAGCCGCTCGGTTGCATCATCTGGGCGCAGGTCACGCCGGGCGTCTACCGCTGGCGCAACGTTCGCGTCGACTTCACGCAGGTATGCACGAACAAGTCCCCCTGCGGCCCGAACCGGGGCTACTCGCGGATGCAGCACCTCTGGTTCACGGAGCGGGTGATCGACATCGTCGCGCACGAGCTGGGGCTGGATCCCGTCGAGATCCGCAAGCGCAACTACATCCGGGCGGACGAGATGCCGTACGAGACGCCGAACGGCTGCGTGTACGACTCCGGCGACTACGAGCGGTGCCTGGACGAGGCGCTGAAGCTGATCGACTACGGGTCGATCGAGACGCGCCGGCAGGACGCCGAGTCGCGCGGGAAGCTGCTCGGGGTCGGCATCGGCTCCACCCTCGACTCCGGGACGAACAACTTCGGCCAGTCGACGATCGTGAATCCTGAGCTGCAGTTCTCGGGGAACAACGAGGTCGCCTCGGTCAAGCTCGACATCTTCGGCGAGATCGTGGTCACGCTCGGCACGACGCCGCAGGGCCAGAGCCACGAGACGACAGCGGCCCAGGTCGTCGCGGACCTCCTCAACGTCTCGCCCGACGACGTGAACGTGCGGGCCGGCCACGACAGCTACTGGAACTCGCACGCCGGCTTCTCCGGCACGTACGCGAGCCAGTTCGCGGTCACCGGGCTCGGCGCCGTCAAGGGCGCGACCGAGATGCTGCGCGAGCAGATCCTGAAGATCGGCGCCGGAGTGCTGGGCGCGGGATCGACGGACGAGGTCGAGCTCGCGGAGGGGACGGTGCGACGCAAGGACAACCCCGAAGCGGCCCTCCCGTTCATGGCCTGCGGGGCGATCGTCAACGCGAACAACGCCGTGCTCCCGCTCGAGCTCCGCGACCTCACGCTCAACTGCCGCTACGTCTATGTCCCGCCGCACCAGCTGCCGGACACGGAGCGGAAGTACGGGAACCTGACGCTGACGTACGCGAACCAGATTCACGCGTGCATCGTGGAGGTGGATCCGGAGACGGGCGTCTACGAGATCGTCGACTACGGCGCCGTGGACGACTGTGGGGTCCGCATCAACCCGCAGATCGTCGAGGGGCAGGTGCAGGGAGCGACCGCGCAGTCGATCGGCGCCGCGACACACGAGACCTTCGTGTACGACGAGGACGGCAACCTGCTCACACCCAACTTCTACGACTACCACGTGCCGCACGCGCTCGACATGCCGCCCCTGAAGGCGGCCTACGTCGAGTCACCATCTCCGTTCACACCGCTCGGGGCGAAGGGGATGGGCGAGGGTGGTGGCGCCGGCCTCTCGGCAGTGGCGGCCGCGCTGCAGGACGCACTCCGCAACTCGGGGAAGCCGATCGTCACGTCGAGCTCCAACCCGTACCACCGGGTCTGGGAGTTGCTCCAGAACCCGGAGGAGAGCCGGCAGCTCGTGGAGGTCGAGGAGCGGTGAAGGTCCAGGGCGAGCGGACGTTCGCGGCGCCGCGGGAGACGGTGTGGGGGGTGCTCCAGGACCCAGAGCAGATGGCGGAGCTGATGCCCGGCGTCGAGAGCTTCGACGTCGAGGACGACCGTCACTGGAAGGCGAACGTCAAGATTCCGCTCGGGCTCGGGTCGCTGAAGCTCGCGATCAACTTCGAGAAGACGGAGGAGCGACCGCCGGAATTCTCCCGGCTGCACGCGAAGGGCACGGGCGTCGGCGCGCTGATGAACCTCGACACGCAGTTCAACCTCGCCGACGCGGACGGCGCGACGGCGATGGCCTGGGAGGCCGACGTCCGGATCGCCGGCCCGGTCGGGAGCATGGGCCAGCGGGTGCTCCAGCCGATCGTCAACCAGCAGGTCCAGCAGGTGCTGAGCGCGCTCGACGCCCAGGTGGCAAAGGCCGGGTCGGACACGCCACCGCAAGAGTCCGAGTCGGGCGGGACCGCTGGCGCGCCGGAGCCATCCGTCGCCGCCGAGCCCGAGACCGACCCCGAGACGAAAGACTACGGCCCGCCGGCCGACGCACCCGCCGAGCCCGATCCCGCCGAGGACGCCGGCTCGAGCGCGGCCGAAGAGGGACAGCACCCCTGGGAGGAGGAGTCGGGCCCGCAGGAACGTTGAGCCGCATCGTCCTCGGGTGCGGCAACTTCGGCGGGATTGGCTCCGCTCCCGCATTCTTCGGCCAGGGAGAGTCCGAGCAGGAAGCGGTCGCCCTGATGGAGGCGGCCTGGTCGCACGGGATCGGGGCGTTCGACACGGCCGATGCCTATGGCGGCGGCCGGAGCGAGACCTGGATCGGGCGCTGGATGGCCGCGACCGGGCGGCGGCCGCGCCTGACCACGAAGGTCTTCCACTCAGTCGAGGGCCACCCCGACGACGAGGGGGTCGCGCCCGAGCGCATCCGGCGGCAGCTCGACGGCTCCCTAGCGCGGCTCGGCGTCGACCGCGTCGACACGTACATGGTTCACGAGGTCGACCCCGAGACTCCCGTCGCCGAGACCATGGCGGCGTTCGCCGAGCTGCTCGACCGCCGCCTGATCGGCGAGATCGGCGCCAGCAACGTGGACGTCGCCTGGCTCGAGGAGGCGCTCCCGGTGGCGCCGGTCGGGGTCGTCCAGAACTCGTACTCACTCCTCGACCGCGAGTCCGAGCCGGTGCTCGAGCTCTGCGTAGAGCGCGGGATCAGGTTCGAGGCGTTCAGCCCGCTGGCGGGCGGCTGGCTGACCGGGAAGTACCGCCGCGACGCGCAGGCGCCCGACGGGTCGCGAATGACCATGCGGCCGGAGCCGTATCGAGACTTCGAGGCGGCCGAGGTGTACGACGGTTTGGAGGGGTTCGGCGCGGCCGCGAGAGAGCGGGGGCTCGACATGCCGACGCTCGCCTTGGCATGGCTCCTCGCCGACCCGCGCCTCGTCTCCGTCGTCGTCGGGCCGCGCCGGTCCGAGCATCTTCGACCCGCGATTGCCGCGGCCGAGGTCCGGCTGTCGCAGGCCGAGCGCGATGAAGTAGCGTCGCTCTTTCCCTGATGCTCGTGCTCAACCAGGAAGAGGTCGAGCAGCTGCTCGACATGGAGGGCTGCATCGGCGCAATGGAGGGCGCCCTGGCGGCGCTCGCGCGCGGCGAGGTGCACGTGCCGCTGCGCATGGTCGTCCATCCGGTGGACGAGCCGAGTTTCCTTGGCCTGATGCCGGCCCATCGGGCCGGGGAGGCGCCGCTTTACTCGCTGAAGACCGTGGCCGTCTTCCCGGGCAACCCGAGACGCGGGCTCGACGCGCACCAGGGCACGGTGACGCTCTTCGACGGCGAGACGGGCGAGGTGCGGGTGCTGATGAACGCCTCGGCGATCACGGCGATCCGCACCGCGGCGGTCTCGGCGGTCGCCACGAAGCTGCTGGCGCGGGAGGACGTGCGGGTGCTGGGAATCCTCGGAGCCGGCGTCCAGGCCCGGACGCACCTCGAGGCGATGCG
>DATDKA010000182.1:0-27666 GCA_036520235.1 Gaiellaceae bacterium
GCTGATTCTACGCCCCGACCTGGAAACTCGGCCAAACTGCGCCGGTGGCGAATGTCGCGCTGATCGGGTACGGCCTCGCCGGCTCGGCGTTCCACGCGCCCTTCATCGCGGCCACGGACGGGCTCGAGCTGGGGGCGATCGTGACGTCGAACGAGGAGCGCCGGGCCCAGGCGCGGGGGCGCTATCCGGGCGCCAAGCTCCTTGGGAGCCCGGACGACCTCTGGGCCAGCGCCTCCGACTTCGACGCGGTCGTGATCGCGGCGCCGAACCGGGTGCACGTTCCGCTGACGCTCGCAGCGCTGGACTCGGACTTGCACGTCGTGGTGGACAAGCCGCTCGCGACGAACGCCGCCGAGGGGCGGATGCTGGTCGCGCGGGCGGCCGAGCGCGGCCTGCTCCTGACCGTCTTCCAGAACCGACGGTGGGACGGCGACTTCCTGACCGTGCGGCGCCTGGTCGACGAGGGCGCGCTCGGGACCGTCGTCCGGATGGAGTCCCGGTTCGACCGCTGGCGCCCGCAGGTCGAGACGCGCTGGCGCGAGTCGCCCGACCCGGCGGAGGGCGGCGGCCTGCTGCTCGACCTCGGTAGCCACCTCGTCGACCAGGCGCTCCAGCTCTTCGGCAGCGCGGCGGTCGTTCACGCCGAGCTGGACCGTCGCCGGCCGGGCGCGCTGGTGGAGGACGACGTCTTTCTTGCGCTCGAGCATGAGTCGGGTGTCCACTCGCACCTCTCGATGTCGGTCGTCGCGGCCCAGGGGGCGCCGAGGTTTCGCGTGCTCGGCACGGAAGCCGCGTACGTGAAGCTCGGCGTCGACGGCCAGGAAGAGGCGCTTCGGGCCGGTCGTAGGCCCGGCGAGCCCGACTGGGGCCTCGAGCCGGAGGAGCGCTGGGGCTTGCTCGGCACGGACGGCGACGCGCGGCGGGTTCCGACCGAGCGCGGCTCGTACCTCTCGTTCTACGAAGGTCTCGCAGCGGCGCTGCGCGACGGCGCCTCCCCGCCGGTCGATCCGATGGACGCGGTCGCCGTGCTCGACGTGCTCGACCGGGCGCGGGTCGCTGCGGCGGTCAGGTAGTTCGCGCTAGCGGCGGTTGTGGTTCACGAGCTCGACGTTGTTGCCGTCGGGGTCGAGGACGTACGCGGCGTAGTAGCCGTGGTGATAGTGCGGCCGCTCGCCGGGCGGCCCGTTGCCGCGGTAGCCCGCGGCCAGCGCGGCAGCGTGGAACGCCTCGACCGCCGCGTCGTCCGCCACGCCGAAGGCGAGGTGGACGTTCCGCGCCGGCGTCCCGTCCACCACCGAGAACGACCCCGTCTCGCCGACGAACTGCGTCCGGTCCTCGAGGTCGTGCTTCAGCCGGAAGCCGGCGTGCGGACCGACGGTCTCGTAGAACGCCCGGGAAGCCTGGCGGTCGCCGACTCGGATCCAGAGGTGATCGATCACGCCTCCGCGGCGGAGGGCGCCGTGGTGGACGGCCTCGGCGCTGTTGCCATCCGGGTCGAGCAGAAAGGCGCCGTAGTAGTCGTCGCGGTACTCCGGTCGTGGCCCCGGCGCCCCGTCGTCGCGATGGCCTGCGGCAATGCCCGCCCGCCAGAAGGCATCCACGTGCTCGCGCGACTGTGCGACGAAGCCGAGGTGGAGGCCGGTCGTCGGCGGCTTCTCGCGCGTCGCCGGCGCGAGCGAGAAGTCGTTCCATTCCGCGAGGTCGTCGCCCGTGTAGCTCGGCTCGAAGCCGAGCAGCCCGAGCACGAGCTCGTAGAACTGCTCGGAGGCGGCGACGTTCGAGACCCGGAGGGTGACGTGGTCAAACACCGACGGCGAGGATCCGCGCGCGCCACGACCCTCGCGGCGCGTGGACGTCGACCTCGTCGCCCGCCTTGGCGCCGAGCAGCGCCCGGCCGAGCGGCGAGTCGGGCGAGACGCCGCCCACGCTGGAGATCTCGACCGTGAGCTCCTCCCCCTGCTCGTCCGCGATTCGGACGGTCGAGCCGATCCCGACGGTGTCGCTGCCGGCCTTTTGCTCCTCGATCAGCACCGACCGGTCGAGGCGGTCGCGCAGCTGGCGGATCCGGTGCTCGAGCAGCCCCTGCTCGTTCTTCGCGGCGTGGTACTCGAAGTTCTCGGACAGGTCGCCGTACCCGCGGGCGGTGGCGATCGCCTGGACGATCTCGGCGCGACGCGGGCCCTCCAGCTCGGCCAGCTCGGCCTCGAGGCGCTCGCGCTGCGCGCGCGTCATCGGCTCGGAGCGCTCCTCGTGCACCGCGGCAGGGTAGCTTCGAGGCGTGAAGCGGGTGGCGACGATCGGGGTGTACGGCTGGACGGTGGAGGACTGGCTCGAGGCGCTCCGGGAGGCAGATGCCGCGCTCATCGTCGACATCCGGCAGCGCCGGGGCGTTCGCGGCCGCGAGTACGCGTGGGCGAATGCGCAGCGGCTCGAGACAGCGCTCGAGCAGGCCGCTATCGGCTACCGCCACGAGCTCACCTTGGCGCCCACGACCGAGATCAGGCAGGTGCAGTACGACGAGGACCGGCGGCAAGGAGTCGGCAAGCGCTCCCGGCAGGTGGCCTCACCCGAGTACGTCGCGCGCTACCGGCGCGAGATCCTCGACCGCGCCGACCTGGACGAACTCGTCGCCAGCCTGCCGGACGACGGCGCCTCGGTTCTGCTGTGCGTCGAGCACGACGCGGAGCTCTGTCACCGCTCGCTCGTTGCGGCACGGCTGGCCGAGCAGTACGGCCTCGAAGTTCGCCACCTGTAGCGTTCGGCCGCAGCACCGCCCGAGACTTGTCCAGGCCCCGACGTCCCGACCCCACCCCCGAAGACGTCCTCCCCGGCGAGGCGGCGACGCTTCGGGCCGCCCAGGCGTCGCTCACCGGCGAGACCCGAGGGCTGCGAGCTCTGTGGCCGTTCCTCGGCCCGGCGTTCATTGCCGCCGTCGCCTACGTCGATCCGGGCAACTTCGCCACCGGCGCCGCGGCCGGCTCGAAGTTCGGTTACCTGCTCGTCTGGGTCGTCGTCAGCGCGAACCTGATGGCGATGCTCGTGCAGACCCTGTCGGCGAAGCTCGGCGTCGCCAGCGGGATGAACCTCGCCGAGGCCTGCCGGGAGTTGATGCCCAGGGCGCGCTACGGCCTCTGGATCCAGGCCGAGGCGGTCGCGATGGCGACCGACATCGCCGAGATCGTCGGCGCGGCGCTCGGGCTGAACCTGCTCACGGGGATGCCGCTCTTCCCGGCCGCGCTGCTCACCGGCGCCGCCGCCTTCGGGATCCTGGGACTTCAACGCCGCGGCTTCCGCCGACTCGAGGCCGCGATCGCCGCCCTCGTCGGTGTGGTCGCGATCTCCTTCGCGCTGAACGTCTTCCTCACCGTCCCCGCCGGCGGCGAGATCGTCAGGCACGTCGTTCCCGCGTTCGAGGGCACCGAGTCGGTGCTGCTCGCCACGGGGATCCTCGGGGCGACGGTGATGCCGCACGTGATCTACCTCCACTCGGCGCTGACGCAGCACCGGATCGTTGGCAGGGACGAGCGGGAGCGGCGGAAGATCCAGCGGTTCGAGCGGATCGACGTGATCATTGCGATGTCGATCGCCGGGTTCGTCAACCTGGCGATCCTCTCGCTCTTCGCCGCCTCGCTAGGCGGCCTCGACGTCGACGAGATCCCGCTCGCGCACGATCTGCTGGAGCAGCGCGAAGGCGCGAGCGTCGCCTTCCTCTTCGGGCTCGCCTTGCTCGCCTCGGGGCTCTCGTCGTCCTCGGTGGGAACGATGGCCGGCCAGGTGGTGATGCAGGGGTTCATCAACCGGAGGATCTCGATCTTCCTCCGCCGCGCGATCACCCTGGCGCCGGCGCTCGTGGTCGTCGGGGTGGGCCTCGACCCGTCGCGGGCGCTCGTGATCAGCCAGGTCGTGCTCTCGTTCGGGATTCCGTTCGCGCTCGTCCCGCTGATCCTCGTGACGAGCAGGCGCGACCTGATGGGCTCCCTCGTCAACAGCCGCGCCACCACCGTCGTCGCGAGCGTCGTCGCAGCGGTGATCATCTCCCTGAACGTCTTCCTGCTCGTGGACCTCGCCTTCTGAGCGGCCTGATCCCGCGCGACGTATCTTCAGGGTCGTGCGCGAGATCACCCGAGAAGAGCTCCTGGCGAAGATCCAGGGCGGCGACGACTTCGCGCTCGTCGACGCGCTGGCGCCGATCTCATTCGCGGCCTCCCACCTGCCCGGCGCGATCAACCTCCCGCCGAGGTGGGTCGAGGAGCGGGCGGCGGCCAAGATTCCGAACCTGGAAACCGAGATCGTCGTCTACTGCTCCGGCGTGACCTGCGACAGCTCGGTGCTGGCGGCGGAGGCCCTCGAGGCGCTCGGCTACCGGAACCTCGTCCACTACCGCGGAGGCAAGGAGGACTGGGTCGCGGCGGGGCTGCCGCTCGAGGGCGGACGCGTCCCTAGTGGGGCTCGAGCCGGGCCAGACCCCGGAGATCGACGCAGCTGACCCCGCGAGCCCGGACGATCACCATCACGATGCTCCCGCAGCTACGGCAACGGGCCACCGTGCCGGGCGCCTGAAGGTAGACGACGGCCTCGGCCAGCTGTGCGGCAGCGCCGCAGTGGTCGCAGGTGCCGATGACGGTCGTCATCTCGGCGCCGAAGACCTCCAGCATCAGGCCGCCGATCGCGTTTCCGTCCAGGGCTTCCATCAATTCCTCCAGCTAGCCCCCGGTCGCTCCGAAGCGCTCCGTCTTCACGCGGCGCGGCGGGTAGCCGAGCTCGACGAGCCCGCCGGCGACCGCCTCGACGAAGCTCGTCGGCCCGCAGACGAAGGCGTGCGCGTCGTCGGCGGCCGGCCAGGCGACATCGGCCAGGAGCTCGGCGTCGACCCGGCGTGAGTACCCGGTCCAGCCCGGCGGCTGCCCGCGGGTGAGCGTGAAGGTCACCGCCACGTCGTCGGCTGCGCCGTCCAACTCCTCCCGATAGATCACGTCGTCGAGTGTCCGCGACGAGTACAGGAGCCGGACCGGGACGTCGCTGCCCGTCTGCTGCCGGTGCCGGAGCATCGAGCGCAGCGGGACGACGCCCGAGCCGCCCGCGACGAGGAGCAGGGGCCCGCCGTCTTCGGGCCCCCAGACGAAGTAGCCGCCGACCGGCCCGCGGAGCTCGATCCCGTCACCGGCGCGCAGCTCCTCGGTCAGATACGGCGAGACCTCACCGTCCTCGAGCCGCTCCACGGTGATCGACACGGGCTCCCCGGGTGCGGAGGCGATCGAGTACTCGCGCTCCGCCTGGTAGCCGTCTTCGGCCGTCAGCCGGACGTCGAGATGCTGGCCGGCGCGGTGGCCGTCCCACTCGGGGACATCGAAGAAGATCGTCCGGACCCGCGGCGTCTCGTCCACGACCTCTGTCACGGTCGCGACCTGCCAGGTCAGTCGCCGGAGTACCGCTGTTCCCGCCAAGGATCGCCGTAGAGGTGGTACCCGTAGGTCTCCCAGAACCCCGGTTCGTCCTCCTCGCGCAGCGCCAGGCCGCGGACCCACTTCGCGCTCTTCCAGAAGTAGAGGTGCGGCACGAGCAGGCGTGCGGGGCCGCCGTGCTCGGGGTCGAGCGGCTCACCGTCGTAGGCGAACGCGACCCACGCCTTGCCGCCGGTCACGTCCTCCGTTGGCAGGTTGGTCGTGTAGCCGCCGTCGCAGAACGCGAGCACGTAGGGCGCGTCCGCGCCGGCCGCCTCGAGCAGCGTGTCGACCGAGACGCCCTCCCAAATCGTGTCGAGCTTCGACCACCGCGTGACGCAGTGGATGTCGACAGTCACCTCCTCGGTCGGGAGCGCCCGGAACTCGTCCCAGGTCCACGAAGTCCGGTCCTCGCCGTCGACGATCGAGAACGTCCACTGCTCGAGCGGCGTGTGCGGGGTCGGGCCGGCCGAAAGCACCGGGAAGTCGTCGGTGACGTACTGCCCCGGCGGAACGCGTCCGGAATCGCCCTCCTGGTCGCGACGCCGCCCCTTGAACCCGCGCGAGATGAAGCTCATGCCGTCAGTCTCCGCCTTTCGCAGGATCTTGCAACCTCGTACCGTCGACCACGCGTTCGAACCAGTCGACGGCCCTCGCGGCTCTTCCCGCGCGTGCCGTTGTCGGCACGGAAGAACTTCAGATAGAGCGGGAGCGACGGCCCGAGCCGCTCGGCCAGCGCGCGGGCGCGGCGCTCGGCCCGTAGCCGATCGCCACGCCGGTTGAGCCCGAACCAGGCGGCGAAGGCCTCGTCGTGCCAGCGGACGACCTCGACGAGCTCGGGGTCGTCGACGAACCGCTCGAGAAACCGGGCCGCGTGCGAGCCGTGGTGTCCGGGACTGCCGACCGGAGCAGTCCCCTCGGCCGCCCGGTACTTGAACGAGTCGTGGACGAGCGCCGCGAGGCGCAGCCGCCTGCGCTCCTCGTCGTCGGCCGCCTCACGGTCGGCGTTGGCGAGCACGTCGGCGATGTGGTGCTTGACGGCGCCCTCGGGATGCCCGCGGCGCGGCGTCCCCCATTCCGCGCCCTGCTGCCACTCCGGGGCTGCGGCGATCTCCCGCTCGACCTCGGTCTCCAGGTTGAAGGGCAGTGTTAACGATTTCGCTTTTTCCATGGTGAATTCGCAAAGCTTTTCTGGAGGATCCTGTCTGTTTCCCGCAGCGGATTCGCCCGCGGTAAAACGTTCGTAAGTATCACTTCTACGCAGCCAAACACCGGCTAGCCTGCCAGTCGATGGTCAGGCGATTTGCACCCGTCGTTGTCTTCCTGCTCGCCGCCGCAGGTGTGGCGATTGCCACGAGCGCGACCGCAGGCTCGGCGCAGGGTGCGAGTGCCGCTGCGCAGCGGACGCAGGCCTCGCGCATGCTCGTCGGCTTCTACGACGACGAGTCGGTCTTCGGCCGCACGCCGTGGGCGTTCAAGCAGCTGAAGAGCCTGCGCGCGGGAATCGTCCGCATCACGATCGACTGGTCGAGCGTCGCGAAACGGCGTCCGGCCCATGCGGCGAACCCGGCCGATCCGGCGTACAACTGGACCGCGGTCGACCATGTGATCTCCGAGGCGGGCAAGAACAAGATTCGCGTCCTGGCGACGATCTACGGGACGCCACGCTGGGCGGGGCGCGCACGCAACCGCCTGCCGCGCCGGACGACCGACCTCCGTCTGTTCGCGTCCGCCGCCGCCAGGCGCTACAGCGGCACCTACAAGGTGCGCGCGGAGGAGAACGAGCCCGAGCGCGCGCTGCCGGCCGTCCGCCACTGGCTGGCCTGGAACGAGCCGAACAACCCGGTGTTCCTGAAGCCGCAGTGGAAGCGCGTCGGCGGCAAGTGGCGCCCGCAGAGCGCATTCGACTACGCGAAGATCTGCTCCGCCGTCTACGCCGGCGTCCATGCGACACGGATCGGCGGCGAGAAGGTCGGCTGCGGTGTGACCGGCCCTCGCGGAAACGACGCCCCGGCGAGCTCCCGCCCCTCGACGTCGCCGCTCGTCTTCCTGACGTGGCTCCGCCGTGCGGGCCTGAAGCGGTTCGACGCCTACGCGCACCACCCGTACTACTCGAGCCGCGTCGAGCGCCCCTCGACCGTCCCGAAGTCGAAGAAGTCGGTGACGCTCGGCAACATCTCCGTGCTGATCAAGCAGCTCAACCGCCTGTACGGCGGCAAGCGCCTCTGGATCACCGAGTACGGCTACCAGACGAGCCCGCCGGACCGCTTCTTCGGCGTCCGGTACGCGAACCAGGCGCGCTACGTCCACCAGGCCGCCTCGATCGCCCGGCGAACCCACCGGGTCGACATGTTCGTCTGGTTCCTGATCCGCGACGAGCGGCGCCTGTCCGGCTGGCAGTCGGGCGTCGTCACCGCCAGAGGCGCGCGGAAGCCCGCCTTCCGCGCCTTCCAGACGCTGCGGCGATAGAGCGGCCCGACCGGACCCGGTTGTAACTCGCGGCCGGACGTGCGAGAACTCGGGGTGGGGAGTCGCATCCGAGTCGAAGGAGGGCCACATGAGCTCCAACGCCTCCGCGCCGCCGATCGTCCTGATCCATGGGATGTGGATGACGACGCTCAGCTGGGAGGGCTGGGTCAAGCACTACGAAGCGAAAGGCCACCGCGCGATCGCGATCCCGTGGCCTGGGCTGACCGCAGCGCCCGAAGAGCTTCGTCGTGATCCGTCGCCGCTCCGCGGCCTCGGAATCCGGCAGATCGTCGACCATCTCGAGAGTGCCATCCACGGACTCGACCGCCCGCCGATCATCGTCGGGCACTCCTTCGGGGGCCTCTTCACGCAGCTGCTGCTCGATCGCGGTCTCGGTGCGGCGGGCGTGGCGCTCGACACCGCCGCCCCAAAGGGCGTGCTGCGGCTGCCCTACTCGACGCTCCGGGCCGCCTGGCCGGCGCTGAACAACCCGTTCAACCAAAACAAGGACGCCCCGCTCACCAGGGATCAGTTCCACTGGTGCTTCACGAACTCGCTGTCGCGCGAGGAGTCCGACGCCGTCTACGACCGGTACTACATCCCGGGCAGCGCCCGATGCTTCTTCCAGGCGGCAACCGCAAACCTGCACCCGGACGCGGTCACCAAGGTCGACTTCCGGAACCCGGCGCGCGCGCCGCTCCTGCTCGTCACCGGGGCGGAGGACCGGATCTGCCCACCGTCGGTGAACCAGGCGAACTTCAAGAAGCAGCGGCGGGCGCTGTCGGCCACCGAGGCGAAGGAGTACGCGGGGCGGTGCCACTACCCGGGCCAGGACGGCTGGGAGGAGGTCGCCGACTTCGTCCTCGACTGGACGCTGCAGCACGCCCGCGCAACGGCGCCGGCCCGGGCCGAGGTGGCGCCGGAGGCGGGAGCCGCGACGTCGCCGAGCGGCTGAGCGACCAGCGCGCCGAACGCATCCTCGCCAGGGTGCGGGCGATCCCCGAGGGGTTCGTCCGCACCTATGGCGACATCGACCCGCGCGCCCCGCGACTCGTCGGGCTCGTGCTCTCGCAAACCGACGAAGACCTGCCGTGGCACCGCGTCGTCCGAGCCGACGGCAGCCTCGCCAAGGGCGACCGGCAGCGCGAGCTCCTGCTGCGCGAGGAGATCCCGATGCACGGCGATCGCGTCGACCTCCGACAGGCCCGCCTGCCGCCCGAGTTCTGACTAGGCGCCGGCCGCCCGCGCTCCCGCCGCGCAGGCGGCCTCGAGCGCGGGGCCGAGCCCCTCGCCCCGCGCGAGCGCGACGAGAAGAGCAGCGCCGAACGCGTCACCGGCGCCGAAAGGGGACGTCCGGGCCACCGGCTCGGCGGCGCGCCGTTCGAGGTGCTCCCCGGCGGCCGCCAGCGCGCCGTCGGCCCCGAGCTTGATGCAGGCGATGGCGAAGCGCCCGGCGAGCGTCCGCGCCGCCTGCTCGGGCTCTTCCCCGGTGACCGCCCGCGCCTCCTCCGCGGTGGCGAGCAGGACCGTCTCGTAGCCGGCCGCGCCAACCAGGCCGGTGGCGGCAGCGGCGAGCTTCGGCGAGGCGAGATCGATCCCCGCCCAGCCGCCGGTGAAGCGGTCGAGCGCCGCCTGCGCTGCCTCGCTCGACCCCTCCTGAAAGAGGGCGAAGCCGGAGAGAAAGAGGGCGTCCGCCTCGAGCGGCGCCGGGACATCCTCGGGCGAGAAGCGCGCATTCGCCCCGCGGTGAGCCACCACTCCGGGGCCGATCGCGTCGTCGCCCAGCGCGACGGCCGCGCCCGTCGGCAGCGTCGGGTCACGCTCGACTGTCGCCTCGATGCCAAGCGCCTCGAGCTCCGCGAGGACGAGCGCGCCTGCAGCGTCGGAGCCCACCCGGCCGACCACGACGGCCGCGGCCCCCGCCTCTGCGGCCGCGCGGGCGGCGTTCACGGCCGAGCCGCCGACCCGCACCGACATCGCCGAGTGGACGCGCACGCCTGGTGGTGGGAGCGCCGAGCCGACGACGTCCACCATCACGTCGCCGACGGCGGCGAACCGCATCGACGCGCTCAGGCCGCCGGCCGGTTCCCGGCCAGCGTGAGGAGCTCCGAGACCGGCGCCGCAGCCAGCAGCCGCTCGCGCCGCTCGGGCGCCAGCGTCGCGGCGAAAGAGTCGACGAGCTCCGCCGCCTCTCGATACGCGGTCGCCGCGAGCTCGTCCTCTCCGAGCGCGTACGCAGCCTCGCCAAGCGCGGACCGCGCAGCCCACCGCGCCGGCGGTCCGACGAGATCGTCCGAGATGCCCACCGCCGACCGGAGCGCCGCCAGAGCCTCGTCGCGCCGGCCCAGCCGAGCCAGAGCCTGGCCGAGCAGCGTCAGCGACCGCGCCTCGTACTTGCGCCGGCGCGTGCGCCGGGTGATCTCAATCGCCTTCTCCGCCCACTCGGCAGCCGCCTCGGGCGTCTCCGCGTGCAGCGCGATCTCGGCCCTGCTCGTCAGGAGACGACCCACGATCAGCCACGTCGTCCACGCGGTTGCGCTCTCGGCGCCCTCCCACCGCGCCGGCCACTCCGCCTGCGCGCGCCCGACCTCCCCGGCGAGCAGGTGCGTCAGGATCAGGTCGGAGCCGCCGAACTGGAGCGGCATGCCGAAGCTCTCGCCCTGGGAGAGCTCGAGCGCCTCCTCGGTCCGGCGCCGGGCCTCGGCGAGGTCGTAGACCTCGCGGTACGCCAGGGACGAGTAGTTGAGGACGGCCCGCGGGTTCTGGCCGAGCTCCCGCGCGATTACGAAGAGCTCGTCCCAGATGGCGATCGCCTCCTCGTGCCGGCCGAGCCCGCACAGCGCCAGCGCCTTGAACCCGCCGCCGCGCAGCAGCGATTCCGCGCTCCGCACGTGGGTCGCGAGCTCGCGCGTCTGGGTCGAGAGGTCGGCCGAGCGCTCGTAGTCGCCCACCCAGTAGGTGAGATCCGCGTGGAGGTGGAGGTGGTGGCGGAGGCTGAGCGAGCGCGTCCCCGGCACCCACACCTCGAGCGCCCGGTCGCCGAGCTCGAGCGCCCGGCCCACGTCGTCGCCCTTTCCGCGCATCGCGAGGCCCTGGCTCTCCATGGCCAGGACCGCGGCGCGCGCGGTCTCGTCGCCGACGTCCTCGACGAGCGGCGCGGCCTCCGCGGCGGTGGCGAGAGTGTCCTCGTCCCGCTCCGTCCAGAGGAGCGCGTGCCCAAGCGCGATCAGCGCGTCGAGCCGATCCTGGCCGGTCAGCTCCGGCAGGAGCGCCTGGAGCTCCTCCGACGCCCGCGGATAGTCGGCGAGCTCCACGAGCGCGATCCCGCGGTCGAGGCGGATCTGCTTCCGCAGCTCTTCGTCCTCCGCGAGCTCGAGCGCCCGGGAATAGAGGTCGATCACGGCGCCCTGGGCCCAGCTGCGGCGGGCGGCGTCGGCCGCGGAGAGGAGGTGAGGGATCGCCCGCGCCGGCTCGCCGGCCTCGCGCCAGTGATAGGCGAGGATCGCCGGCAGCGTCTCCCCCGCTCCCTCGAAGGTCGCCTCCACATGGCGGGCCACGGCCGCATGACGCTCACGCCGGACGGTCCGCGGGAGCGTCGAGTACGCAACCTCCCGGATCAGCATGTGCTTGAACGTGAACTGGATGTCGCCCGAAAGCTGACTTGCGGCGTCGCGTCGGATCAGGTCGCGAGCCTCGAGCAGCGCCAGCGGGCCGGCGAGGTCGCCGCCCGGTGCGATTGCCTCGAGCAGGCCGAGCCAGAACGTCTTGCCGATCACCGCCGCCGAGAGGAGCGCCGACCGTGCCTCCTCCGGCAGTGCGTCCATCCGCGCGCCGATCGCCTCCCGGACCGTGACCGGCAGGTCACCGCCCTCGCCGCGCTCGGCGACGGAGGAGACAAGCTCCTCCAGGAAGAGCGGGTTGCCGCCCGCCACTTCGACCATCCGCGCGACGTCGAACTCGACGGCACCGGCCGATGCGGCGACCTGGAAGGCGAGCGCCTGGGCCTGCTCCGCAGACAGCGGCTCGAGCGGGATCGTCGTCTGCGCCGCGAGCGCGCTCCCCCACGTCGGACGCGTATCGAGCAGTTCGGGGCGGGCCGTTGCGACGAGCATCGCCGGCGAGTCGCGAAGGTGCTGGGCGAGGTACTCGAGCAGCGCGATCTCGCTCGACTGGGCCCAGTGGACGTCCTCGAAGACGAAGACCGTCGGCTGCACGGAGCCGACGCACTCCATGAACCGGCGCGCGGCGTAGAACAGCAGCTGCGCCTGAGGGACCTGATCCTCCGGGGCGACGCCGAGGAGCAGTGCCAGGTAGCTGAAGATCTCAGCCGCCTCGGCCTCGGGGACGAGTCCGGCGATGCCGTGCTCCAGCTTCTCCCGTGCGACCGGCGGCGAGTCCGACTCCAGGATCCCGAGCGCCTCGTGCACGAGGCGGGAGAACGCCTGGTAGCCGGCCTGCTCCTCGTAGGGCAGGCAGCGCCCGCGCAGCATCCGTCCTCCGCCTGAACCGGCCACGGTCGAAAACTCGTGGCACAGCCGGGACTTCCCGATCCCCGGCGGGCCGAGCACGGTGATCAGGTGGGGCCGGCGCTCGGCCAGGCATCTCGACCAGACCGACGACAGCAGCTCGAGCTCGTACGAGCGGCCGACGAGCGGCCGCACCGCCAGCGGCCGGTCGGCAGGAGCGAGGAGCGGCTCGACCGCGAGCCAGGCCTCGACCGGGTCGGCCTTGCCCTTGGCCTCCACCGCCGGAATCGGCTCGTACCGGATCACGCGGCGCGTGGCGCGATAGGTCTGCTCGCCGACGAGGAGCCCCATCGTCGGCGCCGCGGACTGAAGGCGCGCCGCCGTGTTGACGACGTCGCCGATCGCGAGCGCGTCGCCTCGGTCGACCGAGACCACGGCATCGCCGGTGTTCACGGCGGCGCGCGCGGCGAGGCCGAGGCCCTCCTCCTGATTCAGCGACTCGATGCGCTCGAGCACGCGAAGCCCGGCGCGGACCGCGCGCTCGGCGTCGTCCCCGTGCGCGACGGGCGCGCCGAAGACGGCGACCACCGCGTCACCGATGAACTTCTCCAGCACCCCACCGTGGTGCTCGATGCGCTCCTTCGCCTCGTCGTGGTAGCGGCGGAGGAGCTCACGGACGTCCTCCGGGTCGGCCTGGTCGGATCGCTCCGTGAAGCCGACGAGGTCGACGAAGAGCACCGAGACGAGGCGCCGCTCCTCACGGAGCGCGGTCGGGTCGAGCCGCGTGCCGCAGCTCGAGCAGAACCGCGCCTGGGCAGCGTTCGCCTCGCCGCAGTTGGGGCAGACCAGATCGAGACCGGCGGTGGTCACGTCCAGGAATCTTGCGCGATTGACACGTCGTCTGCCGCCAGGGAGGATCGTCGACATGTCACCGAGGCGGGCCGGCGCTCGGCCGCCCGTGGGAGAGGGGAGTCACATGAAGCCACGAACGCCCGTCGTCGCGATCGTTTCCGCTCTTGTCTGCTGCACCGTTGTTGCCTTGGTCGGCCTGGTCGGGAGCACGGCCGCCGCGCCGCCACCGTCGACAATTGCGCACCGCGACGCCCGGGGACTGCTGGGCCTGGAAGGCGTGGACCACGTCGGGATCACCGTCCCTGACATCGACCAGGCGATTGCGTGGTTTCAGAACGTCATGGGCTGCAGCACTCCGCTGACGTTCGGCCCCTTCGGCGACCCGACCGGCACATTCATGCAGGACCTGCTCGGCGTGCATCCGCGCGCCGTCATCGAGCAGATCACGATGGTCCGCTGCGGGCGCAGCGCGAACATCGAGCTCTTTCAGTACGACGCACCCGACCAGAACACGACGTTTCCGAAAAACTCGGACTGGGCCGGCCACCACATCGCCTTCTACGTCACCGACATCGGGGCCGCGGTGGCGTATATGCAGGCGAAGGGTGTCCAGAAGTTCCTCGGCCCTCTTCCGGTGACCGAGGGGCCTGCGGCCGGCCAGACGATCAATTACTTCCGTGCGCCTTTCGGGACGTACATCGAGCTGATCAGCTACCCGAACGGGATGGCCTACGAACGAGACCCGAGCAGGCCGCTCTGGTCTCCGAAGCGGAACGGACTCGACTCCGTGAGCACGACCGTACCCGGCCTGCTGGGCGTCGACCACGTCGGCATCACGGTTCCGGCGGTCGCCGAAGCAGTCGCGTGGTTCGAGAATGTCCTCGGCTGCAGTTCACCGCTTGCCTTCGGACCGTTCAGCGACCCGAGCGGGACGTTCATTCAGGATCTGCTCGACGTGCATCCGCGTGCCGTGGTGGAGCACATCCAGCACGTCCGTTGCGGCAATGGGCCGAGCATCGAGCTGTTCCAGTACACATCGCCCGACCAGGTGCGGTCGTTCAGGAAGAACTCGGACTTCGGCGGAAAGCACATCGCCTTCTACGTCCGTCACATCGACAAGGCGGTCGCGTACATGCAGTCGAAGGGCGTCGAGAAGCTGCTCGGCCCGCTCCCGGTGACCGACGGCCCGGCAGCCGGCCAGACCATCAACTACTTCCGCGCGCCCTTCGGAACGTACATCGAGCTCATCAGCTATCCCAAGGGAATGGCATACGAAGCGACGGCGGCGACGCCGCTGTGGGACCCGCGTGACAATCGGCCGTAGGCAGCCCCGACCACGGATTCCGGCGACCAGGAGGCCGAGCGCCTAGACGCGCTCCAGTCCGACGTAGTTCTCGGCGAGGGACGCGGCCGCCCGCTCGGAGCTGCAGACGTACGTGAGCTGCGCCAGCTGGAGCTTCAGGTCGAAGTCGTCGCCGCCCTCGAGCCGGTGCAGCATCGAGGTCATGAACCAGGAGAAGTGCTCTGCGCGCCAGACACGCCGCAGGGCGTCCGCGGAGTAGCGCCGGAGGGCCGAGTCGTCGCCCGAGCGGTACCACTCCGCCAGGGCGGCGGCCAGCAGCCGGACGTCGGCCACGGCGAGGTTGAGGCCCTTCGCGCCCGTGGGCGGCACGATGTGTGCGGCGTCGCCGGCGAGATAGAGGCGGCCATGCTGCATCGGCTCCACGACAAAGCTGCGCATGGGGGTCACGCCCTTCTCGACGATCTCGCCGGTGTTCAGCGTCCAGCCCTCCAGTCCGAGCCGGCGCTCGAGCTCCTCCCAGACCCGGTCGTCCGGCCACTCTGCGAGGTCCTCGTCCGGCCTCACCTGGAGGTACAGCCGCGTCAGCGTCGGCGAGCGCATGCTGTGGAGCGCGAAGCCGCGCTCGTGGTGCGCGTAGATCAGCTCCTCGTTCGACGGCGGCGCCTCGGCCAGGATCCCGAGCCAGGCGAACGGGTACTCGCGCTCGAACACGGTCAGGACGCCCGGCGGGATGCTATCCCTGGAGACGCCGTGGAAGCCGTCGCACCCCGCGACGACGTCGCAACGGAGCTCCCGCTCCTCGCTCTCGTGTCGGAACCGGATCGCCGGGTCCTCCCCGTCGAGCCTTTCGAGCCGTACGTCGTCGACCCCGAACAGGAGCGGCCGGCCGGTCTCGAGCCGCGCCGCGATCAGGTCCTTCACGACCTCTTGCTGGCCGTACACCGTGATCCGTCGCCCGCCGGTCAGCGACGGAAAGTCGATTCGGTGGCGCTCCCCGGCGAACTGCAGCTCGATCCCGTCGTGCACGAGTCCTTCCCGAGCGAGCCGCTCCCCGACGCCGATCTGCCGCAGCAGGTCGACCGTGCCCTGCTCGAGCACCCCTGCGCGGACCCGCTGTTCGACGTAGTCGCGCGAGCGGTCCTCGAGGACGACCGAGTCGATTCCCTCGAGGTGAAGCAGGTGAGCGAGCACGAGCCCGGCGGGACCGGCACCGACGATCCCGACCTGGATCCGCTCCGCTATCCCCAGACCTCCTCGGCCGTCTCGACGATCAGGCGGAGCTTCGCGATCTGCTCATCGCGGGTGAGGACGTTGCCCTCGACCGTCGAGGAGAAGCCGCACTGCGGCGAGAGGCAGAGCTGCTCCAGCGGGACATACTCCGAGGCCTCCTCGATCCGGCGCTTGAGCTCGTCCTTGTCCTCGAGCTCGCCCCGCTTCGTCGTCACCAGCCCGAGCACGACCTGCTTCCCCTTCGGCACGAAGCGCAGCGGCTCGAAGGTCCCCGAGCGCTCGTCGTCGTACTCGAGGAAGAAGCCGTCGACCTCGAGCCCGTTGAAGAGCGCCTCGGCCACGAAGTCGTAGCCGCCCTCCGCCGCCCACGAGGAGCGGAAGTTGCCGCGGCACATGTGCGTGGTCACGCTCATGCCCTCGGGACGCTCGGCGAGCGCCTCGTTGATGTGACGGATGTAGTGCTCGTGCTGGTGCTCCGAGTCGCCCCCGATCTGCGCGATGTACTCCCGCTGCTTGGGATCGTTCATGTACGCGAGGCTCGTGTCGTCGAACTGGAGGTATGTGCAGCCGAGCTCGCCGAGCCTGCGCACTTCCTCCCGGTAGGCGGCGACGAGGTCGCTCCAGAACTGCTCGACGTCGGGATACGCGTCCTCGCTGATCGCGGCGCGGCCGCCGCGGTAATGGACCATGCTCGGCGAGGGGATCGTCAGCTTCGGCGTCGCGCTCGTCGCGAGCGACTGCAGCGTCTCGAACGCCTCGCCGAAGATCGTCTTCGACAGGCCGACACGGTCGTGGACGCTGAGCGCCGCTGTCGTGAACTCGACATCGCCCTGCTCGTTGTGGAAGGCGACGCGGATCTGCTCCTCGGCCGGGTCGATCCCGTCGAGCTGGTAGATGAAGTCCATGTGCCAGGAGGTGCGGCGGAACTCGCCGTCGGTCGCCGACTGGAGCCCGACGTCCTCCTGCATCCGAACGATCTCCGCGATCGCCTCGTCCTCGACCGCGCGCAGCTCACCAGCGTCGATCGCTCCTTCGGCGTACTGCCCTCGCGCCTCCAGGAGCTCGGGTGGCCGGAGCAGGCTGCCGACGTGGTCGGCGCGAAACGGCGGCGTGTCCCGCTTGCTCATCCTTCCTCCTTCTCGTCTGCCATCACGTCTTGGAAGATCGCGAACGCGCGGTTGGCGGCGGGCACGCCGCAGTAGATCGCGCTGTGAAGCAGCACTTCGCCGATCTCGTCGCGCGTCAGGCCGTTTCGGAGCCCGGCGCGAATGTGCATGGCGAGCTCGTGGTCTCTGCCAAGCGCGACGAGGGCCGTCAGCGTGATTGCGCTCCGAGTGCGGCGGTCGAGGCCGGGACGGGCCCAGATCTCGCCCCAGGCGTAGCGCGTGATCAGATCCTGGAACGCCTCCGTGTCCGGCGTGGTCCGCTCGATCGCCCGGTCAACGTGCTCGTCGCCGAGGACCTCCCGGCGGATGCGCATCCCCTCCTCGTAGCGGTCGCTCATGCCGGTTCGCTCCGGTACTCGCGCAGCGCCCGGTCGACGAGTCCCTCGGCGGAGCCGAGATCCGTTCCGAGCCCGCTCGCCTCGAGATTCGCCAGCATCCGGCCGGCGTGCACCTCGAGTCCGGTGAGCGCGCGCTTCGCCCCGTCGACCGCGCCGCCGGTGTAGCCGAGGGCGCCGACGAGGGCGGGCCACTCCGCATGCCAGGCGCCGAAGGCCCGCTCGTGCTCCTGAACGACCGACGCGAGCAGCGCGCCCGCCTGCGCCGTGGCCTGCCGCGCGCAGGCGACGGCCAGGAGGCTCCCGACCGCGTTGCGCTTGTGGGGCATCGCGGACGACGCGCCCGGCGCCGCCTCCGACACCTCACCCACCTCGTTCTGGCTCAGGAGCCCCACGTCGAGCCCGATCTTGGCAGCGACGCCCGCCGCGAGCGCTAGCGCCGACCCGAGCTCCCCGATCCGGACGCGGTTCGTATGCCAGGACAGCGGCGGCGCGTGGAGCCCGAGCTCCTCGGCCAGGAAGCTCACGACCTCGGGCCCGGCCTCACCGAGCCCCGCGAGCGTCCCGGCGGCGCCCCCGAACTGAACCGCCAGGCGCTCCTCGCGCACCCTGACGAGCGCCTGCCGCGCCTCGAGCAGCGCGATCAGCCACCCGGCCGCCTTCAACCCGAACGTCGTCGGCAGGGCCTGTTGGAGAAGGGTCCGGCCGACCATCGGGGTCGAGCGGTCGGCCTCGGCGAGCCCGGCGGCCTCCGCGGCGATCTCTTCCAGCGACTCGACGATCACCCCGAGCGCGCCGCGCGAGACCAGCATCGCAGCGGTGTCGAGGACGTCCTGGCTCGTGGCGCCATGATGGACGTACTCGGCCGCGTCGCCCCCGACCGCCTCCCGCAGCGCGCGCACGAGCGGCTCGACGGGGTTCCCGGGCGAGCGGCCCTCATCGGCGAGTGCGGCCGCGTCGAAGCGATCGGCCCGACACGCCTCGCCGATCGCGTCCGCGGCGTCGTCGGGGATCACGCCGGCTCGGGCTTCCGCAGCGACCAGTGCTCGCTCGACGTCGAGGAGCGCCTGGAGCCAGGCCTCATCCGAGAGCGCATCCCGAAGCGCAGCGGGCACGAAGATCCGGTCGAACACGGCTCTACACGGCGAAGAAGACGGTCTCGTCCTCGCCCTGAAGGTGGATGTCGAACTCGAGCCCGTCGTCGGCCGGACGCGCGACGAGCGACGACGCGTCCGCCAACGAGGTGAGCACGTGATCCTCGTCGTTCGCGGCCGTTTCGTCGGGGAAGTACATCCGCGTGAGGACCGGCTTCAGCAGTCCCCGCGCAAAGACCAGCATGGTCAGATGCGGCGCCTGGAGACGGCCACCCGCGTCCGCCACGCGCCCGGGCTTCACGACGACGAGCGAGTAGCGGCCTTTCCCGTCGCAGCCCGACCTCGCCCAGCCGAACTCCGGCCGGTACCGGCCCTCTTCGTCGGCCTGCCAGACCTCGACCATCGCGTCGGGAACAGGCTCCTCTTCACCGTCGCGGACACAGCCGGTCAGCCGGATCGCGCCGGGCGCCTCCGGCGCGACCACCTGGTTCGCATCCCGGAGGAGCAGCCCGAGCGAGAAGTAGGGCCCGACGGTCTGCGACGGTGTCGCCTCGGCCGCCACTACCGCTCCAGCGGGGTCTCGCTCGGGCCGCCGAGGACGATGTCGAAGCGGTAGGCGAGGGCCCACTCGGGCTCGCTCGTCTCGAGGTCGAAGCTGCAGATGAGGCGCTCCCGCGCCTGCGGATCGCGAACCGACTGGAAGATCGGGTCGAAGGCGAAGAGCGGATCACCCGGGAAGTACATCTGCGTCACGAGCCGGTTCGTGAACGCGCGCCCGAACACCGACAGGTGGATGTGCGCCGGCCGCCACGCGTTCGGGTGGTTCCGCCACGGGTAGGCCCCCGGCTTGACCGAGACGAAGCGGTAGCGGCCCTCGTCGTCGGTCAGGCAGCGCCCGGCGCCCGTGAAGTTGGGGTCGAGCGGCGCCGGATGCCGGTCGACGTCGTGGTGGTAGCGGCCGGCCGCATTCGCCTGCCAGATCTCGATCAATGCAGACCGCACCGGCTTGCCGGCCGAGTCGAGCACCTGCCCGGTCACGATGATCCGCTCGCCGAGCGGCTCGCCGGCGTGCTGGCGCGTCAGGTCGTGATCGAGGTCGCCGATCGACTCGTGGCCGTAGGCCGGGCCCGTCAGCTCCGACTCCGTGTGCGGAAGGACGATCAGCGGCCGCGTGGGAGCGCGCAGCCTCGTGGAGACGTAGTCGGCATGGAGGTAGGCCGGCTGCCCACGATCGCCGCCGTCGACGAGCGCCCTCGGCTCCTGGGCGGCGGTTCTGCGGCTCACGGGGCGACAGTCTCCTCGTTCGCGGGCACCAGCGCGCGCAGCGCCTCGAGCTCCTCGGAAGACGGCGGCGCCACCGTCTTCAGGTCGTCGGCCACGTGGAGCTCCCAGCCGGTCGCCTCGCGCGCGTCGTCGGCCGTGACGTCTGGGTAGAGCTCGGTCAGCCGCAACTCACCGGTCCCGGGGGCAGGCTCCAGCACACCGAGGTCGGTGACCACGCAGGTCACGCCGGCGGCGGCGCCGTGCCCGCCCCGGTGGCCGACCGTGGTCAGGAAGTCGAGCCGGTCGACGAACGTCCGCGGCGTCTGACGGAGCATCACGAACGTCTCTCGGCACCACGACGCGATCTCGGGCGCACCCCCCGCGCCGGGGAGCCGCACCTTGGGCTTGTCGTAGTCGCCGATCACCGTGCTGTTCAGGTTCCCGTGTCGGTCGATCTGTGCCGCGCCGAGGAAGCCGACGTCGATCCAGCCGCCCTGGAGCCAGTACGCGAAGATCTCCGGGACCGAGACGACGGCGTCGGCCGTCTCGGCGAGCTCGCCGTCGCCGATCGACAGCGGCAGATGCCGCGGCTTCGCGCCGATCGCACCGCTCTCGTAGATGAGGACACAGTTGGGCGCATGGGTGGCGCGGGCGAGGTTCGCCGCGCGGCTGGGCAGGCCGATGCCGACGAAGCAAACGGTGCCGTCGCGGAGGCGCCGAGCTGCGGCGACCGCCATCAGCTCGTCCGCGGTGTACGCGGGCGCCTCGACCGTCATACCGGCGACGTCTCCCACTCGGCCAGCAGGCGCCGGTACTCCGTCACGTCCGCCGTCGCGAGCACATGGCGCTGCATCCAATCCCGGAAGCGGTCGCGGTCGCGGCTGATCTCGTCCCACGCGACGTAGAACGCGTTGTCGCGGTCGTAGTACCCGTGCGCGTACGACGGGTGGGCACCGCCAGGCGCCGGCGAGACCGCCGTGATCGTCCACGCGGGGAGCAGCACGGCATCCGGCCGCGGCTCGAGCTCCGGGACGATCTCCTCGACCGTGACGATCGAGCGGCTGGAGCCGAGCACCACCTCCTTCTGGACACCGCTGATCCCCCAAAGCTGGACGTTGCCCGCCTCGTCCGCACGCTGCGCATGGACGATCCCGACATCGGGGCGGATCGAGGGCACGGCCGCCACGCGCGCGCCGGTGAACGGACAGGTGACCCAGCCGACCCGGGTCCGCTCGGCAAGGTCGGTCCCCTCGTAGCCGCGGACGAGCCCGAACGGAAGCTTGGCGGCACCGGCGGCGTAGCCGGCCGCCATCCCGGCGTGGGAGTGCTCTTCGAGCGCAAGCGGCAAGGGCCAATCGTGCTCGACGGCGTCGCGCAGCCGGTGCAGCGAGCCGACACCTGGGTTGCCGCCCCAGGAAAAGATCAGCTTGCTGGCGCAGCCCATTCCGATCAGCTGGTCGTAGACCACGTCGGGCGTCATCCGCACGAGCGTCAACTCCCGCCGCTGCTGCCGGATCAGCTCATGGCCTGCCGCGTGCGGGATCAGGTGCGTGAAGCCCTCGAGCGCGACGACGTCGCCGTCTCGAACGAGCTCGCGAACCGCCTCGGTGAGCGGAACGATCTCCGCCACGCCGGCCTCCAGCCCCGCGTCTAGAACGGGAACGGGTGGGAGGCGCTGACCGTCACCCAGTGGAGCTCGGTGAACTCCGAGATCGCGGCGGTCCCGCCGAAGCGGCCGAACCCACTGTCCTTCACCCCGCCGAAGGGCATTTGCGGCTCATCCCCCACCGTCTGGTCGTTGACGTGCACGATCCCGGCCTGGATCTTCTGGGCGAGTGCAAGCCCGCGCTCGGTGTCCGACGTGATGATCCCGGCCGAGAGCCCGTACGCGGTGTTGTTCGCGCGCTCGACCGCCTCGTCGGCGCTGCCGACGACGTCGATCGAGGCGACCGGGCCGAAGGTCTCGACCCGCGCGAACTCGGAGTCGTCCGGAACGTCGCTGAGGAGGGTGGCCTGGTAGACGGAGCCGTCGGCGTCACCGCCGGTCAGCACCTTCGCGCCCTTCCCGACGACGTCGTCGACCCGGTTCTTGATCGTGGTGACCGCATCCTCGGTGATCAGCGGCCCGATGATCGTGTCCTGCTCCTTCGGGTCGCCGGCCTTGAGCCCCTTCGTCTTCTCGACGAGGCGGTCGACGAAGGTATCCGCGATCGACCGCTCGACGATGATCCGGCGGGCGGACATGCAGATCTGGCCCTGGTGCAGGAAGGCGCCGAACGCGGACGCGTCGACCGCGTAGTCGAGGTCGGCGTCGCCGAGGACGATCAGGGGATTCGAGCCGCCCAGCTCGAGCACGACACGCTTCAGGTTTCGGCCTGCCGCCTCGGCGAGCCTCCGGCCCGTGTTCGTCGAGCCGGTGAAATTGATGACGCTGACCGCCGGGTTCTCCGTCAGCTCCTCGCCGATCGGGCCCGCCTCGCCCGGCGCGTGGCTCACGATGTTCAGCGCGCCCTCCGGCAGCCCGGCGTCGGCGAAGATCTCGCCCCAGAGCAGGCCGCCGACGTAGGGCGAGTGCTCGGACGGCTTGTGCACGACCGTGTTCCCCAGCGCGAGCGGCGCGGCGATCGCGCGCGCCGAGAGGATCAGGGCGGCATTCCAGGGCGAGATTGCTCCGACCACGCCCACGGGGCGCCGGATGCCCATCGCGAACGCGCCCGTGTCCGACGGGATGATCTCCCCCATCGGCGCGTACGCCAGCGCCGCGGCCTGGCGGAACAGGTTCGGCACGAAGTGCAGCTGGAACATCGCGAAGCCGAAGGTGGCGCCGGTCTCGCGGGTGAGCCACGAGCCCACCTCCTCCTCGCGCTCCTCGAGGAGATCCGCCGCCTTCAAGAAGATCCTATGGCGCTCGGCCGGCGGCGCCTGCGACCAGCCGGGAAAGGCCTCGGCCGCCGCCTCGATCGCGCGCCGCGCGTCCTCGCGGGTGCCGGCGGGGATGCTGGCGACCGATTCGCCCGTGTAGGGATCGCTGTCCTCGAACGTCCTTCCCCCTACGGCGTCTGTCCACCGCCCGCCGATGTGCAGGCCGCGGACGGTGCTCTCGATGGCTGTCATCGCATGCCTCCCTTGCGTGCTCGACTACCGGAGTGTTCGGGATGAGAACAACAATCCGTCTATCGCACCGCACTCTCCCATCGGTGACTGCGGGGTGTCAAGGCGTACCGGCTCCGGCGGCGACGCCCGACACGCTGAGGTCGACCTCGATCGCGGCGGCGGTGCGGAGGAGCCGCGGCACGACCTCCTTCCGCAACGCGGGCATCGTCATCCGCGTCGCGTGGACGGAGACGTTGAGCGCCGCGAGGACTGCACCGGTCGAGTCACGGATCGGGACGGCCGCCGACCGGACGCCCTGCTCCAGCTCCTGGTCGACCATGGCCCAGCCGGCCTCACGCGCGACGTCGATCCGCTCACGGAGGTCGTCGACGCTCGTAGCGGTCGTCGAGGTGAACCGCTCCACGTCCATCCGCTCGAGTCGCGCCTCCAGCGCACCGTCCTCGAGCCCGGCGAGCAGGACGCGGCCCATCGAGGTGGCGTAGGCGGGCAGCCTCGTTCCGACGGCGATCGTGATCGTCATGATCCGCTGCGTCGGAACCCGTGCGACGTAGACGATGTCGAGGTCGTCGAGAACGGCGATCGAGGACGACTCGTTGACCTCCGAGACGAGCGACTCCATGTGCGGCTGCGCCACCTCGGGGAGCGTCAGCGCCGAGAGGTACGCGTAGCCGAGCTCGAGCACGCGCGGACGGAGCGAGAACTCGCTGCCGGTCTGCCGCACGTAGCCGAGCGCCGCGAGCGTGAGGAGGAACCTGCGCGCCGCAGCGCGGGTGAGGCCGGTCGCCCGGGCGACGTCGCTCAGGCGGAGCTGCGGGCTTTCGGCGCCGAAGGCACGGATGACCGCGAGTCCCCGCTCGAGCGACTGGACGTAGTCGGGATTGCGGGCCTCGGCTTCCGCCATGTGAACGCATGTTCTCATACCGAACTCGCGGGTAGGCGATACTGCCGCGCGTGAGCGGGCCGCGGACCGTCCGAGACCAGACGTTCGACGTCCTCCGCGACCGGGAGCTCACGCCGATCTTCGGCAACCCGGGGTCGACCGAGGTGCCGTTCCTGTCGGGGCTCCCCGAGGACCTCCGCTTCGTTCTCGCGCTGCACGAGGGATCGGTCGTGGGCCTCGCCACGGGCTGGGCGCTCGGCCGGGATGAGCCCGCTTTTGCGCTCCTGCACACCACGGCCGGTCTGGGCAACGCGGTCGGCGCGTTGGCCACCGCTCGCGTCAACCGCGCGCCGCTCGTCGTGCTGGTCGGCCAGCAGGACCGGCGCCATCTCCCCTACGAGCCGTTCCTGACCGGTCGGCTCCGCGGGCTCGCCGGCGAGTACCCCATCTGGGTCGACGAGCCGACCCGGGCGCAGGACCTCCCCGCCGCGATCTCCCGCGCTTCGCACGAGGCCGCGACCCACCGCGGACCGGCACTCGTGATCGCGCCGATGGACGACTGGAGCGCCCCCGCGGACGACGTGCGCGAGCCTGCGGCGCCCGAGCGGGTGGTGCGCGCCGCGCGGGCCGACGACGAGGCGGTGCAGGGCCTCGCCGATTTCCTCGCCCATGCCTCGTCGCCGGCCCTCGTGGTGGGCGCCGGGAACGACAGCGAGGACGGCTGGGCGGCTGCCGTTGCGCTCGCGGAGCGACTGAACGCACCCGTCTTCCAGGAGTCGTTCGGCGCCCGGGCCGGTTTCCCGCAGGACCATCGGCTGTACGGCGGCGTCCTTCCCGCCGACCGGCCGCGGCTCCGCGAGCGACTCGCACCCTACGACGCGGTGCTCGTCGTCGGCGCGCCCGCGTTCCGCCAATCGCCGTACACAGAGGGCGCTTTCGCCGAGCCCGGCACGCGGATCGCCGTGGTCGGGGACAACGCAGACGAGGTGCACCGTAGCGCCGGCGAGCTTGCCCTCCTTGCGCCGCCGGCGGCCGTCTGCCGCCGGCTCGCCGAGGTCGTCCCCCAGCGGGACAGTGCTGCACCCGAGCCGTTCACCCCGCCGCCCGCGCCCGATCCTCCTGGCGCCGGCGAACCGCTCCTCGCGGGCCACGTGATCTCGGCGCTCGCGGAGCGGCTGCCGGAGGACGCGGTCGTCGTCGAGGAGGCGCCGGTCGACCGACCGGAGATCCACGATCGGCTGCTCGCCCGACGGCCGCTCGGCTTCGTCAGCGCGGCGATGGGCGGGCTGGGTTTCGCGCTTGCCGGATCGACGGGCCTGCGGATGGCCCTCCCCGAGCGACCGGTCGTCGCCGTCGTCGGCGACGGGTCCTCGCTCTACGGCATCCAGGCGCTCTGGAGCGCCGCGTACTACCGCGTCGGCGCGCTCTTCGTGATCCTCTCGAACAAGGGCTACGTGATCATGGACCGGCTGGCGGAGCGGGCCGGCGCGGCCGGACCTTGGCCCGGCTTCGAAGTCGACATCGCCGGCCTCGCGCGCGCGCAGGGCTGCGACGCCCGGCAGATCGCCGACCTCGACACGCTTACCGCGACGCTCGACGAGGTCGTGCCGGAGCTCGCCACGCGCGAGGAGCCGCTGCTCCTCGACGTGGCGATCGCTCCGACGACGACGTTCGCGCCCTAGCTAGCCGACGGTAATCCTCTTCTTAGCCCCGGGCGCAGCAGTCCCCCAGTACCGGTAGACGCCCTTCCTCAAGTTGACCGGCCAGGTGACGCGGCCGACGCCCTTCACCTTCGTGCGCCGATGCACCTTCGGCCCGGCGAACGCGAACGCGTTCTTCTTCGAGGAGTCCGCGACGACGATGTTGTACGGCCCCGGCGCCAGCTTCTTGACGGCCTTGCCGTCCACGCGCAGGAACACCGTCTTCGCCTTGACGCCGCCCTGGAGCGTCAGCCCGCTGGCGATGCTGTCCGGGATCAGCTGCTTCAGGTTCGGCGCCTTGCTGATCACGTCGTAGCGCCTGGCGTAGCCCGCGAGCTGCTGGATCTGGGTCCGGTTGATGATCGTCGTCCAGATCGGAAGGCGCACGTTCTGCGTCCCCGCCGGCAGCATCTCGCGGATCTCCTGCGGGTGCGACTGCGCGTAGAGCAGCGACCGGTTCATCGCCCTGCGGAACTTCGCGGCGGTCGCTCGGTGGCTGGAGATCCAGCTCGGCTTGGCCGCGTACCCGCCGATGGGGAAGAACTTCCCGAGCACCGGCCCGGGCGCCATCACGATCCTCGCGTGGTCGATGTTGAGGGCCTGTGAGAGGAACGGTTCCGGTGTCCAGATCGCGTCGACCTGGCCGTTGTTCAGCGCCGACCGCATTTGTGGGAACGGCAGGGCGGTCAGCCGGAACGAGGTCGGCGAGATGCCGAGCTTCTGCATCGCCGCCTTGATCATCACTTCGCCCACGCCCTTGAGTGCGTTGACGGCGATCGTCTTCCCGGCGAGGTCGCGGGGCGTGCGGATCGAGCTCGAGCCTTTGACGAGGATGTTCTGCCAGTTGTCCGCCTGGGTGGTTCCCTCGACCTCGCTCGCGGTCAGCAGCTGGAGCGGGATGCCGCCGGTGCTGCCGATCATGAAGGGGACGAAGCCGCCGAAGCCGACCTCGGCGTTGTTGTTGCCGAGGCCGAGGATGACGTCGTTACCGCTTGCGACGATCGTCTTCTTGATCTCGATCCCCTCGGCCGTGAAGAACCCCTTCTTGACCCCCAGGTCGAGCGGGAACGTGTTCGCAATCGGCAGCGTGAGCAGCTTGACCTCGGTTGTCGGCGTCGCGCGCGGTGCGCTCGCCGCCGACCCGCCGAACACCGCCAGCGCGACGACTGCGCCCGCGATGGTGGCGAGGCCGAGGCGCCGCCCGCCCCGGTCACGCATACGTGCGGTCATTCCTGTTCTCCTTTCGTTGCGGTCGTCGCCGTCGCCAGCTCCTCGGCCGGCTCCACGTGCTCCCGCCGGATCAGGCGGTAGATGTGCGCGCGGAGCTGCGTGAAGTCCGGCAGTTCCTTCGTCGCGATCTGGTCGCGCGGGAACGGGAGGTCGACCTCGGCGATCTCCTTGACCTCGGTCGGAGCATGGGTGAGGACGACGACGCGGTCCGAGAGATAGATGGACTCGTCGATGTCGTGCGTGACGAAGAGGATCGTGACCGCGAACTCCTCACGCACCCGGAGCACGAGGTCCTCCAGGTCGGCGCGCGTCTGCGCGTCGACCGATGCGAACGGCTCGTCCATCAGCAGGATGGACGGCTGGTAGGCGAGCGCCCGAGCGATTGCGACGCGCTGCTGCATCCCGCCGGAGAGCTGCCAGGGATAGTGGTCGATGAAGCGCGTCAGCCCGACGGCCTCTAGTGCCTCCTCGACGAGCGCCTTCCGCTCCTTCCGGCCCAGGTCCTTGTGGCGCAGCGGCATCAGCACGTTGTTCCGGACGGAGGACCAGGGCATCAGCGACCGGCCGTATTCCTGGAAGACGAGCGCCATCTCCTCGGGAGGCGACGTCACCGGCCTGCCCCGCAGGAGCACCCGGCCCTTGGACGCTCGTAGTAGCCCGCCGACGCACTTGAGCAGCGTGGTCTTGCCGCAGCCCGACGGGCCGACGACACAGACGAACTCGCGGTCGTCGACGGCAAATGACACGTCGTCGATCGCGTGAGTCGCCTTCGGACCGCTGCCGTACGTCTTGCCGACGTTCCTGATCTCGAGCAGGTGGCCGGCGTGCGCGCTCATTGGACGGCGGCCGCTCGCCAGCCCCGGTGCCAGGCCAGCACTCGGCGCTCGACGAGGATCAGGGCGAGGTTCAGGAGGTAGCCGAGCACCCCGATCAGCACGATCGCGGCCCACATCGGCGCCAGCTGGAGCGTGTTCTTCGAGATCAGCAGCACGTAGCCGACCCCGCTCGAGCTCGAGAAGTACTCGGTGAGCACCATCATGATCACTGCCAGCGAGAGGCTCGTCCTCATGCCGGCGAAGATCTGCGGCAGCGCCGCGGGCAGGACGATCCGCCGGATCCGCTC
>DATDKA010000183.1:0-30500 GCA_036520235.1 Gaiellaceae bacterium
CGCAGTCGAGCTCGGGATCAGGTTTCGAGAGCCCGATTTGGTCACAGCCGCTCTCGACCGCGCGCTTGAGCGGCTGGTCGATCTTGGCCGCATCGCGACAATCGTTCGCTGGCTAGACGCTGCCGCATCGCTCCACTGTCAAGGACCCGTCCTCGACTTGGCCGAAGCCGAAGTTGCGTTTCGCGTGGGCCATCACCGCAAGGCCGAGGAACTGGCGGGGCAAGCAGTCCGCCAACTACCTTACGGCCATCCGCTCACTTCGCGCGCGCATCTGCGGGCTGGCCACGGGGCACTGCTTTCAAGTAGAGAGGCAATTAGCGTCGCGCACTTTGACCGCGCGTTTGAGTCAGCTGCGACCGCCGCTGCTCGGCGAGAGGCGCTATTTGGCCTTTACTCGGCCCTTTCCGAGCTCGACTTCCCGCGCGCCTCGGACGTACAGCGACAGCTTGAGGCCCATGAGTCCGAGACGGTCGAAGACCGACTTCGACAAGTAGCCATAACACTCATAGCCGCGGCGCGCTCAGGAGCGATAAGCGAAGCCATCGTCAATGTGGAGCCTGATCTGCGGCTAGTCGAGACCGTCAGCAACCCGCTGATCTCGACAGCAGTCCTCCACGCCTTCACAAACAATTTGACCCTCAACGGGTCGTATGCCCGATCGCTGGACGTCGCAGAACACCTCAATGAGCAACTCCGTCGGAACCGGCTCGACTTTGGGCGACCCTATGCGTTCATCGACCTCGCGGCGGCTCGGCTCGGCCTCCGCCACTTTGCGCAGGCGTTGCAAGACCTTCACCGCGCTTATGAGGCGCGCCCCTTCGGCGGCGACCCCCACGTTGAGTGCAACGTTTCCGCCCTGCGGTGCCGTGTTCTGCTCGCCTCGGGCCGTTTGGACGACTCGGTTCGCGCGTGCGATCCGCAAAGACTCGCCGAACGGCCTGCCGCGCCCCTCTATGCAGAGATGCTCATAAGCCGGGCGGTCGCGCTCGCCTCCGGCGGTCATTCGGAATCCGCATTGAAGCTGGCCGAACAGGCTCACGACGTGTCGCCGGCTGCCCTCATGGTGCGAGTTCTCGTTCCCGCGATTCACGCCATCTGCGACGCGAACCCAAGTAACAAGGACGAGGCCGCGAATGCTGCCTGGGAGGCCGCAGTGCGCCTGGGAAACTTTGACAGCATCGTTGTCGCTTACCGGGCGCACCCGCAGTTGTTGGTCAATTTCGCAAGCGTCGGCGCTAGCGCACTGCTCGGCCTGCTCAAGAGTGCGAACGACTTGCAGCTCGCTAAGAAGTACGGAATAGCGGGGGCCGAAAGCGCGCGCCGCGGCGGCGGAGAGTTGACGAACCGTGAGGAAGAGGTTCTTAATCTGGTCGCCGCCGGAGCGTCAAATCGCGAGGTGGCGCAGGCTCTCTTCATCAGCGAATCCACGGTGAAGGTGCACCTACGCCACGCCTACGAAAAGCTTGGAGCGCGAAGTCGCGCCGATGCCGTAGCACAGTGGCTTACGCGACAGTAGCCACAGCAACCCGAAGCTCGGGATGCTGCGAAGACTCAAGACCGAAGTCGAGCCGGCTTCCGGATCGGTAGTCCTCCGTTGCCATCGCAAGAATCGCCTCAAACGCGGCGACAACGGTAGTGTCAAACTGGGATCCCACCGACTGCGCGAGTCGCAGCCGAGCAACGCGGCTCGGCATCGCGTCACGATACGGTCGATCTGAAGTCATCGCGTTGTACGCGTCGGCCACGGCGATGATCCTCGAGATCAGAGGTATCTCCGGTCCGCTAATCCGATCTGGGTAGCCCTCCCCGTCGACCCGCTCATGATGGTGACGCACGATGCTCGCGATCTCACTGTAATCGTCTACCTTCGCGAGGATCCGTTCGCCAATTTCGGAATGCTTTTCCATCTGCCGACGCTCGTCGAGCGTCAGCGCACCCGGCTTCTCGAGAAGACCGGGCGGGAGGCCAATCTTGCCGATGTCGTGAACGAGGCCGCAAAGATGAGCCAACTGCTGATCCGTCTCGGAAAGGCCCATGCGCGCTGCGATATCCCGTGCATAGATCGCGACCGCAGCTGAGTGGCCAGCGGTATATCTGTCTCGTGCATCCAGCGTGGCCACCAACGCGCTGGCAAATGACAAGTTCGCGCGTTGGAGGCGCACGTTTGCGACAGCAAGCTCCTCGGCGGCCTCCCGCTGTTGACGGTAGAGACGATAGAGGCTGTGCGCTGCGAATCCGGGTGCGAAGAAGAGAAGGACCGTCCATTCACTCGCCTGGCTATACGCGTACGCGAGTACAACGATCGCGGGCACATAGACGGCCAGGCTCGATAGAAGTACTGGCTGGACCGAACGCAGGAATGCGCCGTAAGAGCCAGTACCGCGCAAAGCGACCGTAACCGCGCCAAGGCCGGAGTCAACGAAAGCCTCGATCGCCGCGGCCGCCAAGACCGCCAGAATTAGTTCGCCAACCGCCGCGTTGTTTGGCAGAAGCGCGATTATCACGAGGCCGGCGAGTCCACCAGCTAGGGCTCGCGTCGAAGTCCAGATCAGCCAGCGGATGTATGGCGCGCGAAGGTCAGCAACAAGACCGACTGCCCCGACTGCCATCGCGTCCAGCGGTCCGTAAACGACAGCCGCGAAAAGCATCGGCAGAACAGAGACCGTGATCTCTGTATTTGGAGTGATTCGTACAGGCTGGCGCTCGGCGACAACGGCGACCGCTGCGAGGATCGCCAACTGCCAGACCGGCCCCTCTAGCCGCACTCCAGCGACCAGCAGTGCCGAAGCCATTAAGCACGCAAGGGCAGCGAGGCTGATGGCGTAGACGACGAGGATTTCTGGGCGGCTGGCGGTCGGGACCTGCGGTCCGACGCGACTCCGAAGGGTGTTGAGAGAGATCTGCCGCAGCTCGGTCATGAATATCGAAAACCTGCTTGAAACTCACCCGAAAGGGGTATACGCTCCGCCTTGCCGTTGGTTCCCTAATTGGAGGTTGTCGAGGTGTTGCATCTCGCGACTCGAATCACTGCTCTGCTGGCGACGCTTGCGGTCGCTGCGCTTGGCGGTGGACTCAAGCCCTGGTAGCAGAGTCGGAGTCTCCGTTTTTCCACAGAATTGGACATCCCCCTGTTGAGGGATTCGTCCACAGGGTGTGGAGAGCGGGTTCGCCCGGTTAGCTGAAGCCCAGGAAAATTTGCCGGCGGTTCGTGCCGCTTAGGCGATCAGACCGCGCCTGAAACCGACGGCGACGGCATGCGCGCGACTCCGCGCCTGCAGCTTTGCGAGCAGATGGCGGACGTGAGACTTGACCGTCTCCTCCGACAGGAAGAGGCGGTGGCCGATCTCGCGGTTGACGAGGCCCTCGGAGATCAGCTGCAAAACCTCGATTTCCCGGGCGGTGGGCTCCTGCTCGAGCTCCTTGAGCGGGGCCGTGAACGGGATGACCTCGCCGGCGCCGGTCGACGTCCGCCGCTGGGCGACAGCCTCGAAGCGGCGGGAGTGGTCCATGTATCGGGACAGGATCTCTTTGCGCTCTGCCGCGTCCACGACCCACGTATCGGCCGCCTGTGGATAAAGCTGTACTCCCCTTTTCTAGGGATGGCTGCTTTCGGCCTGGAGCACCGGCTTCCGCTCCTGCGGCTCGATGCGGCCGGCCTGGATCTCCTCGGCGTAGTGGCAGGCGACGACATGGCCGTCGGCAAGCCTGCGGAGCAATGGCTCCTCGTCGGTGCAGCGCGTCGGCTGGACGTAGGGGCAGCGGGTATGGAACCGGCAGGCGGTCGGCGGGTTCGCCGGGCTGGGCAGGTCGCCCGCGAGCAGGATTCGCTCGCGCTGCAGCTCGACAACGGGGTCTGGAATCGGGACCGCCGAGAGCAGCGAGATCGTGTACGGGTGGAGCGGGTTGTCGTAGAGGTCGCCGGCCGGCGAGATCTCGACGATCTTGCCGAGGTACATGACTGCGATCCGGTCCGAGATGTGCCGGACGACTGCGAGGTCATGAGCGATGAAGAGGAAGGTGAGTTCGAAGTCCTTCTGCAGGTTCTCGAGCAGGTTCATGATCTGCGCCTGGATCGAGACGTCGAGCGCCGAGACCGGCTCGTCCGCCACGATGAAATCGGGGTTCATCGCGAGCGAGCGCGCGAGCCCGATGCGCTGACGCTGACCGCCTGAGAACTCGTGCGGGTACCGCGACGCGGCGTCGGCTGGGAGCCCCACGGTCTGCAGTAGCTCGCGGACCCGGGCGTTCGTTGAGCGCCGCCCGCCCAGGCCGTGGACGCGCATCGGCTCGCTGACCATCCTGCCCACTGAGTGCCGCGGGTTGAGCGACGAGTACGGATCCTGGAAGACCATCTGCATCCGTCGCCGCAGCGGCCGGAGCTCAGACTCGCTGAGCTTGGTGATGTCCTGCCCGTCGAAGATGATCCGGCCGTCGCTGGGCTCGTAGAGGCGGAGGATTGCCCGGCCGACGGTTGACTTCCCGCAGCCCGACTCCCCCACCAGTCCAAGGGTCTCGCCTCGCTCGATCGAGAGGGAGACGCCGTCGACGGCCTTGATGTCCCCGACGTGGCGGTCGAGCACGAGCCCGCTCTTGATCGGGAAATAGACCTTCAGGTCGTCGAGCTCGACCAGCGTCCCATTCGAGCTCATTTCGCCAGCGCCGCCTCGCGGGACCGCTGCCACTCCTCGGCCGGGACCGGGTTGAAGCACGCGACCTTATGGCCGGGCTCGAGCTCGACGAGCTGCGGAACCGACTTGCTCGACTCCGCGACGTCGTACCGGCACCGCGGCTGGAAGGGACAGGCTCGGGGCGGCGAGAGCATGTCGCGCGGGCTCCCCTCGATCGGTCGGAGCGCCGACTTCCGGGCTGCGTCGAGCCGCGGGACGCTCTGTAGGAGGCCGAGCGTGTACGGATGCCGCGGCCGCCCGAAGACCTGCTGCGCGGAGCCGGTTTCCATGAACATGCCGCCGTACATCACGTTCACGCGTTGGCACATCCCGGCGACCACGCCGAGGTCGTGCGTGATCAGGATCAGTGCCGTGTTCCGCTCCACCACGAGCTCGCGGAGCAGATCGAGGATCTGCGCCTGGATCGTGACATCGAGCGCGGTCGTCGGCTCGTCGGCGATCAGGAGCTTCGGCTCGCAGGCCAGCGCCATCGCGATCATCGCGCGCTGCCGCATGCCGCCGGAGAACTGGTGAGGGTAGTCCTTGAGCCGTGTCTTCGCGCCCGGGATCCCGACCCGATCGACCAGCTCGGCGGCGCGCTTGTCCGCCTCGCGCCGATCCATCCCGAAGTGCGTCTCGAGCGGCTCGCGGATCTGGCTCCCGATCGTGAGCACCGGGTTCAGGCTCGTCATCGGGTCCTGGAAGATCATCGCGATCTCCTTGCCGCGGATCGTCCGGAGATCGTCGTCGGAAAGCTGCAGCAAATCTTGGCCGTCGAACATGGCGCTGCCGGCGACAGCGCGACCTGCGCGCGGGAGGATCCCGAGGAGCGCCAGCGACGTGACGCTCTTGCCGCAGCCGGACTCGCCGACGATTCCGAGCGTCTCCCCCGGGCTGATGTCGAACGAGACGCCGTTGACGGCATAGATCGTCCCGCGCGCGGTCCAGAACTGGACGGCGAGCCCCTCGACGGAGAGGAGCGGCCTACGCGCGGCCACGGAACCGAGGGTCAAGGGCCTCGCGCAGGCCGTCTCCGATCAGGTTGAACCCGAGCACGGAGATCACGATCACGACCCCGGGGATGAGCGCCAGGTGCGGCGCGGTCTGGAGGTACCTCGTTGTGTCGGTCAGCATCGTCCCCCACTCCGGCGTCGCTGGATCCTGGGGCCCGAGCCCGAGGAAGCCGAGGGCGGCGACGTCGATGATCGCCGTCGCCATCGCCAGGGTGCCCTGGACGATCACGGGCGAGATCGAGTTCGGGATGATGTGCGCGCCGAGGATCGCACGGCCAGGCACGCCGATCGAGCGCGCAGCAAGGACATAGTCCGCCTCCCTGGTCGCGAGGATCGAGCCGCGTAAGAGCCGGGCGAAGATCGGAATCTGCGTGACGCCGACCGCGATCATGATCTGCCAGATTCCCTGGCCCAGCGCGGCCACGAGCCCGATCGCGAGGAGGAGGCCCGGGATCGAGAGCATGATGTCGGTGGCCCGCATGATCAGCGAGTCGACCCACCCGCCGAAATAGCCGGCGAGAGCACCGAAGAACAGGCCGACCGACAGGCCGACGGCGACGGAGACGAGGCCGATCGCGAGCGAGTAGCGCGCGCCGTACACGACGCGGGAAAAAACGTCTCGACCCTGCTCGTCGAGGCCGAATAGGTGCTCGACCGAGGGACCCGGACAGCAGACCGGGCCGCGGCGGTTCAGCAAGTCGTCGACGCCGGCTCCGCGCGGATCCTCCGGCGCGACGAGCGGCGCGAAGATCGCGACGAAGAGGAAGATCCCGACGAGCACGAATCCGGCGATCGCGCCGGGATTCCGCCGCAACCGGCGCCAGGCCTCGCTCCAGAGACCGCTCGGCGCCTCGAGTTGGATCTCTCGCGCTTCTGCCTGGGCGATGCTCACCGGTCACCGTCCTGAGCGCGAGATGGCTGGGCGGAGGCCGGCATCACGACACGCGGATCCGTGGGTTGATCAGCGCGTACGAGATGTCGACGACGAGGTTGACCATCACGAAGACGAAGGAGACGAAGAGGATCCCGCCTTGCAGGATCGGATAGTCGCGCTGACGGATCGCCTCGACGAGCCAGGTGCCCATCCCCGGGAAGGCGAAGATCGTCTCGGTCAGGACGGCGCCGGAGAGGAGCAGCCCCGTTTGCAGGCCGATGATCGTCGTGATCGGCAATAGGGCGTTGCGGAAGATGTGGCGGATGTCGACCTGCCGCGGTGGGAGCCCCTTTGCCCGCGCGGTGCGCACGTAGTCCTCGTTCTGGACGTCGAGCACCGCCGCCCGCGTGATCCGGGCGATGATGGCGAGCGGGATCGAACCGAGCGCGATCGCCGGGAGGATCAGGTGCTTGCTCACGTCCCAGAAGGCCTCGGGGTCGCCGGCCAGGATCGCGTCGACCAGGTAGAAGTTCGTCGGGTGCGGAATGTCGATGAGGACGGAGATCCGCCCCACCGTCGGTAAGAGCCCGAGCTTCACCGCGAACACGTACTTGAGCAGGATCGCGAGGAAGAAGACCGGGATCGAGATGCCGATGAGCGACGCCACGAGGCTCGCGTGGTCGACCCAGGTGCCGTATCGCTTGGCCGCGACGAAGCCGAGCGGAATCCCGAAGACGGTCGCGAAGACCAGTGCGGCCATGGTCAGCTCGATCGTCGCCGGGAAGCGCTCCTTCAGCTCGTCGGTGACGGGCCGGCGCGAACGGATCGTCGTGCCGAGGTCGCCCTCGGCCACCGTCTTGACGTAGCGCCAGTACTGGACGTAGATCGGCTTGTCGAGGCCGTACTGGCGCTCGATTCGCGCCACCGACTCGGGTGTCGCCCGCTCACCGAGGAGCGAGACGGCCGGGCTCGCGGGAAGGGCTCGGACCCAGAGAAAGACGAGAATCGAGAGCCCAACGAGGATCGGGAACAAGAGGAGCAGGCGGCGGATGATGAAGCGCAACATCGCCCTACATCCGCCGCCTGCTCGCTCTCGTTAGCTGCTTCTGCTGTGCCTCCGTGCTATCCGATCGTGACGGTCGAGAAGAGCTCGTTCGTGGTCGGGCTCGGGACGAACCCGTTCACATCCTTGCGGAAGGCAAGCGCCGGCTTCGTGTGCGCGTAAGGCACGGCCGGGAGCTCCTCCATGATCATCCGGTTTGCTTCCTTGTACATGTCGATCCGCTTCGCGCGGTCGGACTCGATCTCGGCGTTGTCCAGCAGCTTGAACAGCTTCGGATCCCGGAACCCGAACTGCGGGCTGTAGTCCTGGAAGAACGTCCCGATGAAGTTGTCCGCGTCGGCGAAGTCGCCCGTCCATCCGATCAGGTTGAGGTCGCCGGCGGTTCCCTCGTCGACGCGCCCCAGGTAGTCCGGATCCCACGGCGCCGTGTGCGGCACGACCTTGAAACCGGACTTGTTCAGGCTCGCCGAGAAGGCCTCGAAGTTGTTCTTCGGGTTCGGCATGTACGGCCGTGACACGTCGCTCGGGTACCAGAAGTCGACCTTGAGCGGCATCTTCACGCCGGCCTGCTGCAGCAGCTGCTTCGCCTTGGCCGGGTCGTACTTGTACTCCGTGACGTCGTCGGCGTAGCCCTCGACCTCCGGCGGCATCATCTCCTTGGCGACGACGCCGCGGCCGCCGTAGAAGTTGTTGACGACGGCCTCACGGTCGAGCCCGTAGGCGACCGCCTGCCGGACCTTGAGGTCATCGAACGGCGCCTTCTTCTGGTTGATGCCGACATAGGCGACGTTGAAGGCCGGGCGGTCGAGGATCTTCAGGTTGTCGTCACCCTGGATCGTCGCCACATCCTGGGGCTCGACGAGGTCGTAGCCCTGGATCTCGTCGTTCTGGAGCGCCTGGAGGCGCGCCGCGTTGTCGGCGATCGGCCGGATGATCAGCTGGTCGAGCTTGGCCTTGTCACCCCAGTAGCCCTCGAAGCGCTTGAGGACGAGCCGGTCCTCGCGCGTCCACGAGACGAACTCGAACGGGCCGGTGCCGGCCGGGTGCTGGGTACCGAAGGTGCCGCTCGGCTTGAACCCGGTGTCCGGATCGAGCGTCCCGGCATCAGCTTTGTACTTCTTCAGCGCGGTCGGGCTCGCAATCGAGAACGCCTGCTGCACGAGCGCGCCGAGCAGCGACGCGGACGGCCTGGTCAGGGTGACCACGGCCGTGGTCGGGTTCCTCGCCTCGCAGCTCTTGTAGAGCGGGTCGGAGAGGTCCTCGCTCTCGTTCTTCTTGAAGCCGCCGAAGAACGCGCCGTAGTAGTAACTCGCACTCGGGCTCTGCAGCGGGCCCTTGAAGTTGTACCAACGGTCGAAGTTCGCGCAGACGGCCGCGGCGTTGAAGTCGGTTCCGTCGTGGAACTTCACACCCTCGCGAAGCGAAAACGTGTACGTCTTCGCGTCTGGACTGACCTCCCAGTCGGTGGCGAGACCGGGCTCCAGCTCGGTCGTCCCCGGCTTGAGGTTGATCAGGGTCTCGAAGATCTGTGTGATGACCCGGATCGACTCGCCGTCCGAGACGAGCGCGCCGTCGAGAGAAACCGGGTCCGCGGCGCCGGCGAAGACGAGCGTCCCACCCGACTTCCCACCGCCTTCGCTCGCATTGTCGTCGCTCCCCCCGCAGCCGGCGGCCACCACCACCGCCACTGCAAAGAGCAGCAGAATCCTCCAGGACGATCGGATCACCTCTCACCCTCCTTGTCTCTGAGCCACGCGAACGGCAAGTATAGGAACGGACGTCGGCAGCCTCGTTTGGTTGGGGTCGCGGCGCGCTGCATCACCTGAACGACGGAGAGCGCGGCGAACGCCGCGCTCTCCGTCGGTTATATGTGCGCCCCGCTAGTTCGCGGAGACGGCGGCCAGGTCGCGTAGGGCGGCGAGGCGCGCCAGCGCCTGCGCCTCGAGCTGCCGGACGCGCTCGCGCGTCAGGTCGAGCTCGTGGCCGATCGCCTCGAGCGTCCAGGGCTCGCCCTCGAAGCCGAAGCGAAGCTCGAGGATCCGCCGCTCGCGCTCCGGCAGCGCGTCCAGCGCCCGCCGGACACCCTGCTTGCGGAGCGACTCCTCGGCCTCCTCGAACGGATCCGCGGCCTCGCGGTCGGCGAAGAGGTCACCGAGCTCGCCCTCGTCGTCCGCGCCGACCGTCTGGTTCAGCGAGACCGACGCATGGGCAGCGCCGAGCGCCTCGTCGACGTGCTGCATCGGGAGCCCCGTCGCCTCGGCCAGCTCGTCCTTCGTCGCCTCGCGCCCGAGCTCCACCTCGAGCCGGCGTGCCGCGCGCGACAGCTTTTGCTGCCGCTCGACGACGTGGACCGGCACGCGGATCGTACGCGCGTGGTTGGCGACTGCACGCTGCACCGACTGACGGATCCACCAAGTGGCGTAGGTCGAGAACTTGAACCCGCGGCGCCAGTCGAACTTCTCGACCGCCCGGTTCAGCCCGAGCGTGCCTTCCTGGATCAGATCCAGGAAGGGAACGCCGAGGCCACGGTAGCCCTTGGCGATCGACACGACCAGGCGGAGATTCGACTCGATCATCTCGCGCTTTGCGATCAGGTCGCCGCGCTCGATGCGCTTCGCAAGCGCCACCTCCTCGGCGGCCGTCAGCAGCTTGTGGCGCCCGACATCCGCCAGGAAGAGCTGCAGGCTGTCGGCCGACCCGACGACTGCGTCCGGATCCGGCTGCTTCTGCTCGATCTTCCCGGCCTTCTCGCTCTCGGCGCGTGCCTCACGCACCTCGAGGCCGATTGCCTCGAGCTCGCGCGTGAGCTGTTCGATCTCCTCTTCGCCGAGGTCGTGCTCAACGGCGAACGCCTCGAGCTCGATCGGCTCGATGTGGCCGCGCTCCTCGCCCTGCTCGATGAAGGGGCGCGCCTGTTCGCTCTCCAGAAGTTCCTGCAGCTGATGCTGTGTCAAGCGGCTCTCAAGTCCTTTCAGTACGTCGCGGCAACCTACTGACTGTAAGAGGTCGGTCGGACCTCAAACCTACGGAATGTATGAGTGTTTTCCTTGTTTTTCCAGGGCAGTGCGACTCCGGGCGGGAGTTCGTTCGTGACCAACGAGTTGATTGCCTCGTCTATTCCGCTGAGCCTGTGCAGTGCACGTAGAACCCCCACTCACTATTACGCGATAGTGAGGGAAAGGTTTGTTGCGATCTGGTTGTTTCTATTCGGCTGCCGCAGGCTCGGGCTTCGGCTCCGCGGGCCTCGTGACTTCCTCGTCGCCGTCCTGCTCGGCCTGCCGGCGCCGCGAGACCGGGAACTCGAACTCGACCTTCCCGTCCTCCTTCAGCACGAGGCGGGCGCGGAACGGCTTGCCGTTCCGGGAGCGGAAGCCTGAGAGCACCTCGCGGGTGCGACCGTCCTCCAGCAGCTGGCGCGCGATCTCGGGCGTCAGCGTGCGGCCGGCGACGCGCTTCCAGATCACGAAGCCGCAGCCGGGCTCCTCACGGCTCTTCCAGCTCGTACAGCCGTAGGCGCGCGAGTTCTCCTTGATGATCTCGCCGGTCTCGGCGCCGCATTTCGGGCACAGACCGAGCTCGACCCGCTCGACCTTGATCTTCTCGTCGGGCAGACCTCGGATCTGGTCGACGGTCTCCTGGGCGAAGCCGGCGATGCCGTCCATGAATGCCGAACGGTCGCCGTTCCCGTGCTCGATGTCGGAGAGCTGCTTCTCCCAGTCGCCGGTCAGCTCGGCCGAGGTGATCGGGTGCTCCTCGAGCATCGTCACGACGCTCAGGCCCTTCGGCGTCGGCTGGAGGTCCTTGCCGGCGCGCTCGACATACTCCCGGCGGATCAGCGTCTCGATGATCTCGGCGCGCGTCGCCGGTGTGCCGAGGCCGCGCTCCTTCATCGCTTCGCGGAGCTCCTCGTCGTCGACGAGCTTGCCGGCCGTCTCCATCGCGGAGAGCAGCGTCGCCTCTGTGTAGCGCGGCGGCGGCTTCGTCTCACGCGCCTCACTTTCTGCCTCGACGCACCTGACCTCCTGACCCTGCTGGAGCGCCGGAAGCTCGCCTTCTCCCTCGCCGTCCTCGTCTTGCTTCGCCTCGGCGTCCGCCTCCAAGCCGTACACGCCGCGCCAGCCGGCCTCGAGCGTGACCTTGCCGCGAGTGCGGAAGCGCTCGCCCTCGACCTCGGTGACGACCGTCGTCCGCGCATATCGGGCAGGCGGATGGAAGACCGCCAGGAAGCGCTTCGCCACCAGGTCGAAGATGCGCCGCTCGTCCGGGCTGAAGTTGGAGAGATCGTGCGCGACGTCCGTCGGGATGATCGCGTGGTGGTCGTCGACGCGCGCGTCGTTCACGACGCGGCCGAGCGGGAGCTGCTCGAGGCCGAGCACATACCGGGCTGCCTTCGAGTACTCGCCGATCGGGACGAGCGTCTGCGCGGTCGGCTTCAGCTGAGGGACGAGGTCGCCGGAGAGGTAGCGGGAGTTCGTCCGCGGATAGGTGATCGCCTTCTTGCCCTCGTAGAGGGACTGGGCGGCGCTCAGAGTCCGGCGGGCGGAGAACCCGTAGCGGCGGTTGGCGTCGCGCTGGAGCGAGGTCAGGTCGTAGAGGAGCGGCGCGCGCTCGGATTGCTCCTTGCGCTCGACCGACTCGACGCGGCCGGTCTTGCCCTTGACCTTCTCGACGATCTCGTCGGCCCGCGTGCCGTCCTTGACCCGGTTCTCGTCGCCGTCGAACCAAAGGCCGAGGTAGCGCGGATCGAAGGTGGCGTGGACGAGCCAGTACGGCTCTGGGACGAACGCCTGGATCTCGCGCTCGCGCTTCACCATCATCGCCAGCGTCGGCGTCTGCACCCGGCCGAGCGACACAACCCCGGCGCCCCAGCCGCGGCGGGTGGTCGCAGCGCGGGTCGCATTCATGCCGACGAGCCAGTCGGCCTCGGAGCGCGAGCGGGCCGCGTCGCGCAGCGGCTCGAGTTGCTCGGCGGGGCGGAGCTGGTCGAACCCGTCGCGAATTGCCTGCTTCGTCATCGAATTGATCCAGAGTCGTTCGACCGGCTTGTCGACGCCCGAGGTGTCGTAGATGTGCGTGAAGATCAGCTCGCCCTCGCGCCCGGCGTCGCAGGCGTTCACGATGCGGTCGACGTCCTTGCGCTTCAGGAGCTTGTGGATCAGGTTCAGCTGCGTGGCCGACTTCTTGTCGCGCGGCTTAACCTGGAACTCGCTGGGGATCATGGGCAGGTTGTCGAGCTTCCAGGACTTCCAGGCAGGGTCGTACTCCTCCGGGTCGCTGAGCTCGAGCAGGTGGCCGACGGCGAACGTGACAACGTAGTCGTCTGACTCGTAGAAGTTCTTGTGCTCGTCGAACGATTCCGGCAGCGCGGCGACGATATCCCGCGCAACGGAGGGCTTTTCGGCGATGATCAGGGTCTTAGCCACGGGTTTGAGGGTAGCGAAGGTTCCTTCCGCCGCCTGCCCCGCACAGGTGATACTGCCCCGCCGTGAGCTCGAGGATGTACCACTTCATCGGGGCCGTGACGGCCGGTCCGATTCGACGCCTGTTCCGGTTCAGGAGCACGGGCGAGGAGAACATTCCGCCTGAGGGTGGCTTTGTCCTCTCCGCCAATCACATGTCGAATCTGGATCCCTGGCCACTCGGGATTCCGCTCTATCCCGACCGCCAGCTGCGCTTCATGGCGAAGTCCGAGATGTACAAACCCCCGCTGAAGTGGGTGCTCGAGCCGGCCGGCGCCTTCCCGGTCCGGCGCGGGATGGGTGACGAGGAGGCGATGCAGAAGGCCGTGGAGCTCGCGCGCTCCGGCGAGGTGGTCGCGATCTTCCCCGAGGGCACGCGGCGCAACAAGGGCCGAATCAAGAAGGCGCTCAACAAGAACCTGCGCGCGAAACCCCGCTCGGGTGCGGCGCGGGTGGCGATCCAGGCGGGCGTGCCGCTCGTGCCGGCGGCGATCGGCGGCACGGAGAGCCTGATGAGGCTCGGCCCGCTCCGGGTGACCTACGGCACTCCGATCGAGCTCGACGACCTCAAGGACCTCGAGCTGCGCGAGGCTGCCAAGATCGCCACCGGCCGGTTGATGGAGGCGATCCACGAGCTCGAAGAGACCTTGTGAGCGCGCCGCTTCTCGTCCTCGACGGCGACTCGCTCACGCACCGCGCCTATCACGCGCTGCCGAAGTCGATCAACAACAACGCGGTCGTCGGCTTCACGAACTTCGTGCTGCGGCTGTGGGAGCAGGAGGAGCCGCGGGCGGTCTTCGTCGGGTGGGACACGCTGACGGCGCCGACGTACCGGCACGAGGCGCTCGAGGTCTACCAGTCGGGCCGCGAGTTCGACGACTCGCTTCTGAGGCAGCTCGACCTACTCCCGGAGCTCGTCTCGGCGCTCGGGTTCGCCTACGGCACGGCGCCCGGCTACGAGGCAGACGACTTCCTCGCCGCCGCCGTGCGTTCGGAGGAGAAGCGCCGTGCGGGACGGGCGGTGGTCGTCACCTCCGACCGCGACTCCTTCCAGCTCGTCAGCGCCAAGACGACCGTGGTCACCCCCGTGCGGGGCGTGTCGGAGCTGGCGCGGATCGGACCGGACGAGGTGCGAGAGCGCTACGGGGTCGAGCCGGACCAGGTGCCGGACTTCATAGCGCTCCGCGGCGACCCGTCGGATCGCATCCCCGGCGCGAAGGGAGTCGGGCCGAAAACGGCGGCGACGATCCTCAAGCAGTACGGCTCGCTGGAGGCGGCGCTCGACGCGGGGCGATTTCCGCAGCAGCGGGAGGAATTGCTCCTCTACCGCCGAATTGCCACGCTCGACGCCTCCGCCCCCCTCCCTCCCCTGAAGGATCAGTCCCCAACCTGGGCGGAGGCGTCCTCCCTCTTCCGCTCCTGGGGCATGAACCAAATGGCCGACCGGCTCGCTGCTCGTGCTGCTGGTCCGGCATAGCGTCCCGGCGGTCGATCCCTCAATCCCGGCGGCGGAGTGGCGGCTCAGCCCCGAAGGCCGACGGTTGTGCGAGGCGCTCGCGGGACGGGTGGCGGCGCACGAGCCCGACCTCGTTGTGTCGAGCCCGGAGCCGAAGGCGCGCGAGACGGCCGAGCTCCTGGCAGCCAGGCTCGGGCTCGAGCTGCGCGAGTCGTACGGGTTGCGGGAGCAGGAACGCCGGCAGGTGGGCTGGCTCGAGCGTGTGGAGCTCGAGGCGGGGATCCGGCGGTTGTTTGCAGAGCCCAACCGCGTTGTCTTCGGCGAGGAGAGCGCGGCGGAGGCGCTGGCGCGCTTCTCGGGCGTCGTGGAGGGGCTTGGCGAGCGCGCTGTGGTCGTCTCGCACGGCACGGTGATCAGCCTGTACGCGGCGGATCGCACCGGGCGGGATGCGTTCGAGCTCTGGCGTGCGCTCGAGCTCCCCGACCTCCTCGTCGTCTGATGGACCTCATCAGCCACGGGGACTTCACCCGGCTGCACCCCACCGGCAGCCACCCGGAGCAGCAGGAACGGGTCGCCGTGCTCCAGCGCGAGTTCGAGTGGCGCGAGGCGCCGCCGGCGACGCGGGCCGACGTCGAGCGGTGTCACTCACCGCGCCTGATCGAGCTCGTCGCCGGGATCGATCGGCCGACGATGGTCACCGGTGACACGATCGCCTCCGACACGACGTACGAGGCGGCGCTGCTGGCCGCGGGGGCGGCGATCGAGGCGGCGCGCTCCGGCGGCTTCGCGCTCGCCCGGCCTCCGGGCCATCACGCCACTCGCACCGAGGCGATGGGGTTCTGCTTCTTCGACAACGTCGCGATAGCGGCGCGCTGGGCGCAGGCGGAGCTGGGGATCGAGCGGGTTGCGATCGTGGACTGGGACGTCCACCACGGGAACGGCACGGAGGACATCGTCCTCGACGACGCGTCTCTCTTTCTCGCGTCGCTCCACCAGTGGCCGTTCTACCCGGGTACGGGCGGGCCAGACGAGCAGTACGACAACGTGCTGAACGTGCCCCTCCCCGCAGGCTCGACAGACGAGGACTACGTCGTCGCGTTCCACGAGGTGGTCGAGCCGGCCGTGGCCGGTTTCCGGCCCGACCTCTTGCTCGTGTCTGCCGGATTCGACGCGCACGAGGAAGACCCGCTCGCGGGGATGCTCGTGACGGAAGCCGGCTTCCGAGAGCTCGCGCGACGCTCGGCCGCCCTCGCACCGCGTTTCGGGGCGGTCCTCGAGGGCGGCTACAACCTCGAAACCCTGCCGAAGCTCGTCCGGGCGGCGCTCACGGGCTTCACGTCGTGACCCTTTCGTGACGAAGGCGACACCGAATTGGCACGGGACCTGGTCCGGGCGTAGTGGAAGAAACGCAGAACGGCCGACTATTGCCGGCCGTTCGTTCTAAGGAGGAAGAGCCACCGCCCTCACCGCGGATCGCTTCGCGGAGGAGAGAGGAGTTGACTCTCAGTATCGGCCCGCGGGGCGGATTCGTCGTCGCCCCGACCGGGCGAACGCAACTCACCCGAAATGGGTGAGTCTGAATGTCAGGATCTGGCAGCCGCGAGCGCCTCGAGCGCCTCGCGGCGCGACGAGACATTCAGCTTCCGGAGCAGGCTCTTCACGTGCGAGCGGACGGTGTGCTCCGAGATGAAGAGGCGCTTCGCGATCTGGTCCGTCCCGAGGTGCTCGTCCAGGAGGAGCAGCACCTCGAGCTCCCTCGCGGAGAGCCGCAGTGCGATCGCGTCGGGCACGCCGCCCTCCGGCTCGCGGCCGTTCCGGACCTGGTCGAGCAACCGGCGCGCGACGACGCCGGAAAGCGCCGCCTCGCCGGCGGCGGCGCCGTGGAGGAAGTCGACGAGCCGCTCGGGGGGCTCGGTCTTCAGCAGGTAGCCGGCGGCGCCGCCACGGATCGCGGCGAGCAGGTTGTCTTCGTCCCCGGAGGCCGTCAGCACGACGACCTCACACTCCGGCGCCTCGACCCGCAGCCGCGGCAGGGCTTCGAGCCCGTTCATCTCCGGCATCGAGAGGTCGAGCAGGATCACGTCGGGCTGGAGCTCGGCCGCCAGCTCGATCGCCTCGTGGCCGTCCGACGCCTGGCCGAGCACCTCGAATCCGTGGCCGCCGAGCAGGGCCGCGAGCCCGTCGCGGGTCAGCGGGTGGTCGTCGACGAGCAGGATCGTGGGCGCCATCACGATCGCTTATCGGCAGCGCGGTTCCGGCCGATAAGAGCGACATGCGGCGGGACGACCGTGACGCCTACCAGGCGTGGCTCGTCGGCGAGCTTCTACTCGTCGGCCTGTTTGGCGCTGCGCTCGCGCTCTTCCTTGCCTATCCCGACCTGCGCTCGACCTACGAGCTCCCCGAGCTCAAGCTGGCGCTCGACACCGCCATGGCGCTCGCGGCGACGATCGTCGCCGTCCTGGCCGGCATTCGCTTCACCGTCGAGGGGCGCCGGCTCGACCTCCTCCTCTGCGCCGGGTTCACGACCGCGGCGCTCGCGACCCTTTGCTTCGCCGTCGTCCCGGTGCTCGGGGGCAACCCGGCGCAGACCGCCGAGGCCTGGTCGGCCGCCGGCGGCCGGATCCTCGCGCTCGCGCTGATCGCGTCGGCGCCGTGGGCGCGCGGTCGAATCGGCGCGCGCCGCGCCGCGCTTCGGATCGCCCTCATCCTGGTGCCCGTCGCGCTCCTGGCGATCTGGCTGTACGCGCGCGCGCTGACCGATGCCCTGCCGGACCTTCGCCAGGGCTCGGAGCAGCCGGCCGCGATGATCATCGCTTTCGCGATCCAGGGCGTGCTCAGCCTCACGGCCGCGGTGGGGTTCGGCTGGCGCTACCGGCGGTCCGGCGAAGACCTCGACCGCTGGCTCGCGCTTGCCGCAACGCTGATGCTCTCGGCCGAGCTCCACTACGTCTTCACGCCGGTTGTCGCGAGCGGCGTCGTCTCGCAGGGCGACTTCCTGCGCCTTCTTTCGTACGGTCTGCTGCTCGCCGGCGTGTGGCGTGCGATCCGCTTCGCCGAGTTCGGTCGCGCGGTGGCCGAGGAGCGAGCGCGCGTGGCCCGCGAGATCCACGACGGGCTCGCCCAGTACCTGTTCACGATCTCGACCCACGCGGCGATGCTCGAACGCGGCTCGGCGCCGGACGGAACGGTGCGCAGGCTGAAGGATGCGGCGGCGCTCGCCCAGCAGGAGGCGCGCTTCGCGATTCTCGCGCTGTCCTCCGCCAGCGGCAACGCGCCGTTCGACACGGCCCTCCGGCGGTACCTGGACCTCCTCACCGCGGACGGCGAGCTCGCGGTCGAGCTCGACGTCGACCCAGAGATCCAGCTCGCGCCGGACGAGCAGATCGAGGTTTTCCGCATCGTGCAGGAAGGCCTCGCGAACGTCCGGAAGCATGCGGGCGCCCGTACGGCAGAGGTCTGGATCGGAAGAAACGGCACACAGCGCCTCGTCCAAATCCGCGATGACGGCGAAGGGTTCGAGCCTTGGGACAACGGCGCCGGCCAGGGGCTCAAGAACATGAAGACACGCGCGGCGTCGATCGGCGGCGCCTTCGGACTGGTTTCCAAACCGGGCCGCGGCACGGCGCTCCAGGTCGTATTGCGGGCGTAAAGAAGAAGATTCGCCTAGCGCGCGCGAAGGATCGCGACGCGGACGACGGCGCGCGAGCCGCCGCTGTAGGGAGCGACCGCTGCGAAGCCGTCGGCGCCGAACACGCCGAACGGCATCGAGCTCAGCGTCGCGTTCCCCAATCTCCGCGGCTGCACGACCGACCGCACGCGTTTCAGGTTGCGCCCTCGCGCGTCGGCCCGCGCGACCGCGACCGTCAGATCCGACGCGTCGGCCCAGTAGGCGACGAGCAAGTGACCGCGCGCCTGCCGCGCGTCGATGACGCTCCCGCAGGCCGCCTGCGCACACTTCTTCTTCGCCCGTGGCGCGATCGCGATCGGCCGCTCCCCGACGCCCCAGAGGACGGCTCTCACGCCGCGGCCGGCCGTCCCTTCGGCGAGCACGCGGCAGCTATCGGTGCAGACGAGCGACCGGATGCTCACCGAGCCGCGCAGGCCCGGGACGGCCGCCGGCCGGCCGTTCGGCTTCAGGGTCGCGGGAAAGAGCTCGACCAGCTGCGCCTGCTGTTTCTTGCCCTGCCGTTCCGACACCCACGCAAGCCATACGCGCCCGCGCCGGTCGACCCCCAGCAAGCCCCCCGCGGCCGAGCTCGGCGATATGAAGGAGGCGAAGTCGACAGGTGCCCCGCCGACGTCGCAGCACGCTCCGAGATGGGGAGCACGCTCGTTTCGACGGCCCTGGATGGTGACGAGCCGGACCGCCCGGTCGGCGAGCTGGATCACCTGCGATCCGCCGGATGAGTCCGGGATCGGGGCGCCTCCGAGCGCCGCCTGCTGGCCGAGGCCGCCGTTCGGCATCAGCCTGAAGGCGAGAAGCGGCGAGCCGGCCGCCGCGCCCGGAGTCGTGAAGAGGAGGTCTCGACCCGGGCCGCTCTGGTACGCCCAGCTGCCGGCCGGCAGCGCGGGCCTCGCCGTCTTCCAGTCGCCGAACCGGCCCTTCGTCACCCGTCCACTACGGACGACGTAGGCGCCGCCGCGGCCGCGGCTCAGCAGCCAGAGGCGGCCGGCGCTCCAGAGGACAGCTTCGTTCGCGACCTGGCCGCCAGGCACGACCTGCCAGCGCGACGGTGGAGTGGGAGCGGGCGCGGCGGCGGCGTTCGCGCCGATCAGGACCGCGACAAGGAGGATGAGCGCCCCCATCGCAAACCCCTGCGGCCTCAAGAAACCTCCCGACGGTCGTGATCGAATGTACAGCGGCTGAACGGCTCCGACCAAGGCCGGGACGCCGGACCATCCGATCGTCTAGCGACGGAGGTGAGCGCGAATCGCCCGTTCGGGTATTTCGCGCGGGCGGACCTAGTCGTTCGAAATGGAAGAGCCCCTTGCGGGGCTCTTCGGTAGCAGGCCTGTAAGCCGGATTCTGTCGAGGGTGACCATCTCTCTAGGCCCTCGGTCTCCCGGTGGCTCGAGCGGTGTACCCGGCTCCTCGGCGGGCCGCGTCTGCGGAGCCTGCTTCACCTTGCACCGGACGGGGTTTGGAAGCCGTCGTGTCGCCACGACGCTGGTGGGCTCTTACCCCACCTTTTCACCCTTACCGTCAGCGTCTCGCGAGAGCTTTTCGCTGCCGGCGGTCTCCTTTCTGTGCCACTTTCCGTCGGCTTTCGCCGCCTGGGATTTCCCCAGCGTCCTGCCCTTCGGTGTCCGGACTTTCCTCGAACCGGCCTGCGCCGGCCCGCGGTCACCCGGCCTGCAAACCCAATTGTAGCGGGGCCCTTGCGGCCTTCCTGTCGTGGACCAGCAGTCCGCACTCGGGGCATTCGAGCTCCCCGTGCCGGTGCAGGACGAACTCGCCGCAGACCGGGCACTCGAGGCTGGCGCCTCGGATCAGCGCGGTCAGCTCCTGGTCGAGTGTGCGGTTGAGGGGCCGGAGCTCGCTCATCTCAGCCGACCTGCCGGAACACTCCGATCACCTTGCCGAGCACCTGGACGTGGGGGGCGTAGATCGGCTCGAGCGCGTCGTTCTCCGGCTGGAGCCGGACTCGGCCGTCCTCGCGGAAGAACCGCTTGACGGTCGCCTCGTCCGCGGACTCGTCCTCGCCTGCGAGCGCGACAACGATCTCACCGTTGCGCGCATCCTGGCGACGCTGCACCACGACGTAGTCGCCCTCGAGAATGCCGGCGTTCACCATCGAGTCGCCCTTGACCCGCAGGAGGAACTCCTCCCCGCCCTTGGCGAGCGGCTCGGGCACGGCGACGTAGTCCTCCACGTTCTCCTCGGCGAGTAGCGGCCCACCGGCGGCGATCTCGCCGACGAGTGGCAGCCGGTGCACGTCGGCAGGCGCCTCCGCAGCAGCCACCGCGTCTCGCCGCCGGTCGGTCAGCTCCAGGGCGCGCGGCTTCGTCGGGTCGCGCCGCAAGAGGCCGGCCCGCTCGAGCTGCGCGAGATGCGCGTGGACGGTGGAGGGCGAGCGGAGGCCGACGGCCTCGCCGATCTCGCGTACGGTCGGCGGGTAGCCGTGCTCGTCGACGAACTCCCGCAGGTAGTCGAGGATCGCGCGCTGCCGTTCGGTCACCATCGGGCCTCCTTCCGCGAACATGTGTTCGATCACGGTAGCGGCGCCCGCGGACGGCGTCAAGGCGCCGTCTGGCGGCGCCGACCAAGCCGTGCGGGCTCTGCCCGTGCGGCGGCGGCTTAGGCGAGAAAGGCCGGCGGCCGCCGGGCTTCTATGCGCTGGAGAGGACTTGAACCTCCACGGGCCGCAAAGCCCACAAGGCCCTCAACCTTGCGCGTCTACCAATTCCGCCACCAGCGCGCGCGGACCAGTGTAGCCACCGCTATTCGAGGATTCTGAACAGGACGATCGTCCCGGCGCCGAAGATCAGCGCGACGACGATCGTGAGCCGCGTCAGGTTCCGCTCGACGATATGCGTACCGCCCTGGGAGGCCGGAACGAAGCCCATGCCGCCCAGGCCCGCCTCGCGGCCGGAGTGCATGAGGATCAGCGCCACCAGCGCGATGCAGACGAGGAAGTAGATGAAGACGACGGCGCCGGTCAGCATCGGCGTCAGCGTAGCAACGGGGCTAGCGGCCGCCCAGGCTCCGGATCTCGGCCACGAGGTCGCTCGCGATCCGATCCTTGGTGAGGTAAGCGGCGGCACCCGCCTTCCTGGCCTCGTCCACCTCGCCGATGTTCGACCCGCCGGTGAGGATGAGGACGCACGCGTCCGGGTCCTGGGTGCGGATCTCGCGCGTTGCGTCGATGCCGTTCATCACCGGCATGCTGATGTCCATGACGACGACGTCGGGATGGAGCCGTTGTGCCGCGTCCACGCCGTCCTTGCCATGGTCGGCGGTACCCACGACGACGATTCCCTGCTCGCACGCGAGCATGGCTTCGACCATCTCGACGAACAGTGGCTCGTCGTCGACGATCAGGACGCTGATCTCAGCCGCGACCTGCGCGGCCGCAGTAGCTTCGGACACGTTTCGACCCCATTTTGACGACTTTGCACCAAGATTTTGACTGAATGGACGTCCGTGAGCAAATCCAAAAGCTTCTCGTCACAGGCGACAACCGCCTGAAGCAGGGTGTTTCGCCCGAGAAGGTGCGCAGCTCCTACGAACAGGCGCTCGAGCTCGCCCGCGGCGCGGGCCTCGAGGAGACGGTCAGGCCGCTGGTCGAGCGCCGTCTTCACGACCTCGAGCGGCTCGCCGGAGGATCGCCTCCACCCGCTCCGCCTGACGTCTGAGGTCGTGCTTCGCGGCGGCCGCGCGGGCGGCGTCGTTGGGCCGGGGGAGCGCCGCGGCGGCGGCGAGACCGCGGGCAAGGTCAGTCACGTTCGTCGGGTCGACGAGGACGCCGGCCTCCGCCGTGACGAACTCCGGCGGGCCGCCGATCCGCGTCGCGACCACGGACCGTCCGGCGGCCATCGCCTCGAGCAGCGCCAGGCCGAACGGCTCGATCAGGCTGGGCTGGCAGAGGACGTGTGAATCGGCCAGCCGCCGGGGGATCTCCGCATGCGGGACCCGGCCCGTCACGGTGACTCGCTTTCGCGCTTCGAGCGCGGGCCGGAGGCGCCCGTCTCCGACGAAGGTCAGCGTCCCCTCCCCGACCCGCGCGAAGGCGTCGGCGAGCCGGACGACGTTCTTCCGCTCGGTCAGCGAGCCGACGCAGAGGTAGCGGGTCGGCCCCTCGGGCGGCGGCTCCACTTTGAACCGCTCGAGGTCGACGCCGCAGTCCACGACCTCGGTCTTCCCGCGTGCCTCCGGGACCTTCGCCTCGAGCTCCCGGCGCAGGTAGTCAGAGACGGCGATCACGGCCTCCGCTCGCCGGACGACGAGTCGCGTCGCCGCGCGAATCCCCGGGAACGCGCCGATGTTCCGGACGTCTCTCCCGTGTGCCGTCACGACGAGCGGCGCGCGTGACCCCAGTGCCGCGAGGAGGCCGGTGGGCACCAGGAAATGGGCGTAGACGACGTCCGGCCGAAACCGCCGCGAGGCCGCGAGCGCGCTCCGTGCGAGCGCCGCGTACCGTCGCTTGCCGCCGGTGCGGTGGTCGAGGACGGCCCGCTCGACCTCGTTTCCCCGCCGGTGGAGCTCTTCCTCGAGGTGCTGCACGAAGACCCCGAGGTCGGGATCGTCGGGGCCGGGATACATCTGCGAGACGAGCAGGATCCGCACGTGGAGAGCGTAGACTCGGGCCCTCAGGAGGTGGCCGATGCCGCTGATGCGTACTTCGACCACTGCGGCTGCAAAGAGACCGGCGGTAACTGCGGACCCGGCCTTCATCGCCGGCGCCTACGTGATCATCGTCCTTGGTGCCGCGCTCGGGATCTCGCTCTGGTACCTGCTCGACCCGGAGCCCTTCACCGCCGGCGCAGCGTTCAGCGTCTTCGCCCCGCTCTACATCCTCGCCCAGTCGATCGAGCGGCTAATCGAGCCGTTCGCGACCTATATGGGCAGCGCGAAGGCCGACGGGAAGATGACCCGCAAGCCCGATGCGAAGGAGAAGGTCTACGAGGCGCTCGTCGCTGAGGATGCGGGCACGGCCGCGACGTGGCAGCGCATCGTGGATCGGATCCGCCGCAACACGACGGTGATCACCTGGGCGACCGCCTCCTTCATCGGCATGGCCGTCTGCGGGGCGCTCGGAATCCTCTTCCTCGACGCGATCGGCTTCGAGGGCACGCCGGCGCCCGTCGACATCGTGATCAGCGGCCTAGCTGTCGGCTCCGGGACGAAGCCCCTCCACGACCTGATCTCCAGCCTCCAGAAGGCAAAGGAGGAGCGGGAGGACCCGCCAGAGCGGCAGGCCGCCTGACGGTCTTCTAGGTCATCTCCCCGGTCGTCCACGGATCCACGCCCGCATCGCCGCCGCCTGCGGCGGTGACGAGTCGCGGCAGGTAGTGATCCCAGCCGTGAGCGTGCGACTGCGCCGCCTCCTCGCTCGCCAGACCCGTGTGGCTGAAGCGAAGGGTCGTGCCTGCGCCGCTCGGGGCGAGCTCGATCTCGATCATCGAGGTGCCGGGTGCGACGCCGCTCTCGGTGTGCTCGCCGGGCTCCCAACCCCACGTGAAGACGAGGCGCCGCGGCCTGTCGAGCTCGACGAACTCGCCAAGGGCGACGTTGCCCGGGATCACCTCGACCCGGTAGAGGCCGCCCGGCCGGGGATCGAAATCGGCCGACTGGCCCATCCAGCGGGGCGCCTTCTCCGGGTCGACGAGGAACTCCCAGACTGTCTCCGGGCTCGCGCCGATCTCGAGCTCCCGGACGACCGAGGTCTTCTCAGCTACCTGCTCCACGTTTCCGTGCCTCCTCTCGCTCTGCCTCGCGCTTGAGTGTCTCGAGCCGCTCGTCCCAGAACTCCTCCAGGTACTCCTTGACCGGGGCGAGGCCCTCCGGCCGGGCTCGGTAGAGGCGCTTGGTGCCGTTGCGTCGCTCGTTCACCAGCCCAGCCTCCTTGAGGACGTTCAGATGTTGCGAGACCGCCGGCCGCGTCACGTCGAAGTGCGACGCGATCTCGCCTGCGGCGAGCTCGCCCTCGCGAACCAGGCTCAGGATCTGGCGCCGGCGCGGTGCGGCGAGCGCTCTCAGTGCGGCCTCCACGTTGTTATTTAAGCATGTGCTTACGTAAGGGTCAACTTACGTCTTCGCCGCCGCTTAGGATCGGCGCCATGGCCACATACGCGATCACAAACCTGAAGTCGGACGTGCAGGACATGGCTCCGCAGTTCGAGCTGGCACCGAATCTCGAGGCGCGCTTCGCACGCAGCGACCTCGAAGCGGACAACTTCGCCGTCAGCTACCTCCGCGTCGCGCCGAACTTCCGCATGCCGTTCGGCCACACCCACCGCGAGCAGGAGGAGCTCTACGTCGTCGTGGGCGGCAGCGGGCGGTTGAAGCTGGACGACGAGGTGCTCGAAGTCGGCGAGTGGGACGCGATCCGGATCCCGAGCGAGACTATGCGCGCGTTCGAAGGCGGCCCGGACGGAGCCGAGCTCTTGCTCTTCGGCGCGCCGAGGGGCGAGGCGAACGACGCCGAGATGGAGCCCGGCTGGTGGGACGACTAGCCGCGTCCATCTAGTACGACCGCTCCCTGGGGACGACCCGTCACAGTTTCGGCGCAAAGCGACCCTTGACGATTTTGGGTGTCCGACACCCAAAAAGGCTCGTGAGGCGCCGGGGCCTGTCCCGTTAGGCCGAGATCTGCGCGTCGTAGGTGCCGAATTCGTCGCGGAGGACGTTGCAGATCTCGCCGACGGTGCAGCCGAGCCGTAGCGCCTCGCGCATCGGTGGCAGAAGGTTCTCGTCCGTTCCGGCCACGCGCCGGACCTCGGCCAGGGCTCGCTCGGCCGCGTCCGCTTCCCGCTCCGCACGCACCCGGGCGGTCCGCTCGAGCTGGCGACGCTCCGCGTCCGGATCGAGGCGGTGGAGCTCAATCGGCTCCGCCTCGCGCTCTTCGTAGCGGTTGACGCCGACGACGACGAGCTCCCCGCGCTCGACCGCCTCCTGGTAGCGGAACGCCGAGTCCTCGATCTCCCGCTGGACGAACCCGTGCTCGATCGCGGCCACCGCGCCGCCGAGCTCGTCGATGCGCTCGATCAGCTCCAGCGCCTTCTCCTCCAGCTCCGTCGTCAGTGCCTCGATGAAGTACGAGCCGCCGAACGGATCCGCCGTGTCCGTCGTGCCCGCCTCGTGCGCCAGGATCTGCTGCGTCCGGAGCGCGATCTTCGCGGAGCGCTCCGTCGGCAGTGCCAGCGCCTCGTCGAACGCGTTCGTGTGGATCGACTGCGCGCCGCCGCCCGCGGCGGAGAGCGCCTGGATCGCCACACGGACGATGTTGTTCTCAGGCTGCTGGGCGGTCAGAGTCGAGCCGCCCGTCTGGGCGTGGAACCGCAACGCCTGCGCCCCAGGATCCGTCGCGCCGAACCGGTCGCGCATGATCCGCGCCCACAGCCGCCGCGCCGCTCGGAACTTCGCGATCTCCTGGAAGAAGTGGTTGTGCGCGTTGAAGAAGAACGACAGGCGCTGGCCGAACTCGTCGGGTGAGAGCCCCGCCGCCACGCCGGCCTGCACGTACGCGATCCCGTTCGCGAGCGTGAAGGCGAGCTCCTGCACCGCCGATGCCCCCGCCTCCCGGATGTGGTACCCGGAGATCGAAATCGTGTTGAACCGCGGCAGCCGCTCGTGGCAATACGCGAAGAGGTCGGTCGTGATGCGCATCGTGGGCCGCGGCGGGAAGATGTAGTTGCCGCGGGCGCAGTACTCCTTGAGGACGTCGTTCTGCACGGTGCCGCGCAGCTGAACGCCCTCGAAGCCCTGCTCCTCGGCGACCAGCTCGTAGAGGAGGAGCAGAAGCGCGGCGGGCGCGTTGATCGTCATCGACGTCGAGACCTCGCCCATCGGAATCCCGTCGAAGAGCAGCCGCATGTCAGCGATCGAGTCGATCGCGACCCCGGTCCGCCCCACCTCGCCTAGCGCGCGCGGGTCGTCAGAGTCGTACCCGAGCTGGGTCGGGAGGTCGAAGGCCACGGAGAGCCCGGTCTGGCCGCGCTCGAGCAGGTATCGGAACCGCGCGTTCGTCTCTTCGGCCGACCCGAAGCCGGCGTATTGCCGGATCGTCCACGGCCGCCCGCGGTACATGTCCTTGTACGGGCCGCGGGTGAACGGGTACGCGCCGGGCGGCTCGAGCTCCAGCCCCTCGACGTCGTCGCCGCTGTAAACGGGCTTGATCTCGATCTCGGAGTCGGTCTGCCGACTGTCCTCGGTGGCGGACATGAGAAAGGAATCGTACGTCCGGGCATCTATAAGGAGGCTGATGCGGGGGGTTTTGGTGGTTGCGGCGGCTGTCGGCGCGCTCCTGGCGGCCGCTCCCGCGTGGGCCGAGACGGTCACGCTCCGTTCGGATCACGGCCTCGCGCGCTACGACTCGCTCGTTCGCTTCCAGGGCACGATCGACTCGCCCGCACCGGTCCCGGTCTCCCTCCTCCGCAACGGCGTCGTCGTCGCGACGACCACGTCGAACGGCGGGGCGTTCTCGTTTCAGCTCCGCGCCCGCAACCCCGGCCGGTTCACTGCGCGCGGCCCGCTGACCGAGTCGGCGCCGGTCTCGCTTCGGCTGAAGCCGCGGCTGCGGAGCCGGATCACTGGCCGCCGGACGCTCGGCGGTCGGATCTTCGTCACCGGACGGCTGCTCCCCGCCAAGGCCGGGCGGCTCCTGCTCCGCAACCACGGACGTCGTGTCCGCGTCCGCGTCGGCTCGGCCGGTCGCTTCCGCGTGCGCGTCCCGGCGTCGTGGGGCGCCAGCGTCACCGGGCGGATCGCCCTCACGCCCGCTGCCGGCTACGCAACGGTTTGGCGCCGCGTCCGGCTCCGACTCTCGATGCCCGGGCTGCGGATGGGATCGCACGGGCCGGCGGTGCTCGCGCTCAAGCGACGGTTGCGCGAGCTGCACTACGCGCTCCCGAGCGTCGACTCCGGCTTCGGCTACGCGACCTACGAGGCGGTGCTCGCCTTCCAGAAGGTCACCTGGATGCCCCGCACGGGTCGCGTCGACGGGGCCTTCTGGCGACGCCTATGGCGCGCGTCGGTGCCGAGGGCCCGCGTGCCGCACGGCGACTACATCGAGGTCGACAAGAGCCGCCAGGTGCTGTTCGAGGTCCGGAAGGGCGTCGTCGTCAACGTGATCCACGTCTCGACCGGCGCCACCGGGAACACGCCCGTCGGCACTTGGCACGTCTACAGCGAGGTCGCCGGCTGGAGCTGGGTGCTCTGGCAGCCCATGTACTTCCTCCGCGGCTTCGCGATCCACGGGTATCCGTCGGTGCCGCCGTACCCGGCCAGCCATGGCTGCGTCCGGATCCCGATGTGGGCGGCGACCGCGCTCCGCGAGCGCTGGGGCCGCGGCACGATCGTTCGCGTGTACGCCTAGGCGGCTTAGGCCGGGACCGGCAGGCCCTCGATTGCGGCCAGCGCGCGCTGCATCTCGATCTCGTCCAGCGCGACGTCCTCCAGCTTGCCGGCGAAGTAGTTGTCGTACGCGGCCATGTCGAAGTGGCCGTGACCGGAGAGGTTGAAGAGGATCGTCTTCTGCTCGCCCGCCTCGTCGGCCGCGCGGGCCGTCTCGAGCGCGCCGTGGATCGCGTGCGCAGCTTCCGGCGCCGGCACGATCCCCTCGTGGCCGGCGAAGAGGACGGCCGAGGCGAAGACGTCGTTCTGGAGGTAGGCGTCGGCGCGCATCAGGCCGTCGAGCATCAGCTGCGAGATCAGCGGCGCCACGCCGTGGTAGCGCAGCCCACCGGCGTGGATTGGCTCCGGAATGAAGTCGTGGCCGAGCGTGTGCATCGGGACGAGCGGCGTGAGCTTGCTCGTGTCGCCGAAGTCGTAGGCGAAGAGGCCGCGGGTCAGCGTCGGGCACGCGGCCGGCTCGCAGGCGAGGACGTCGATGTCGCGGCCGGCGATCTTCTCGCGCAGGAAGGGGAACGCCAGCCCGGCGAAGTTCGAGCCGCCGCCGACGCAGCCGATCACGACGTCTGGGAAGGCGCCGGCGAGCTCCATCTGCGCGAGCGCTTCCTGCCCGATCACCGTCTGGTGGAGCAGGACGTGGTTGAGGACGCTACCAAGCGAGTAGGCCGTGTCCTCGCGTCCGGCGGCGTCTTCCACCGCCTCCGAGATCGCGATTCCGAGACTGCCGGGTGAGTCGGGATCCTCGGCCAGGATCGCGCGGCCGGACTCGGTCTCCTCGGACGGGCTGGCGACGATAGTCGCCCCCCACGTCTGGATCAACGAGCGGCGGAACGGCTTCTGCTCGTACGAGATCTTGACCATGTAGACCTTGCACTCGAGCCCGATCAGCTTGCAGGCGAAGGCGAGCGCGCTCCCCCACTGGCCTGCGCCGGTCTCGGTCGAGAGGCGGGTGCGCCCCGCGCGTTTGTTGTAGTGCGCCTGTGCCACCGCGGTGTTCGGTTTGTGACTGCCGGCGGGGCTGACGCCCTCGTACTTGTAGAAGATCCGCGAGCCGGTCCCGATCGCCTCCTCCAGCCGTCGTGCTCGGTAGAGCGGCGTCGGGCGCCACAGTCTGTAGATGTCGAGCACCTCGTCAGGGATCGCGACCTCGGGCTCCTCGCTGACCTCCTGGAGGATCAGCTCCATCGGGAAGAGCGGCGAGAGGTCGTCGGGGCCGACGGGCTCGCCGGTGCCCGGGTGCAGAACCGGCTGCGCCGGGCTCGGCATGTCGGCGCGGATGTTGTACCAGCGCCTCGGCAAGTCCGACTCGGTGAGCAGGAACTTCGTCTGCTCCACGACTGCCGAGGATACTCCTCCTACGAGGGAGGGAGGAGTGGTCCGCGGAGCTCGTCGATCGAGCGCTCCGGATCCGGTCTGTAGCCGAGTTGCTCGTTCAGCGTGCGCATCGGGAGGTTCCGTTCCTCGCTCTGCGTGATCAGCCGGTCGAGGCCCCTGTCGGTGGCCGCGGCGATCTGTGCCCTCTTGAGTGCCCTCGCGATTCCTCGGCGCCGCCAGGCGCGCTTGACCGCGGTGAATCCGTGGCGGGCTTCCGTCTCGAAGACGTCGAGTTGCGCGAAGCCGACGACTTCGTCGCCGGCAAGCGCCACGAACGAGAAGGCCGGGTCGCGGGTCGGCCGGTCGACATTCAAAGACCGCCAGTCCTCATAGCTCGTACCGATGTCCTCGCCGGGAATGTCCTGCTCAGCCTCGGCGAAGACCTCGTACATTGCCTCGACCACGTCCGGGCGCTCCTCCAGCGTCACGAGTCGAATTCCGTCCGGCACGTCGGGCGAAAGCGCCTCGCCGCCGAGCTCGAGCGTCACGGCTTCCTCGCTGCCAACCCGCACGTAGCCGCGACGCTCGAGGAACCCCCGTGAGTGCACGTCGCTCTGCCGAACCTCGAACTGGAGCTGCTGCTTGCCGAGTGACCGGGCGAGATCCGACTCCCAGGCGAGCATCGCCGAGCCGACGCCGTGGCCGCGGTGGCTCGGGATCACGGAGATGTCGCCGTAGGCGATCGCCTCGTGTCCCGGGTGCACGAACCCTGAGGCGACCGGCTCGTCCCGGAGTCGCGCAACAACGAAGCTGAGTCCCCGCGTGTCGGTCTCGAGCGCATGCCGCAGGTTGGCAAGCCGCATCGTCGTTCGCGGATCGATGGCACGCCGGACGACGACCATCGCCTCCAGGTCGGCGTCGGTCTCGGCGGCGGTGATGTCCAGCGCGGGAGGAACGCCAGGCATCGTACGCTCGGGTCGTGAGGGTGACGGTGAGGCTGTTCGCCGGGCTGCGGGAGCGGGCTGGCTGGAGCACGCGCGAGGTCGAGGCAACAACGGTGGGCGAAGTGTGGCGAGCGCTGGACCTGGGCGACGAGCCCGGGGGACTCCTCTACGCCGTCAACCAGGAGTACGCGGAGCCCTCGACGCCGCTCGCCGACGGCGACGAGGTGGCCGTGATCCCGCCCGTTTCGGGCGGCTCATTCCGCCTCGTCAAGGATACGATCGACGTCAATGCGGTGATCGCCGAGGTCGAGGACGAGCGCGCCGGCGCAATCGCGACGTTCCAGGGGACGGTCCGGCGGCAGTCGCGCGGCCGGACGGTGATCGCGCTCGAGTACGAGGCCTATGAAGGGATGGCGGAGAAGGTCATGGCCGAGCTCGCCGACGCCGTACAGGAGCGCTATGAGCTCTGCGAGGTTGCAATCACCCACCGAGTCGGGCGCTGCGAGATCGGCGACGTCTCGGTGGCGATCGCCGTCTCGGCGCCGCACAGGCAGGACGCGCTCTCAGCCTGTCGTGACCTGATCGACGAGCTGAAGGAGCGCGTCCCGCTCTGGAAGAAGGAGCTTTACGAGGGCGGC
>DATDKA010000184.1:0-4868 GCA_036520235.1 Gaiellaceae bacterium
TACGACATCCTGCTCGACGACTACCAGGAGGGCGCCAAGAGCGAGGAGATCACCGCGATCTTCGAGCGCCTGAAGCAGGAGCTGATCCCGCTGATCCGCGAGGTCGCGTCGGCCGAGCAGGTCGATACGAGCTTCGCCCACGGCCACTTCCCCGTCGAGAAGCAGGAGCTCTTCGGCCGCGAGATCCTCGAGCGGCTGGGCTTCAACTCCGAGGCGTGGCGGCTCGACCCCACGGTGCATCCGTTTGCGACCTCGATCTCGCTCGACGACATCCGGCTGACGACGCGGTATTCCGAGGCCGACCTGGAGTCGATCTTCCACACGAGCCACGAGTTCGGGCACGGGATCTACGAGTACGGCATCGACCGGGAGCTCAACCGCACGCCCCTCGCCGAGCTGAACTCGATGGTGCTGCACGAGTCGCAGAGCCGGCTCTGGGAGAATCTCGTCTGCCGCGGCCGCCCGTTCTGGGCCTACTTCTTCCCGAAGCTGCAGGAGCTCTTCCCCGAGCAGCTCAGCGACGTCGACGTAGAGGCCTGGTGGCGCTCGGTGAACAAGGTGGAGCCGTCGCTGATCCGGGTCGAGGCCGACGAGGTCACCTACGGGATGCACATCATCCTGCGCTACGAGCTCGAGCAGGAGATCATCGCCGGCCGGCTGGCGCTCGAGGACATCCCCGAGGCGTGGAACGCGAAGATGCAGGAGTACCTCGGCGTGGACGTCCCGGACAACGGCGTCGGCGTCCTGCAGGACGTGCACTGGTCCGGCGGTTCGTTCGGCTACTTCCCGACCTACCTGCTCGGGACGATCGCCTCGGTGCAGATCTGGGAAGCCGCGCGGGCCGACCTGCCGGACCTCGATGCCCAGATGGAGTCCGGCGAGTTCGGGACGCTGCGCGAGTGGCTCGGCGACAAGCTCTATCGCTGGGGCCGCCGGTACCCGCCGGAGGAGATGCTCGAGCGCGTCGCCGCGGGCCCGCTCGACGCGGAGCCGTACATCCGCTACCTCAAGTCGAAGGTGGAAGCGATCTACGGGGTCCGCGTCTGAACCTCCTCGACGAGCACGTCGAGCGGTTCAACCGGGGCGTGCGCTCGGGCGATTTCGGCCCGATGGTGGCTGCGTTCGCGGAGGACGCCGAGCTGGTCTTCGAAGGGATCCCGGTCGGCCCGTTCGCCGACCGGGATGCCATCGCGGCTGCATATCGCGAACAGCCGCCGGACGACGAGATCGTCCTGCTGGACGGCGACGGCACCTACGCCTGGGCGTCGGCGCCGGGCGTTCCGGCCGGGCGGATGTTCCTCACGGAGCGCGACGGCGAGATCGCGCGCCTCGTGATCCGGTACGACCGCTGAGTCGAAGAGAGCCTCGTCAGGCCTAGTAACAACTTGTTACTTGCTCCCGGAGCCGCCGCTGAGGTAGTGGGCTCCGGCCTCGCGGCGGCCCGGTTCGGCCTTGTAACAACTTGTTACTTGCGTTAGGCCAGCAGCGAGTAGCCGCCGTCGACGATCAGCGTCTGGCCGCGGATCATCTCGGCCCGAGGCGAGCAGAGATAGGCGACCACGTCCGCGACGTCTTCCGGCTCGACCATCCGGCCCGCCGGGGTTTTCGTCTGCGCCATCTCCATCATCTGGTCGCGGTTCGGGAAATGTTCTAGAGCCTCGGTCTCGACCACTCCCGCCGACACGCCGTTGACCCTGATTCCTCGCGGCGCCAGCTCCACCGCCAGCGACCGGATCAGCGACTCCAGCGCCGCCTTCGACGCCCCGATCAGCGCGTAGTTGTCGAGCACGCGGATCGACCCCAGGCTCGAGATCGCCACGATCGACGAACCGGCCGGCATCGAAGGCGCCACGGCGCGGGTCAGTGACAGAAACGCGCGCGCGTTCGCGTTCATCGTCCAGTCCCAGTGCTTGTCCTCCGTCTCGAGCGCCGGACGGGCGACACCCGTCGCCGCCGCGTGCACGAGGACGCCCCACGGGCCTGCCTCGCCGACCTCACGCTGGACGCGCTCCGACGACACGTTGCCGCGGATCAGCAGCGGCTCGGCGCCCGCGGCGCGCACTTCCTCCGCAGCCGCCTCGGCGGCGGTGTCGTTCCGCAGGTAGCCGATTCCCACCCGCGGGGCCCCGTCCCGGGCGAAGCGCAGCGCGATCGCCTTCCCGATCCCGCGCGACCCGCCCGTCACGAGGACGGACGCGTCCTTCATCCCCTCGGCGGGAGCGGCCGGCTCGCCGGAGCTGAGCTCGGGATCTTCTCCCAGCCGACGCCCCTGTCGTGCGGCTCAGGCGGCACGTCCTCCGACTTCGTCGACGCGTGACCGAGCCGGTCGAGCAGCTCCACCTTCTCCTCGCCGTAGCGACGCACCGGATGGTCCTCCGGGAGGTCTTCGATCAGCTCGCGCACGCGAGCGCGGAGCTGGTACGCGAAATGGGGCGTCGCCGGCCCGACGAGCGCGTCGATGTCCTCCCTGGTCGGCTCTCGCTCCACCGCCGCGAAAACCTAGCGGCCTGGCCGCTTGTACGCGTGGACGACGATCGACCCGTACGTTCGGTGGTCGGCCAGATCCCAGACCAGCCTGTCCTCCAGGTCGGGATAGACGTTCTTGCCGGTGCCCAGGAGCACGGGGAAGATCATCAGCCTCAGCTCGTCGACCAGGTCGTGCTGCAGGAGGCCGTGGACGAGCATGGTGCTGCCGTGCACGACGATGTTCCCGTCGACCTCGTCCTTCAGTCGCCGGACGGAGTCGGGGAACTCGCCCTCCAGCACCGTGGTGTTGTGCCATTCCGGGTCTTGCAGGGTGCTGGACACGACGTACTTCGGCATCGAGTTGAACTTGTCGGCGAACCCCTGCTCGTCCGTGCGCTCGGGCCAGGCGGCCGCGAAGCCCTCGTAGGTGACGCGCCCGAGCAGAAGCGCCTCGCTCTCCTGGAGCTCCTCGAGCTTGTAGTCGTACTGGCCCTCGTCGGGGAACTCGAACGTCCAGTTCTTGTACTTGTAGCCCTCGTCGCCGCCCGGGGCCTCCATGACCCCGTCGGTCGACACGAACTCTGTGACGATGATGCGTCCCATTGCCAGCTCCTTCCGTAGGCGGTCGAACGGCAGACCAGCGCGGGCGAAGAGAATCATCGCCGTGAGGCGGATCAGTGCGGCGGAACTGATGCTGCTCGCGACCGTCTCGATCTGGGCGTTCAACTTCACCGTGACCCGTTACGCCGTCACGCACGGGTTCCAGCCGCTGGCGTACTCGGCCCTCCGGTTCAGCGCCGCCGCGACGATCGTGTCGGCCATCACGTACCGGCTCGAGCATTCGCTGAGGTTCGAGCGGAGGCACGCGGCTCTGCTGATCGGGGCCGCGTTCGTCGGGATCTACCTGAACTCGATCGGGTTCATGTACTCGATCGACCTCACCAATGCGTCGACGGTCGCGCTCATCTTCGGGAGCCTGCCGATCCTGACCGCGATCTTCGCCTTCGTCCTCGGTGTGGAGCGCCTGCATCGCCGGTTCTGGCTCGCGGCCGCGATCTCGTTCGCGGGCGTTGCGCTCGTCGCGGCCGGCTCCGGACACGGCGTCTCCGGGAACCTCCTCGGCGACCTCCTCGCCCTGCTGGCCGCGGCGACCTGGGGGTTCTACGCGGTCGCGATCGTGCCGCTGCTCCGTCACTACTCGGTGTGGCGGATCAGCGCAGGTGGTCTGGTGGTGGGCGCGATCCCGCTCGTCCTCACAGCGCTGCCGCAGCTGTGGGATCAGCGTTGGGACCTCGGCGCGCTCGTCTGGGCCGCCTTCGTCTTCGCCGTGCTCGGGCCGCTCGTGCTGACGAACTTCCTCTGGTTCACGGCGATCGACCGCGTGGGACCGTCGCGCGCGACCCTCGTCACGAACCTCCAGCCCTTCCTCGCCGCGCTCTTCGCGGTCGCATTGCTCGGCGAAGACCTGACGTGGCTTCAGGTCGCCGGCGGTCTCGCGATCGGAGCCGCGCTCTTCATCGCACGGCGTCGCCCTCAACCCGAGCCGACGTGATCGAGCAGCGCATCGAACGTGCCGCCGGTCGAGCGCTCCGTTCCCTCGAGCCGGTGACGACGCGTGGCTACGCGCGGGCGTTCCACGCGCCTCCGGCGCGGCCTACGGCGCCTACCGTGCGGGAGTTCCAGCGGGCGCAGCTCGAGGTAGCCCTCGAGTGGGCGGAGGTCGAACTCGCCTAAGATGAGCCTGTGAGCGCCACCGACTTCATGCCGCTCGAAGGCTGGGATCACGTCGAGCTGTGGGTCGGGAACGCCAAGCAGGCGGCCTACTTCTACGAGCACGCTTTTGGTTTCACGCGGACGGCGTACGCGGGACCGGAGACCGGCGTCCGCGACCGGGCTTCATACGTGGTCGAGCAGGGCGACATCCGCTTCGTGCTGACCTCGGGGCTGCGCCCGGACAGCGAGATCACGATGTTCGTCGCGCGGCACGGCGACGGCGCGAAGGACATCGCGCTGCAGGTGCCGAGCGCGGAGGAGGCCTACCGGACCGCCGTCCAGCGCGGCGCCCGCGGGATCGAGGAGCCGCACTGGGTCGAGGACGAGCTCGGGCGTGTCGAGCTGGCCACGATCGGGACGTACGGCGACACCGTCCACACGTTCGTCAACCGGAGCGACTACGCCGGCGCGTACCTCCCCGGCTTCCGCTCGACGATCGAGAACGGACAGCCGTCGACCGGCGTCGGGCTGATCATGCTCGACCACGTCGTCGGCAACGTCGAGCTCGGCCGGATGAACCACTGGGTCGAGTTCTACGAGCGCGTCTTCGGGATGACGAACATCGTCCACTTCGGCGACGACCAGATCCAGACCGAGTACTCGGCGCTGATGTCGAAGGTGATGTCGGA
>DATDKA010000185.1:0-5668 GCA_036520235.1 Gaiellaceae bacterium
ACGCGCCAGAAGGTTTTCGCCGGGCCGGCGCCGAGCGTCCGTGAGGCGTCCAGCATCGTCGCGTCGACCGCCTCGAACGAGGCGATCGCCTGGCGGACGTAGAACGGGCTGGCGACGAACGTGATCGCCATCACCACCGCCGCCTGGGTGAAGCCGACCGAGATCCCGAGCGCATCGAGCTCACCGCCGAGCAGCCCCAGCCGTCCGAACGCCGCCAGGAGCCCGATTCCCGCCACCGCCGGGGGCAGCACGAGCGGCAGCTCGAGGATCGTGACGAGGAGCGCGCGTCCGGGAAACCGCCGGGTGGCCAGGAAGTACGCGGCGGGCGTCCCGACGGCGAGGATCAACGCCATCGAGATCGCGTTCGTCTTCAGCGTCACCCGGAACGCGTCCCGTGCGACGTCGCTGCGCAGCCCGTCGGCGAGCCCACGCAGGCCGACCTCCCAGAAGATCGCCACGAGCGGTAGGAGCAGAAAACCGACTGCGACGCAGACCGCCAGCACGAGCAGTGACGTGAACGCGATCCGTCCGCTCACCTGACGATGAACCCGGCGCGACGGAGCAGTTGACGCGCGCGCGGAGTCGCCGTCAGCGTCCGGATCCAGCTGCGCGCCGCCGCCTTGTGACGGCTCGACCGCAGGACTGCAATCTCGTAGCGAACCTCAGGCTGGCCCCGCGCGGGAATCCGGGTCGCCTTCAGCCGTCCGCCCGCTGCCCGGACGTCGGTCCGGTAGACGAATCCGGCGTCCGCCTCCCCGAGCGCGAGCTTCCCAACGATGCTCTTTACGTCCGGCTCCTCGCTCACCACCTTCGAGAGGACGTCGGTGAGGCCGAGCTTCCGCAGCACCTGGCGCGTGTACGCCCCGATGGGAACGGCCGCGGTCCCGATCACGAGCTTGACGTTTCGCCCTCGCAGGTCGAAGACGCTCGTGAGCCCCGCGGGATTGGACTGCGGAACCGCGAGCACGAGCGCGTTCGAAGCGAATGTCCGGGGCTTTTCGACCAGGCGCTTTCGGTACAGCTGCCGGGTGTACGTCGGGGACGCGGAGGCGAAGAGGTCGGCGGGGGCTCCCTGCTCGAGCTGGAGCGCCAGCTGGTTCGAGCCGGCGAAGCTGTAGGCGGGCCTCCGGTCGATCCGGGGGAAGACCTCCGTCAGAGACGACGCCGCGAAGACCGTCAGCCTCGGGCTTGCCGCCGGCTGTGCCTGCGCGAGCTGCGGCAAGGCGACGACGAGCACGGCGCCGACCGCCAAAACGGCCCGACGCATCAGTCTCCCCTCACCATCACGGACGTCGCCTTGACCAGGGCTGTCGCGGCCATTCCTTTGCGGAGCCCGAGGTCCTCGACGGCGTCTCGCGTGATGATCGCGAGGATCCGCGTCGACTCGGTGACGTCGAGCTCCACCTGCGCGAGCAGCCCGTCGACCTTCACGTCACGGACGACCCCGTGGAAGCGGTTACGCGCGCTGACGTCGGCCTGCTCTCCGCCCCGCAGCCGCGCGATCTCTGCAGCCGTGACGAGCCGCCGGTTCGCGGCGTCGCGCTGCGTCTTGATCCGCCCCGCGCGATCCCAGCGGCGGAGCGTGTCGAGGCTGATCCCGAGCGCGCGGGCGGCCTCCGACGCGGTGTAGAGCTCCTGCTCTTGCATAGGCGTTGCCTATGTGACCCTACCGTGCGGCGCCCGATAGTGTCGGTACCGGTGAACGACCGGGCGCCGAGCTGGGGAATCGAGCCCGTTCCGGAGCGACTGCGGACGCTCGGCGTAGCCGATCTCACGGTCCTCTGGGGCAACCTCGGCGTCTCGTTGCTCGTGCTCGTGATCGGTGCGCTGCTCGTGCCGGCGCTCAGCCTCCCCAACGCGCTGCTCGCGATCCTTGTCGGCGGCGTGATCGGCAACGCGATGGTCGGGGCGGCCGCGCTGATCGGGGCCGACGCGCGGGTTCCGGGCATGGTGCTCCTCCGGGCACCCCTCGGTCGGCGCGGCTCCTACATCCCGACGGCGCTGAACGCGCTGCAGTGCCTGGGCTGGGCCACCTTCGAGCTGATCATCATCGCCGCCGCCTCGAGCGCTCTTTCCGACCGGCTGTTCGGCTTCGAGGCGAGATGGTTCTGGACGATCCTATTCGGGATCGTGGCCGCCGTCTTCGCGCTGCTCGGGCCGATCGGCTTCGTTCGCCGCGTGCTGCGCAAGTACGCCGTCTGGGCGGTGCTCGCCTCTCTCGTCTACCTGACCTGGTGGGCCTTCTCCAGCGCCGACCTCCACGCCCTCTGGAACGCCCCGGGGCAGGGCGGCACCAGCGTCTGGCTGGGAATCGACCTCGTGATCGCGATCACCGTCTCCTGGGTCCCGCTCGTCGCGGACTACACCCGGTTCGCCACCGACCGGGCCGGCGCCTTCTGGGGGACGGGCGTCGGCTACTTCCTCGGCGGCACGTGGATGCTCGTCCTCGGCGTCGTGCTCGTCCTCGACCGCAACCTCACCGATCCCGTGGACATCCCGCCCGCCGTCGCCGCCGCCGGCTTCGCCGCCGCGCTCGCCCTCTTCGCCGTCACCTTCGACGAGACGGACGAGGCGTTCGCGAACGTCTACTCCGCGGCCGTGTCGATCCAGAACATCGTCCCGAAGGTGGAGCAGAACGTGCTCGTCCTGGCCCTGGCGGCGCTGTCCACCCTCGGGGCGCTCCTGATCCAGCTGCGGAACTACGAGTCGTTCCTGCTTTTGCTGGGGTCGTTCTTCGTGCCGCTTTTCGGCGTGCTGCTCGCCGACTGGCTCCTCTCGGGCGCCCGCTATACGCGGCAGCAGATCTTCGCAGCGCCCGCGTGGCGCCCCGAGCTGCTCGGCGCCTGGCTCGTCGGCTTTCTCGTCTACCACTGGCTGCACGAGCCGCCGCTCGGGCCGTCATGGTGGGTCGATGTCGTCGAGCGGTCGGATCCGCAGAACCTCGGCGTGGGCGCCTCCGTGCCGAGCTTTGCGGTCTCTTTCGCCCTCGGGCTCGCCATGAGTTCCCTCGGCTCGCGGTTGCCGCAGACTGCTTCCAAGTGGTAAACCCCGCCCCAGCGCGTGGCTGAGGTCGAGTTCTCGGATGTCGCCAAGGTCTACCCGGACGGGACCCGGGCTGTGTCCGACCTGAACCTGCGCACCCAGGACGGCGAGTTCATGGTGCTCGTCGGCCCGTCGGGGTGCGGCAAGACGACCGCGCTACGGATGGTCGCGGGCCTCGAGGAGATCTCCGAGGGCGAGATCAAGATCGGCGATCGCGTCGTCAACCAGATCCCCTCGCGGGACCGCGACATCGCGATGGTGTTCCAGAGCTACGCGCTCTATCCGCACCTGTCCGTCTACGACAACATCGCGTTCAGCCTCCGCCTGCGGAGTGAGAAGAAGCCGGAGATCGACCGGCGCGTGCGCGAGGCGGCGCGGATCCTGGACCTCGAGCCGCTGCTCGCCCGCAAGCCGCGGGCGCTGTCCGGCGGGCAGCGCCAGCGAGTTGCGATGGGACGTGCGATCGTCCGGCAGCCGGCGGCCTTCCTGATGGACGAGCCGCTCTCGAACCTCGACGCGAAGCTCCGGGTGCAGATGCGCGCGGAGATCAGCAAGCTCCAGCGCGACCTCGGCACCACGACCATCTACGTCACCCACGACCAGGTCGAGGCGATGACGATGGGCGATCGCGTCGCGGTGATGCGGCGCGGCGAGCTCCAGCAGGTCGCGCCGCCACAAGAGCTCTACGACCATCCGGAGAACCTGTTCGTCGGCGGCTTCATCGGCTCGCCTGCGATGAACCTGCTCGAGGCCACGCTCGAGCGGAGGAACGGGGCCCTCGACGTCGCTCTCGGCGACCAGCGGATCGGGCTTGACGACGAGCTCATCGCCGCCCGGCCGGCGCTCAAGGACTACGAGGGCCGCCAGGTCGTCGTCGGTGTGCGGCCGGAACAGCTGGAGGACGCGGCGCTCCTGCCCGACTCGTCGTCCGACCGTCGCCTCCGCGGGACCGTGGAACTGCGCGAGGCCCTTGGGTCCGAATTGATGGTGCACTTCCGGCTCAACGCCCCACCGGCGCTGACGGACGAGGTGAAGGAGCTGGCGGCGGATGCCGGAACGACGGCCGAAGAGCTCAGCGGAGGAGCCGGCTCGAGCACCATCGTCGTCGGCCGTTTCGCACCGGACTCGAAGGTGCGGGAGGGCGAGGACGCAGAGATCGCGGTCGACACGCGGTCACTCCATTTCTTCGACACGGAGACAGGCATAGCCATCTACGACAGATCGAACAACGGGAAAGGAGCATCTGCATGACGCGCAAGCGATGGCTTCCGATCGCCGTGCTCGCCGCCGCAGCCCTCGCTCTGGGCGCGTGCGGTGGCGACGACGGCGGCGGAGGGACGAAGGAGGGCGACGGCCAGCTCACCGTCTTCTCCCTCTGGGGCGGCAGCGAGCAGGAGGCCTTCCAGAAGGTTCTCGACAAGTTCACCGCCGACACCGGGATCAAGACGAAGTACGAGTCGGCCCGCGACTTCCTGCCGGTGATCCGGACGAAGCTCGCGGCCGGCAACCCGCCCGAGGTCGCAATCATCCCGCGGCCCGGCGTGGTCGCCGAGCTTGCCCGGGACGACTCGCTGATCTCCCTGGAGGACCTCGGGCTCGACCCCGACAAGATCAACTCGAACTACAGCGACACCTGGACGAGCCTGGCCACCGTCGATGACACCGTCTACGGCGTCGTCGCGAAGGCGAACTCCAAGAGCACCATCTGGTACAAGCCCACGTCCTTCCAGCAGAACAACTTCCAGATCCCGAAGACCTGGGACGAGCTGATGAAGATCACGAAGGACTACAAGGCAAAGGGCGACAACCCATGGGCCGTCGGCGCCCAGGGCCGTGACAACTCGTGGACCCTGACCGACTGGTTCGAGAACATCTACGCGCGCCAGGCCGGCCGGGACAACTACACGAAGCTCTTCAACGGCGACCTCGCGTTCAACGACCAGAGTGTGAAGGACGCGATGAAGACGATGACGAGCGTCGTCAACGACCAGTACGTGGCCGGCGGCATCGACACGGCACTCGGCATCGGCTTCGTCGACGGCATCGGCGTTGTGTTCTCGAAGAAGCCGAAGGCCGAGATGTACATGGAGGGCGGGTTCGTCGGCGGCATCGCCCTCGGGCAGGTCAACAAGGACCTGAAGCCCGGGAAGGACATCGACTTCTTCCCGTGGCCCGAGATCGATCCGGCGAACGGCAACCCACTCGTCGGCGGCGGCGACGTTGCATCGGCCTTCGTCAACGACAGCGACGCGGCCAAGCTGATCGACTACCTCGCCACGCCCGACGCCGGGAAGGTCTGGGTCTCGACGGGAGCGATCGCTTCGCCGAACAAGGGCGTGACGGCCAGCGACTACCCGAACGAACTGGTGAGCAAGGAGGCCGAGCAGATCAAGAGCGCCGAGTCGTTCCTGTTCGACGGCTCCGACCTCCTGCCCGGCACGCTCGGTCAGGACTTCGGGACGCTTCTGCAGAAGATCGTCAAGACCCCGGGCAACACCGACTCGCTCCTCGACGACTACCAGGCGCAGGCCGAGAAGGCCTTCGCCCAGCAGGACTAGCCACGACGTGGGCAGCACCGCCGTCCCCGGACCTGTCGGAAGACCCCGGGGACGGCGCCTGTCCTTCT
>DATDKA010000186.1:0-6653 GCA_036520235.1 Gaiellaceae bacterium
CGCTCGGCCTGCTCGCGCTCGTGGGGCCCCGTTTTCCCGACCGCCTGCGGGCCTTCATGCTGACCGTCGTCGTGGTGGACGACGTCGTGGCGCTCGTCGTGATCGCGACCGTCTACACAGAGTCGCTCGACGTCGGGCCGCTGCTCCTTGCGGTCGTGCTCTTCGCGGGCGTTGTCGCCGCCCGGCGACTTCCTGTTCGTGCCGGGGTGGCCTGCCTCGTGCTGGGGACGGCTGCCTGGGTGGCACTGCTCGAGTCGGGGGTCGAGCCCGTGGTGATCGGGCTCGCGCTCGGGTTCCTCGCGTACGCGTTTCCTGCTCCACGTCCCAGTTTGGAGCGGGCGACGGAGCGGTTCCGGGAGTTCCGCGAGCAGCCGACGCCGGAGCTCGCGCGGCTCGCCCGCCTCGAGATCCGCACGGCGACGTCGTCGAACGAGCGGCTGCAGCACCTGTTCCACCCGTGGACGAGCTACGTCGTCGTACCGCTCTTCGCCCTGGCGAACGCGGGGATCGAGATCGACGGCGGGTTCCTCCGGCAGGCGTTCACCTCGCCGATCACGCTGGGCATCCTGTTCGGCTACGTCGTCGGGAAGCCGGTGGGGATTCTCGGCGGGTCGTGGCTCCTGACGCGGGCAAGCGGCGGCCGCCTCCGACCGCCGGTCGGCTGGGCTGCGATCGCAGGAGGCGGCACGATCGCCGGAGTCGGGTTCACCGTGGCGCTGCTGGTCGCGACCCTGGCGTTCGACGGGCGGCAGCTGGAGGAGGCGAAGGTCGGCATTCTGAGCGCCGCGCTCGCCGCAGCGCTCCTCACGTGGCTGCTCTTCCGGGCAACTGCGTTGCTGCCGCGGCGGACCCGGATCCGCGCTCTCCTCGGCACTGCGGAGCCCCTGGTCGATCTCTACATCGACGTGGATCCCGAGCGCGATCACATCCGCGGGCCCATCGAAGCTCCGGTGACGGTGGTCGAGTACGGCGACTTCGAATGTCCCTACTGCGGCATGGCGGAGCCGGTCGTGCGCGAGCTCCTCCAAGACTTCGCAGACGTCCGGTACGTCTGGCGTCACCTACCGCTGAACGACGTGCACACCCACGCGCAACTGGCAGCGGAAGCGGCCGAGGCGGCGGCGAGCCAGGGGGCGTTCTGGGAGATGCACGACCTCCTGTTCCGGCACCAGGACGCGCTGGAGGCGGACGATCTCGTCGGCTACGCAGCAGAGCTGGGCCTGGACCCCGAGCGGTTCGCCGACGAGCTCCAGCAGCACGGCGGTGCGACTCGAGTCGCCGAGGACGTGGACAGCGCCGACCTCAGCGGCGTGTCCGGCACGCCGACGTTCTTCGTCAACGGGCGCCGGCATCAGGGCGCCTACGACATCGCGACGCTGTCGGCCGCCGTCCGCGTCGCCGGCGCGCAGGCATTCGCCGCCGTGCCCGGCGACTGACGGCGCGCAGGGCCGAATCGGTGTCGGATACCCAAATCCGTCAAGGGCAAAAACGTGCCGAAAGTGTGAAAAGGCCCCGGGGAGGGGCCTTTTCGGACTACTTCATCGCTCGCTCGTGTCGATGTCGGGGTCGAGCTCGTCGGCCTGACGCGCCTGGTCGCGGGCCTCGACGCGCTCTCGCTCGGCGTCCTCGGCCTCCTCCTCGGCCATGGCGGCGCGGGTCTCGGCGCGGTTGGCCCGGACCTCGGCGGTCGAACGAAGCTGCTGCGCTTCCTCGCGCTTGCTGTCGAGGTGACGGTCCTGCCCTCGTCTCCAGACGAAGACGGCGATCGCGAGGACGACGATTGCGGCGATGACGATCAGGATGATCAGCCATGTGTCCATGTCGGTCTCCTACCTGAAGGCCGCAAGACGTAAACGGCGGCCCGCCGCTACTCGTACTGGAGCGCCTGCAGAACGTTGAGCCGCGCGGCGCGGCGGGCCGGGAAGATCGCCGCGAGGATGCCGACGATGATCGCCGCGATCGCGAACACCACAAGCTGCCCGACCGGCAGCGTGAAATTGATGAAGTCGACTCGCGCCACCAGGAGCCCGCCGAGCGCGATTCCCAGGGCAATGCCGAGCACTCCGCCGATCAAGGCCGTGATCACGCTCTCCTGGCGGATCATCCGGCGCACCTGGCGCCTCGTCATGCCGACGGCGCGGAGCATCCCGATTTCGCGCGTCCGCTCGAAGACCGTCAGCACGAGCGTGTTCACGATCCCGAAGAGGCTCACCACGACGGAGAGCGCGAGCAGCACGTAGAGGACGTTGAGGATCGAGCTGAGGGCGGAGATCTGGTTGTCGACGAACTCCTGGCGCGTCTGCACCTTCGCGTTCGGGAACGCACGTAGCTGACGGTCGAGCGCGGCCTGGTTCGCGTCCGTCGCACCGCCCTTCGTGATCACGAACGAGTACAGGTTCCGCGGCTGGGCGTTGTACCGATCCCAAGTCTGCGCGGAGATCGTCACCGACCCGAACGGCGACCCACCTGCCGGCGGCTTGAAGATCCCCATGACGCGGAAGGCCGCCGTCTGGCCGCTCGCGAAGGTCTCCTTCACCGTCGAGCCGATGCGCAGGTGATTGTCCTTCGCGAAGCCGTCGTCGACGAACGCGCCGTTCGCGCCGAGCCTGGCGAGCACCGCGTCCGACCCCTCCTTCCAGTCGATTCGGAAGATGCGGCTCGTCGGCGGGTCGACGGCGGTGGCGTTGATGACGCTTCCGAACGACCGAGCCTGTCCGGCCCTGACGCTGCCGACCGCTTCCACGCCCGGCGCCTTCGCAGCCGCCTCCGCGACGCTGACCGGGATGGGGGAAAAGTTGTTCTGCGCGGTGACCGCATAGTCGGCGTTCTTCCAGAGGTCGTCGACCGCGCCTCTGAAGGTCGAGACGATCCCGGCCGCCAGGACCGAGACGAGCGTGACGAGCGCGAGACCGATCATCAGGGCGGACGCGGTCGAAGCCGTCCGCTGCGGGTTCCGCTGGGAGTTGCCGCGAGCCAGCGTGCCGGCGATGCCGCCGAGCCTGGCCGCCGGCCAGCCGAGCCAGGTGGCGAGCGGCCGCACGAGCCGCTCGGCGAGGAGGGCGACGCCGAGGAAGATCATCAGCGCGCCGACACCCATCCAGACGAGCAGCTCGGTCGTGCTGAGCCCAGGCCCGAAGAGGCCCCACGTCAGCGCGCCGAAGCCGAGCAGGGTCAGCAGGATCGACGCCGGAACGCGCAGGAACGCGTAGCGCGAGGGCGGCAGCGTCGCGCCCTCGCGGACCGCGGCGATCGGCGGGACTCTGGTGGCGCGGAAGGCCGGCCGCAGGCTGGCAACGAGCGTGACGAGGATGCCCGCCGCGAGCGCGATCGCCACCGCCGAGCTCGTCAGGATCAGGCCACTGTTCGGCAGCGTGAACCCGACGAGATCGAAGAGCCAGAAGAGCGCCTTGGCGAGACCTACTCCCACCGCCAGGCCGACAAGCGAGGCGAGCACTCCCACGACCACCGCCTCGAGCAGGATCGAGGTCAGGATCTGGCGTCGGGACGCGCCGATCGTCCGGGCCGTGGCGAACTCGCGCGTCCGCTGGGCGATCGTGATCGAGAGCGAGTTCGCGATCACGAAGGCGCCGACGAACAGCGCGATGCCGCCGAAGGCGAGCAGGAAGCCGCGCAGGAAGGTGATGAAGGCGTTCGTCTCGGCTGCGTCGTCGTGCGCCTGCTGGGCAGCCGTCTTGACCTGGGCTTTCGCCGGAAGGTTCGCGCGGAGCTCTCGCACGAGGTCGGCGTCGGAAACTCCGGGTTTCGCGGCCACCGCGATCTCGTCCAGGAGCCCCTGCTTTTGGAACAGCCGTTGCGCAGTGGGCAGGTCGAAGCCTGCGAGGGTCGCGCCGCCGATCGTCGCGACCGAGCCGAAGTTCACGAACCCCGAAATGCGGAGCCGCTCGGCGGCGCCCTCCGCCTGAACGCCGATGGGCTGCCCGAGCTTCAGGCCTTTCTTGTCCGCCGTGGACTTGTCCACGACGACCTGGCCGGAGGTGGGCCAGGAGCCTTCGACGAGTGTGAGCGGATTGAAGCGCGAGTCGCCGTTCGCGATGCTGAACCCGAGGTTCGGTGCGCCGCCGAAGACGATCGCCTTCCCGTTTTTCCCGATCAGCTGCGCCTCGCCGTCGACGCTGCCCTCGGCGGCCGCGACATCGTCGAGGCCGCGCACCTTGGGCAGGAGCGCCTCGTCGAGGGTGGGCGCCGTGGAGCCCGCGCCCTGCGACACGTCGAAGGCGGTCCTGCCGCTGATCACCGCGTTCGAGCCCTGACGGACGTCGGTGAAGATCGATGTGAACGCCTTGTCGATCGAGTCGGTCAGCATGAACGTGCCGGCCACCATCGCGACCCCGAGCACGATCGCGAGCGCCGAAAGCGCCGTCCGCAGCTTCCGTCCCAGCAGTCCCTTGAGCGCGAAGCGGACCATGCCTCGATGGTAGAGACGAGGCCGCCTCTGGCGATCAGAATGACGGCGTTGGCCGCCGACCGCCCGAAGACGAGGATCAGCCAGGCGTTCCCAGATCGCGTGGACGTACGCGGGCGCGACCTCACCGGCGACCTGATGGGACGGCTCAGCTTCAGCGAGTACTTCCATCTGCTCCTCACCGGCGAGGAGCCGACCGAGGAGCAGCGGTACTTCCTCGACCTGCTGCTCGTCTCGATCGCCGAGCACGGGATGATGCCGACGAACGTGGCGGCGCGGATGACGCTCGCCGCCGACCCGGACTCGCTGCAAGGCGCGGTCGCTGCTGGGATCCTCGGCGCCGGCCCCGTGATTCTCGGCACCTCCGAGGAGTGCGCGCGGCTGCTGCAGGAAGCCCGGCAACGGGAACCGGTGGAGGTGATCCGCGAGCTCCACGCGGCCGGGCGGCGGGTGCCCGGCTTCGGGCACCCCGTGCACAAGCCCCGGGATCCGCGCGCCGACCGGATCCTGGAGCTCGCCGACGAACGGGGGGTGAGCGGGACGTACGTCGCGCTCGCCCGGCGGCTGCACGAGGCAATCGGCGAGGTCTGGGGTGCGCCGCTGACGATGAACGTCTCGATGCCGATCGCCGCCGTGATGCTCGACCTCGACTTTCCGCCGGCCGCGGTGAAGGCGGTGCCGATCCTCGCCCGAACCGCCGGTCTGCTCGCGCACCTCGCCGAGGAGCGGGAGCGCCCGCTCGGCTTCCTCATGGCGCGCGCGGCGGAGGAGGCGATCGAGTACGAGCGGTGACGCCGAGCGCTACCGAGAGCAGCTCGACTACCTGCTCGAGCGCTCGCCGTTCTACCGGGAGAAGCTCGGACCCGACGTCAGCCGAGAGCTCGCCGACATCGCCGACCTGCCGCTCACGGAGAAGTCGGAGCTCCGGCAGACCGTCACGGCCGAGCACCCGTTCGGATCCCACCTTTGCGCCGAGCTGTCCGAGCTCGTCCGGATCTACTCCACGAGCGGCACCACCGGCACTCCGAGCTACATCCCGCTGACCGCGGGCGACCTCGACAACTGGATCACGGGATCGGCGCGCAGCTACGCCGCGTCGGGGATCGCCGCCGGCGAGAAGATCGTCTCGACCTACAACGCGGGGCCGTTCGTCGCCGGCGCCGCGCTTGCCGCTTTCGACCGCATCGGGCTGACGCACATCCCCGTCGGCACCGGGAACACAGAGCGCCTGATCCGAGCCCTCGAGCTCCTCCGGCCGGAGAACGTCGTCCTGACGCCGTCCTACGCGGCTTACCTGGCGGAGAGCCACCACCTCGGCGACTCGAGCGTACGGCGGGTGCTGGTCGCGGGCGAGCCGGGCGGCGGCGAGCCGGCTTTCCGCGCCAAGCTCGAGGAAGGCTGGGGCGCGAAGGTGACCGAGGCGATGGGAATCGGCGACATCGGCGTCTCGCTCTGGGGCGAGTGCGAGGAGCAGGACGGGATGCATCTCGGCGCCCACGGGTTCGTCCACCCGGAGCTGATCGAGCCCGAGAGCGGCGCGGCGATCCCGCTGGAGGACGGCGCAAGCGGCGAGCTCGTGCTCACGCATCTCCAGCACCGCGCCGCGCCGCTGCTCCGTTTCCGCACCCGCGATCACGTCATCGCGAAGACGAGCCCCTGCCCGTGCGGCCGGACGGGGCCGCGCATTCGCTGCGTCGGCCGAACCGACGACATGCTCATCGTCCGCGGGGTCAACGTCTTTCCCTCGGCGATCCGCGAGGTGGTGAGCGATTTCGTCCCCGACGTGAGCGGCCAGGTCCGCGTCCGGCCGGCCGCATCCGGCGTGAAGCAGGAGCCGCCGCTCCCCGTCACAGTCGAGCTCTCGCGTGACGCCCGGGCCGACGGCGGGCTCGCGGAGGCGATTCGCGCGAGGGTGCGCGAGGTGCTGGTCGTCCAGACGACGATCGAGCTCGTCCCGTGGGGCAGCCTCGAGCGCAGCGAGTACAAGTCGACGCTGGTGGAGCGCTGATGCTCCTCACGACCGTCGTGGGCAGTTACCCGCAGCCCGAGTGGCTGATCGACCGGGGGCGGCTCGGCGACCGGCTGCCGCCCCGGGTGCGGGCGCAGGAACTCTGGCGAGTGCCGGAGCCGTACCTCGAGGAGGCGCAAGACGACGCGACGCGCATCGCGGTCCAGGACATGGAGCGCGCCGGTGTCGACGTCATCACAGACGGCGAGATGCGGCGTGAGA
>DATDKA010000187.1:0-16222 GCA_036520235.1 Gaiellaceae bacterium
GCTGGGCTCCCGGACGGGAGGCCGCGATCGCGCCGGCCGCGCACGCCCGCCGTAGCGCCTCCTCCCAGCCCCGCCCCTCGAGATGCGAGACGACGAGGCAGGCGGTGAAGGCGTCGCCCGCCGCCGTGCCGTCGACGGCCTGGACTCTCGGCGGCGCCGCCCGCGCCACCTCACGGCCTCCCTCCAGCAGGACCGCGCCCTCCTCGCCGAGCGTCAGCGCGACGAGCTTCCCACGCGAGTTCATTTCGTACTCGTACCGGTTCACGACGAGCAAGTCCGGTTCGACGTCGACTGGTTTCGCCGGCGCCGCGTTGAGACAGAACCACTCGGCGGCCTCGGCATTCGCACGCACCGTCTCTTCCGGGATCTCGAGCTGGCAGAGGACGTTTCCACCCGCCACCGCGTCCACCGTGGCATTCGCACCCGGCACCACGACGATCTGATTCTCTCCCTCGGCGTCGACCAGGATCAGGGCGATCCCCGTGACGCCGCGACGCGCCACCTCGAGCTCGACCCCGGCCTCCGGCAGCCCCGCCAGCGCCTCGTCCGCGAAGCCATCCTCCCCGACCGCGCCGCAGAAGCGAACCCGCGTCCCGAGTCGAGCGGCTCCGACTGCCTGGTTCGCACCCTTGCCGCCCGCGACGCGGTCGAGCGTGGCATCCGTCAGCGTCTCGCCCGGCCGGGGAAGTCGCGGCACCCTTGCGACCAGATCGAGGTTCGCCGAGCCGACGACGGTGAGCGTAGGCGGCCGCGACGGCAAAGCCGTCACGGCCTTGCCTTGGCGGCGCCGCCTAGTCGGCGCCTACGCGGCAATCGCCCTGAGATCGTCCAGCGCGCCGTCCAGCAGGTTCTCGCGGAGGTCGAAGAGCCCCGCCCAGAGCGACGACCGATCCGGTGCCGTCCGCATCCGCACCGACGTCGTCAGCCCCTCGAGCGCGCGAACGAGCACGGCGAGCTCGAGGTAGACATGTGCCACGCGCTCGGCGGAGACCGCGACACCGGCTCGGCTCAGAACCGGCCCCCACTCCATCAGCTCCGCGGCGCTCGGCTCGCCGTACCAGGAGCGCCCTTCGGCGCGCTCGGGCTGGAGCTCCAGGAGATAACGGCCGAGCGGATCCTCGAGGCCCGTCAGCGCCGTCTCGATCCGGTCGGCAGCGCGGCGGAGCGCCGCCTGGCGCCTCCCGGCGGTCGATGGCTGCGCGTCGCCCCTCGCCCACCGCTCGAGCAGCCGGCAGAACGCCAGCGCCGAGACCTCGCAGGCCGTCAGCTGCGCGATCAGTCGCCGCGCCGTCGCGTCCTCGCATGCGTTCTGGCGCAGCGCCTCGGCCCAGGTCGGCTTCATACCTCCACTATGACCGGGAGGATCATCGGCCGCCTCCCCGTTCTGTCGTAGATCAGCTGCGCGATCGAGTCGTGGAGGTGCTCCTGGAGGAGCTTGATCTCGGTCACGTTCTCGCGTAGGAGGTCCCGGAGCACCTTGTCCGCCTCCTCCTGCATCTCCTCGAGCAGCGGGCCCGGTTCGCTCAGGCCGCGCGCGATCACCTCCGGCCGGCTCGAGGGAACCCCATTCGACCCTCCTACGGTGGCGACGATGATCAGGACGCCGTCCTCGGACAGGTGGCGGCGGTCCCGGAGCGCGACATCATGGACGTCTCCCACCCCGAGGCCGTCGACGAACGTCACCCCGGTGTCGATTTCGTCCACCACGCGCGCTCCCCGTGGGCTCAGCTCGACGACCGACCCGTTCTCCGGCAGCACGATCGAGGCGGCCGGAACGCCGCTCTCCTGCGCGAGCCGCGCGTGAGCGGCCAGCATGCGGAACTCGCCGTGGACTGGCATGACCGCCTTCGGGCGCACCAGCCCGAGCATCGTCCGAAGCTCCTCCGCGTACGCGTGGCCGGAGACGTGGACTGGCGCGATCTCCTGGTGGAGCACCTCCGCGCCGGCCTTGGCGAGCTGGTTGATCGAGTCGTGGACGCGGAGCTCGTTCCCGGGAACCGGCTTCGCCGAGATGATCACGGTGTCTCCACGATCGACCGAGACCGCCGGGTGGTCGCGGTACGCGATCCGCGTCAGCGCCGACATCGGCTCGCCCTGGCTGCCCGTGCAAAGGATGAGCACCTCGCCCGGCGGGTACTCCTCGAGCTCGTTCGGCCGGATCAGCGTCTCCTCCGGCACCTGGATGTACCCGAGATTCCGCGCGATGTTCAGGTTCTTGCGCATCGAACGCCCGACGACGGCGACCTTCCGGTCGGCCTCGACCGCCACGTCGATCGCTTGCTGCATGCGGTGGACGTTGGACGCGAAGCAGGCGACGAGGACACGGCCCTGGCGCCGTGGGATGATTTGGTCGAACGCCTCGCCGACGAGCCGCTCGGACCCGGTGAACCCGGGCCGCTCGGCATTCGTGGAATCGCCGAGCAGGAGGTCGATGCCCTTGCTGCCGAGCTCCGCGAGGCGGCCGACGTCGGTGCGGACGCCGTCCACGGGCGTCTGGTCGAGCTTCCAGTCGCCGGTGACGAGCACCCGACCAGCCGGGCTCTCGAGCACGACTGAGACCGCGTCCGGGACCGAGTGGGCGACGCGCACGAACTCGACGTTGAACGGGCCGATCCGCGTCGGGCCGTCCTCCGGCCGCGCCTCCTTCAAGTCCGCCGCCTGCAGCAGGCCGTGCTCGTCGAGCCGCGACTGCGCGAGCCCGAGCGTGAGCCTGGTGCCCCAGACCTCGGGGACGCCGACCTCCCGGAGGAGGTACGGCAAGGCGCCGACGTGATCCTCGTGCGCATGCGTGAGGATCACCGCGCGCACCCGGTCGCGCCGGTCGGCGAGGTAGCTGACGTCCGGGAGGATCAGGTCGACGCCGAGGTGCTCGTCGCGCGGAAAGGCGAGCCCCGAGTCGACGATCACGATCCCTTCGTCGCGCTCGAAGACGGTCATGTTCTTGCCGACCTCTCCGACGCCGCCCAGCGGGATGATCCTGAGGGTGTCCTCCGCCATCGCGGCATTCTAGGAGCGCGTGGCAGGACGCAGTCTGCGCCGCCGGGCCGCGCTGCGACGAGCGCTGTTCCACCACGCGCTCCCGGAGGCGTTCCCCCGTTCAAGGGATGCGCCCGCGACGCCGATCCAGTGCGATATGCGGGCCTTGCTCCTCCTCGCGGCTGCCCTGATCGCGGCCGAGCTCCTCCACCGGCGCGACGACGACCTCGGCAACCCGGAGGAAGCCGACCGCTTCTCGATCGCCGCGCCCCTGGCGGCGGCCGCGGCGATCCTGCTCGGCCCGTGGTACGCGCTGCTTGTCTCCACGGTCTGCGTGACGCCGGTACGGCGCCTGCAGGGAGACGGCTGGCGGGAGAGCGCGATCCGTGGTCTGTCGCTCGGCCTGGCGGCCTTCGCGGGCGGCTGGGCGTACATCCTGGGCGGCTCGGCCACCGGCTCGATCTCGCTTCCGGACGACTTGCTCGGGCTCGTCCTCCTCGGCGTCGCCTTCTCGGCCACGAAGACGCTCGTCGCCCGGCTCGGTGCAGGAGCGTCGGCCTTTGAGCCCGACCTGCTCTCGGCCGGCGCCGAGGTCGCCCTAGGCGGCGCGGTTGCGATCGCTGCCGATGCGAACCTTTGGAACGCCGCCCTGCTCGTCCCTGTGCTCCTGCTGATCGAGCGGCTTTACGGCCGGATGATCGTCTCCCGGCGGGAGGTCGCCTCGGCGCTCGAGACGTTCGCCAACCTGGTAGACGAGCGCGACCCCTCGACACACCGGCACTCGCTTCGGGTGGCGCAACTCGTCCGGGAGCTCGCCGACGCCCTCGACTTTCCGAGGGGCGACGCGCAGCGCCTCTGGTGGGCGGGGCGGCTCCACGACCTCGGCAAGGTGGCTGTCGACGCCGCCGCCCTGCGGAAGACCGGCCTTCTGAACACGCACGACTGGGAAGCGATCCGCCGCTCGCCGCGGCTTTCGGCGCGGCTCCTCCAGCGCTTCCGCTTCGCCGCGCAACAGGCGAAGGCCGTCGAGTACCACCGCGAGCGCTACGACGGCTCAGGCTACTACGGCGCCCGCGGCGAGAACGTCCCGCTGGCGGCGCACTTCCTGATCGTCGCCGACGCCTACGACGCGATGACCTCCGAGCGCCCCTTCCGCGACACCTTCACGCCGGAGCAGGCGCTCGCGGAGCTCGAGCGCAATGCCGGCTCCCAGTTCCACCCCACCGTGGTCAAGGCGTTCGCGGCCGTCCAGCGGGGACAGCGACCGAGAGACGTGCTTTCGCGGCACGAGCTCGCGGCGATCCGTGAGAGCGCCGGCGCAGCGCCCTCGTCCCAGACGCGGCGGAGCGTTCGACACCGGCCCGAACTCCTCGTCGTGCTCGGCGCGGTGACCGCGCTGGTCGGCCTGGGTGTCGGCCTGATCGAGCTCACGGTCGCCGGCGCGGGCGTCTCGCTCCTCGGTCTCGCCCTGTGGGGCCTCGCACGCAGGCGCGCGCGCCGCCTCGGCCGGGCGCTGGAGGCGGCGCTGGAGCGCCCGCTCAACCGCACCGCGCTGTTCTTCGCCCTGGCAGAGGCCTTTGAGTCCGCCTGGCCGCTCGAGTACTCGCTCCTCGTCGCCTGGGAGGAGGACCGCACCGACGGCACGATCGAGCTCGCCCGCGGCTCGACTGACGTGCCCACTGCGGAGCTCACGAGCTGGCTCTTGCGGGAGTCAGAGTCGGACGAGAAGCTGATCGTCGACGACGGCTCCGAGCTCGGGCGTGACGGCTTCTCGGTGGCGCTCCCGCTCCGGCGCGAGAACAGCGCCCTCGTCGGCTTTCTCGTCCTCGGTGGGGCGACGCGGCCCCCCGCGCACCTGCTCGCCGCGGCGCGGATGCGGCTCGACCGGATCGGGCTTGCGGTCGCCGACGCGACGGCCTCGCCGCCGGAACGGCGCCTGACCGTCGTCTCCTGACGGCTCTAGGCCGGCGTAGCCGCGAGCGCGCCGAGGCGCTCGAGACTGCCTCGGATCGTCGCCCGCTCGTCCTCGCTGGCCTCGACGAGCGGCAGCCGCAGCCCGCCGACCTTGTGGCCGAGCAGGTTCAGCGCAGCCTTGATCCCGATCGGGCCGACGGTGACCCCGAGGATCTCGTAGGCCGGCTGGAGCTCGTCGTCGATCCGCACCGCCGCCTCGACGTCACCGGCCTTGAACCGCGTTACCTGCTCCTTCACTTGGGGCCCGACGACGTGTGTGTGGACGCAGACCCCGCCGGTGCCGCCGAGACGGAGGAAGGGCAGGATCAAATTGTCGTCGCCCGCGTAGAGCGCGAGGCCCGTCTCGTCGACGATCCGCCGTGCCTGTTCGAGGTCGTCCCAGGCCTGCTTGACGGCGACCACGTTCGGGATCTCGGCCAGCTCGGCCAGTGTCTCGACTTCGACCAGATTCACGACGCGCGCCGGGATGTTGTAGTAGACGATCGGCTTGTCCGTCACCGCGGCGATTGCCTTCACGTGCTCGACGATCCCGCGCGGCGGCGGCTTGTTGTAGTACGGCGTCACGACCAGGAAGCCGTCGACGCCGAGTGCGTGCGCCTGCTCCGTCAGGTGGACCGAGTGGCGCGTGTCGTACGTGCCGGTGCCGGCGATCACCGTGGCGCGATCGCCGATCGTCTCCACCGCGGCCTCGTAGAGTGCGAAGCGCTCGTCGTCGGTCAGCGTCGGCGACTCCCCGGTGGTGCCGGTGACGACGAGGCCGTCGGAGCCGTTCTCGACGAGGAACGACGCCAGCTCGCGGAACTTCGGGAGGTTGACCGTGCCGTCGGCCTCGAAGGGCGTGACGCTGGCGGTGAGGACGTCGCCCAGCACGCCTCGATCTTACTCCCGGCCGGCGGCGAGTCCTGCCTCGAAGGCCATCCTGGCCTCCGCACCGAAGACGGCGAAGACCACGCGCTGCAGCGAACTGGGCTCGTGGGCCCGGGCCGCCGGGACCATGATCCTGGCGCACTCGTCCACCGGGAAGCCGCCCACGCCGGTGCCGAAGGCCGGCAGCGCAAGCGACTCGGCGCCGAGGTCGTCGGCGAGCCGCAGGCAGCTCTCGGTCGTCCGGCGGACGAGCTCGGCGTTCGTCCGGAGGTCCTGACCCATCACCGCGCCGTGGATCACCCAGCGCGCCGGAAGCCGGCCCGCGCCGGTGGCGACCGCCTCGCCCACCGCGATCGGCCCTTGCTGCACCGCCTCTCGCTCGATCTCCTCGCCGCCGGCCCGCTTGATCGCGCCGGCGACGCCGCTCCCCATCCAGAGGCGGTCGTTGGCGGCGTTCGCAATCGCGTCGACCTCGAGCGCGGCGATGTCCCCGTCGACGACCTCGAGCTCCATCAGAGCAGCTGCTCGAGCCCGACGGTGAGCCCCGGCGGCAGGCTGCGGAGCTTCTCGAGCGCGAGCAGGACGCCCGGCACATAGGCCTCGCGGGAAAACGCGTCGTGGCGGATCGTGAGCAGCTGCCCGTCGCCGCCGAAGAGCACCTCTTGGTGCGCGACGAGTCCCGGCAGCCGCACCGAGTGGATCTCCGCGCCTCCGATTCGCTCGGCCGTCGCCTTGGCGGTTCCGGACGGCGCGTCCTTCTTGGTCTCGGCGTGCAGCTCGACCACCTCGGCGCGCGGAAGGAAACGCGCAGCCTCGCCGGCGAGCCGCATCATCAGCACCGCGCCGATCGCGAAGTTCGGCGCATAGAAGAGCTGGAGACCTCGCTCCCTCGCAAGCCCGTCGAACGCCTGCGGATCCCAGCCTGTCGTCCCGACGACCGCCGGGACCCCGGCCTCGAGTGCCGCTTCGACGTGCGCCTCCACGACTTCGGGCGCAGTGAAGTCGACCATCGCCTCTGCGTCGCCGAGCTCAACGAGCTCGTGCCCCGCCGTCTCCAGCGCCGGCGCGAGCACCGATCCCACCTTTCCGCTCCGCCCGTTGAGGATGAGCTTCACGCCGCGGCGGCCGCGAGCGCGGGATTCACCCGCTCGACGGCGGCGAGGAACGTGTCCTCGCTCGGGCCGATGCCGGCAGCCGAGAGGCGCTCGGGCGCCATCAGCATCCCCGCGAGCTCAGCGAGCGCGTCGGGCTCCACGGCGTCGATCTCTGCCACGATCCGGTCGAGGGAGAGCAGCTCGGTGTCGGTGATCAGCGACTTCCCGAGCCGGCTCATCCGGTTCGACGTCGATTCCATCGAGAGCAAAATCCGGCCCTTCAGGTTCTCCTTCGCGCGGTCGAGCTCGTTCGGCTTGAGCTCGCCCTCCGCGATCTCGCCGATCTGCTCGGCCGCGATCTGGAGGCAGTCCTGGAGGTTCTCCTCTCGCGTCCCGACGTAGAGACCGAACTGACCGGTGTCGGTGTACTGGGAGGCGAAGCTGTAGACGGCGTAGGCCATGCCGCGCTTCTCGCGGATCTCCTGGAAGAGGCGCGATGACGCCGAGCCCCCGAGGATGGCGTCGAGCAGCGAAGCGGCGAAGCGGCGGCGGTCGGTCCGCGCGATGCCCGGCGCCGCCAGGCAGACGTGGTACTGCTCCGTGTCCTTCCGGACGAAGCGGAGGCTCGGCGGAGGCGCCTTCACGAGCGGCGAGCGAACGCGACGGCCCTTGGCCGGTGGCTCGCGCACCTTCTGCTCGGCCTGCTCCAGCAGGCCGAGCAGCTCGTTCGCGTTCAGATTCCCGGCGGCGGCGAAGACCACGTTCCCCGGGACGTACATCGAGCGGTGGTACGCGGAGATCGACCGGCGCGAGACCGTCGAGATCACCTCGGCCGTGCCGATCACCGGGCGGCCGAGCGGATGGTCCCCGAAGACCGCCTCCGCGATCAGGTCGTGGACGAGCTCCTGCGGCTGGTCTTCGTACATGGCGATCTCCTCGAGCACGACCTCGCGCTCGGAGTCGACTTCGGCGAGGGCCGGGGCGAAGACCATGTCGCTCATCAGGTCAACCGCCGTCTCGAGGTGCTGGTCGGCAACCCGCGCGTAGACGACGGTGTGCTCGCGCGAGGTCGCAGCGTTCAGCTCGCCGCCCATCCCGTCGAAGACCTCGGCGATCTGCTGGGCGGTGTACCGCTCGGTCCCCTTGAAGAGCAGGTGCTCGATGAAGTGGGAGACACCGGCGCGCTCGGGTCGCTCGTCGCGCGAGCCGGCGCCGATCCAGTAGCCGAGCGAGACCGAGCGCACGTGCGTGAGGCGCTCGGTGATCACCCGCTGGCCCGAGTCGAGCTCGGAGACGACGTACTTCTGCATCGGACGGATCGTAATTGGCCTTCCCCCTCTGGCACGTACGGCCTCCGGCGTCTACTCTGAGAAGAGGTTGGGGGCGAGAGCGGCGCGGTGGTGGAAAGCCCCTGCATGTGGGCTGTTTTTCCTGCTCGCGCTCCTGGCTCCGGCAGTGGCAGCTGCGGGGACTCCGCCGTCTGGATTCCGCGACACGGTCGCGATCGGAGGGCTGACGAACCCGACGGCGGTGAAGTTCTCGCCCGACGGGCGAGTGTTCGTCGCGCAAAAGAGCGGGCGGATCCTCGTCTACTCCAGCCTCGACGACACGACGCCGACGCTCTTCGCCGACCTGGGCACGAAGGTGCACGACTACTGGGACCGCGGGCTGCTCGGGTTCGCCCTCGACCCGGCCTTTCCGACGGAGCCCTACGTCTACGTCCTCTATGCCTACGACAACAAGCCCTGGGGGGACCTCTGCCCCACGCCCCCCGGCCCCTTGACCGACGGCTGTGTAGTCGCGGGCCGCCTGTCCCGGCTCCAGGCCGCTGGGGATCAGATGAGCGGCTCGGAGCAGGTCCTGATCGAGGGCTGGTGCCAGCAGTATCCGAGCCACTCGGTCGGCGACCTCGAGTTCGGCGCCGACGGCACGCTCTATGCAAGCGCCGGAGACGGTGCGAGCTTCACGTTCGCCGATTACGGCCAGCGGGGCGACCCGGTGAACCCGTGCGCGGATCCTCCCTCCGAGGGCGGCGCCCTGCGATCGCAGGACCTCCGGACGAGAAACGCCGGCGATCCCGTGACGCTGGACGGCTCGATCATTCGCGTCGACCGGCGCACCGGCGCGGGCGCGGCCGGCAATCCGCTCCAGTTCGACAGCGACGGAAACGCCCGGCGGATCCTGGCCCATGGCTTCCGCAACCCGTTCCGCTTCACCCGCCGGCCCGGGACGAACGAGCTCTGGGTGGGGGACGTCGGCTGGGATACGACCGAGGAGATCGACCGCATGCCGGTCGACTCCACCCTGCGGAACTTCGGCTGGCCGTGCTACGAGGGTAGCGCCGTTCAGGGCACGTACGACGCCCTGAACCTGCCGCTCTGCGAGGGCCTCTACACGCCGCCCGCCACCGTTACCGGGCCGTACTTCTCCTATCGGCACGACCAAGCGATTGCGGGCTGCGCGGCGGGCAGTTCCTCGATCTCCGGCCTTGCCTTCTACGGCGGCACGTCGTACCCCGGCTATGACGGCGCGCTCTTCGTGGCCGACTACTCGCGCAACTGCATCTGGACGATGCGGGCGGGAGCGGGCGGCGTCCCCGATCCGGCAACCCGAGCCGTGTTCGAGACCGACGCAAACGGTCCCGTCAACCTCGAGCCCGGCCCGGGCGGCGACATCTTCTACGTCGACCTCAGCGGCGGGACGGTCCGACGGATCAGCTTCAAGCCGCCTGTCGCGGTGGCGACGGCCGACCCGCAGAACGGCCCCGCACCGCTCGCGAGCCAGCTCGACGGCACAGCGTCGACCGACTCCGACGGCGGGCACAGCCTCACCTACGCGTGGGACTTCGACGGCAACGGGTCCACCGACTCGACCGCGGCGCGCCCGGTCCACACTTTCGCGCAGGGGACGCACACCGTCCGCCTGAAGGTCACGGACACGCGGAACGCCGGCACGGCCACGGCGACCGTCGTCGTCAGCGCCGACAACGTGCCGCCACAGGTGACGATCGACGCCCCCGCCCCGGGCACGGCCTGGCGCGTGGGTGAAACGATTTCGTTTGCAGGCTCTGCGACCGATCCGAACGAGGGCGCTCTGCCGGCCTCCCGCCTGACCTGGCAGCTCGTCCTCCACCACTGCCCGGCGACCTGCCACGTCCACCCCGTCGAGACCTTCGACCAGGTGAAGAGCGGCTCGTTCGCCGCACCGGATCACGACTACCCGTCCTACCTCGAGCTCACGCTGACCGCAACGGACTCGCAAGGGCTCTCGACGACGAAGAGCGTCCGGCTCGACCCGCTCACGGTTCTCCTGCGGTTCCTCACCGACCCGGCCGGGCTCGAGCTCGTCGTCGGGAGCACCGCCGGCCCGGCGCCCTTCGACCGCACCGTGATCGTCGGCTCCCACGTCGACGTGAGCGCGCCGACCCCACAGGCGGGCCTCGTGTTCGCGGCGTGGTCGAACCGCGGGACGCGCAGCCAGACGATCGTCGCTCCTCCGGCTCCGGCGACGTACACGGCGACGTTCACTTCGCCGCCCCAGCCACAACCGCCGCCCCCGGCGCCTCCGCCGCTTCCGCCACCGCCACCACCGGCGCCGGTCGCACGACCGCCCGCGCTTGCTCCGTGCGTCGTTCCGAGGCTCGTCGCGCTCCGCCTTGCCGCCGCGAGCCGCGCGCTTCGGGCGAGCCGGTGCCGGCTCGGAGCAGTGAAGTGGGTTTACTCGCCGACCCCCAGGCAGCTCGTCCGGTCGCAAAATCCGCGCTCGCACCGCCGGCTGGCGAACGGCGCGAGGGTCGCGGTCGTCGTCAGCCGCGGGCCCAGGCCGAGGAGCCGCTGAGCCAGCGCGAGCTCGCTCGTTTCCACAGAAAGAGCGTCATCGTCCACAAGACGGCGCTCCGGCACCGCACCGACCACAAAGCTGCTGAATCTTTACGCTTCCTACGCAAGAAATTGCGGTTAACGACCGACGACCCGTTTGTCCCGTCGCCGCGAGCACGCCTTTGCACAGGCGCTTTCAACACCCGCACGGAGAACGACGAGGGCGGCTCGCGCCGCCCTCGCTAACTCGTCGCTGAACGGACGCGCCTAGTCGCGTCCTCTGCCGCGGCCGCCGCGGCCGCGCCCGCGGTCGCCGTCACGCCTCGGGGGACGCTCCTCCCGTGGCCGCTCCGGCGCGTCCTTGGCGCGTTCGATCAGCTCCTCCGGGGAGACCATCGCGCCGTTCTCATGCTTGGCGACGAGCTTCAGGCCGATCCGACCGCGATCCTTGTCGACCTCCTGCACGACGACATCGAGGACGTCGCCCCGGTTGATCACGTCCTCGATGTGGCCGACCCGGCCCGGCCCCACGTTCGAGACGTGGAGCAGGCCGTCGGTGCCCTTCTTCAGCTCGACGAACGCGCCGAACTGCGTCGTCTTGACGACCTTGCCGGTGTAGGTGTCCCCTACCTCCGGCTCCTTGGTGAGATCGTTGATCGCGGTCATCGCCGCATCGGCCTTGTCGCCCTCAGTGGCGTAGATGAGGATCGTCCCGTCTTCCTCGATGTCGATCTGGACGTCGTAGTCGCCCTCGAGCGCGCGGATCGTCTCGCCGCCCTTGCCGATGACCATCCCGATGAAGTCCGGGTTGATCTTGATCGTCGAGATGCGCGGCGCGTGGCCCCGGAGCTCGCCGCGCGGCGCGGGGATCGCCTCGAGCATCTTGTCGAGGATGAACTCGCGCGCCCGCTTCGCCTGCTCGAGCGCGCTCCGCATGATCTCCTGGGTGACGCCGGTTATCTTGATGTCCATCTGGAGTGCGGTCACACCGGCGCGGGTGCCGGCGACCTTGAAGTCCATGTCACCGAGGTGGTCCTCGGCGCCCTGGATGTCCGTCAGGATCACGTAGTCGTCGCCCTCCTTGACGAGGCCCATGGCGATCCCGCCGACCGGCTCCTTGATCGGGACGCCGGCGTCCATCAGGGCGAGCGTCGACCCGCAGACCGAGCCCATCGACGACGAGCCGTTCGACTCGAGCGTCTCGGAGACGATGCGGATCGTGTACGGGAATTCGTCCGCGGCCGGGATCACGGGCTCGAGCGCCCGCTGCGCGAGCGCCCCGTGACCGATGTCACGGCGCTTGGGCCCGCGCATGAAGCCAGTCTCGCCGACCGAGTAGGGCGGGAAGTTGTAGTGGTGCATGTACCGCCGCTCCTGCTCGAGCGACAGGTCGTCGATCCGCTGGCCTTCCTTGGCGGTGCCGAGGGTGAGTAGCGACATGATCTGCGTCTGGCCGCGGGTGAAGAGACCCGAGCCGTGCGTGCGCGGGGCGACCCCGACCTCACACTCGATCGGTCTGATCTCGTCGGCGGCACGACCGTCCGGACGCCGCTTGTCCACCGCGATCTTCTTCCGGACGAGGTCCTTGTAGATCGCCTCGGCGGCCCGCTTCACCCAGGAACGTGTGAGCGAGTCCTTGACGACCGGGCCGTCGCCGTCGACCGTCGCCGGGCCGACCGGGAACGGCAGCTCGACCGTCTCGATGATCCGGTCGAAGAGCAGCTGACGCTTGGCCGAGCGCAACTCCTTCGAATCCTGCTCGGCCTCGGTCAGCTCGCGGAGCGCGTCCTCGAACTGGTCCCGGACCGGCTGATCGACAGCGGCCATGCGCTCGCGATCGAGGATCTGGTCGAGGCTCTGCTTGTACTGGACTCCCTTGACGATGTCGTCCTCGCTCGAGGTCATCTCGATCGCCGGGGTCTCCTCCGTGAGGATCTCCTCCACGGTCGCGGCAGCCTCGCGGAGCCCTACCTCCTGGATGGACTCGCCGATGCGGCCGGCGAAGCGCTGCTCGAGGTCGGCCGTGACGTCGGGGTCGAGCCACTTGGGCTTGCCGACCTGGTCGCGAAGCTGCTCCTGCACCTCGCAGATCCGCACGATCTCGGCGTGCGCCAGCTCGAGCGCCTCGAGGAGCCGCTCCTCGGGGATCTCGTCGCCGCCGGACTCGACCATCGTCAGGCCGTCCTTCGTGCCGACGACGATCAGGTCGAGAGCGTTGTTCTCCTCGCTCTGCTCGAGCGTCGGGTTGAAGACGAACTCGTCGTCGATCAGCGCGACGCGAACCGCGCCCACCGGCCCGATGAAGGGCAGCGGCGAGATCATCAGCGCCGCCGAGGCGCCGTTGATGCACAGGATGTCGTGCGGGACGACCATGTCCGCGGAGAGGACGGTGCAGATCACCTGAACCTCGTTGCGGAAGCCCTTCGGCCACAGCGGGCGGATCGGGCGGTCGATCATCCGCGCGGTCAGGATCGCCCGCTCGGTTGGGCGCCCCTCACGCTTGAAGAAGCCGCCGGGGATCTTCCCCGCGGCGTACATGCGCTCCTCGACGTCGACGGTGAGCGGGAAGAAGTCCGCGCCCTCGCGCGCCTCCATCCGGCCCTGCGCTGTCGCCAGCACCATCGTGTCGCCCGATCGGACGACCACGGCGCCGTCGGCCTGCTTGGCCAGCTTGCCGGTCTCGAAGCTCAGCTCCTGACCACCGATCTCTACGGAGACCTTGGTCGGGCCTGCTACTGCGATGCTCATCGTTCCTCCACTTCTCGTGGAAGGTGGAGGTTTGAACCAACTCCTGCGGAAGGAGCTCGCTCAAACTTCCACCCTCCTGCTTCGGGGCCGGACTCGGACTACCGCCTGAGGCCCAGCTCCTTGATCAGGGCTCGATACCCCTCGAGATCCTTGCGTTGCAGGTAGTTCAGGAGCCGGCGGCGGCGACCGACGAGCTTGAGCAGGCCGCGCCGCGAGTAGTGATCCTTCGCGTGCGTGCGCAGATGCTCGGTCAGCTCGTTGATGCGCGCGGTCAGCAGCGCGATCTGCACCTGGGCCGAGCCGGTGTCGGCCTCGCCCTGGCCGTGCTTGCCGATGATCTCCTGTTTTGCTTCCTTGCTGAGGGTCATTGAGCCTCCTTGATGCGCGAATCCGCAGTTCCCGCCGGCCATGCGGAAGCGGCATGGCGAGCCGGATCTGCGGGCGTCGGTAGGGTAGCAGCCGCCTGATGGAGCCGGTTTCCGACGCCCAGCTCGCGACGTTGGCCGGCGAGGCGCGCGAGCGCTGGAGCGTGCCCGGCCTCACCGTCGGCGTGGTGCGCGATGGTGAGGTGACGGTCGCCGCCGACGGCGTCCTCCGGCTGGGCGAGGAGGAGCCGGTGACGCCGGAGAGCGTCTTCCGGATCGCCTCGATCACGAAGCCGTTCGTCGCCACGCTGGCGATGACACTCGTGCAGGACGGGTTGCTGGAGCTCGACGAGCCGCCTCCGGAGTCGCCGGTCGAGGCAACCCTCCGCCAGCTGCTCAGCCACCAGGGCGGGCTGGCGACGGAGTGGCCGGAGGCCTTCGACGGCTTGGGCGACGGGGACGATGCCCTCGAGCGGCTGGCCCGACTCGACCCGGAGCGGCTTCCGGTCGGGCGGGGCGAGCTCTTTGCCTACTCGAACGCCGGCTACTGGCTCGTCGGCGCGGCGATCGCGTCGGCGGCCGGGACGACCTTCGAGGCGGCGATGGAGGAGCGAGTGCTCACGCCGCTCGGCCTCTCCGCGACCGGCTTCGAGCCGGAGGCCGGCGTTCCGGGCCACGACCAGCTGGAGCCCGGATCCGACGAGCACCGGCCGGCCGACGACACGTATCCACGCGCGCGGCGGCCGTCGGGCGGACTGTGGTCGAACGTCGAGGATCTGCTCGACTTCGCCGCCAACCACCTTGGCGGACCGGGGCCGCTGCGGTCGGAGTCGATCGCCGAGCTCCAGCGGCCACACGTCGACGGGCCGGGCTTCCGGTACGGCCTCGGCTGGTTCGTGACCAGGCGCGGAGACCGGACGGCGGTCGAGCACATGGGCTCCGTCGCCGGCTACCAGTCGCTCCTGCTCCTCGTCCCCGAGGAGCAGGTGGCGGTCGCCGCCCTGGCGAACTCGAGCCGCGGGCTCGCGCCGATCAGGCAGGTGACGAGGCGGCTCGGGCTGACGCCGGACCGGGCGGAGGACCATCCGCTCTCCCCCGCCGCGCTGGAGACCTTCGCCGGCCGGTACCACGGACAGGGGCTCGAGCTCGAGCTGGCGGCGGACGACGGCATGCTGCGGCTGGCGGTCGTCGAGGTCAACTCGCTTACCGGCGAGGAGCAGTCGTGGCCCGGCGTCCGCGCCAGGCCGGTCCGGGACGCGGAGTTCGAGATCCTCGAAGGGCAGTGGCGCGGCGAGCGGTTCGACTTCCCCCGCCACGGCGTCGTGCGCTTCGGGACGCTGGCGGTCCGCGTCGAATGAGGGCTGCCGTCGCCGCCGGGCACCCGGCGACCGTCGAGGCCGGAATCGAGATCCTCGAGGAGGGCGGAAACGCCGCGGACGCCGCAGTGGCCGCCTCGCTTGCCTCCTGCGTGGCCGAGACGGTCATGACGGGCCTGCTCGGCGGAGGCCACGGGACCGTGCTGTGGGACGGCGACGCGCGAACGCTCGATTTCTTCGTCGCCGTGCCGGGGCTGGGCGCCGACCGCCGGGAGGTGGAGCTCACACAGCTCGAGGTGCCGTTCGGCGCGGAGCTCGTCCACTACGCGGTCGGGATCGGATCCTGCGGTGTGCCGGGTGTGCTGCCTGGGCTGGGCGAGCTCTGGCGCGCGCACGGCAGCCTGCCCTGGCCGCGGCTCGTCGAGCCGGCGCTCCGCCTGGCGCACGACGGCGTTGAGATGCTCCCTGCGCACACGGCCTGCCTGCGGATGCTCTCGGCGGTGATGACGATGCGCGAGGGCGAGCGGATCTACTCGCCCCGCGGGCGGCTCCTCGAGGACGGCGATCGGCTGGAGCAGCCCGGCCTCGTTCCGGCGCTCGAGGCGGTCGAGGCGGAAGGCGCGCGCAGTCCGACCCTCGAGCACGCCCTGGTCGCGCTGATGGAGGAGCGAGGCGGCCTGGTGACGCACGAGGATCTGTCCACGTACGAGCCCCGGTGGGCGGAGCCCGTACGCGCCGACTACCGAGGGGTCACCCTTGAGACGCGAGCGGCCTTGAACAGCCCGCTTCCGATCCTCGAGCTCTTAACGGGACGTGGTCCTGTACGGCTCGCGCAGGCCCTTCGGGGCGGGCCGGAGGGGAACGGAGACACGACCAACCTGACAGTGGTCGACCGGGACGGGAACGCGGTCGTACTGACGACGAGCCTGGGGCTCGGCTCCGGCGATTGGTTGCCGGGTCTCGACCTTCACCTGAACAGCATGCTCGGCGAGGCCGACCTAGTCATCGGCGAGCTCGCGCCCGGCGAGCGGATGGCCAGCATGATGGCCCCGATCGTCGGGCGC
>DATDKA010000188.1:0-13344 GCA_036520235.1 Gaiellaceae bacterium
CGTACTCTGGACAACCGGAGGAGGCGTATGCCAGACGGCTGCCCGCCCGGATGGATGCGGGCCACAGGGCGCTGTCGGCGATGGAGCGGCACCTCGATGGGCGGGAGTACCTCGTCGGCGACGGTCTCACCCTGGCCGACATCGCGCTCTATGCCTACACCCACGTCGCCGACGAGGGTGGCTTCGACCTGGCGGGCTACCCGGCTGTCCGGTCGTGGCTCGAGCGCGTTGCGTCGGAGCCGGGCCACGTCACGATGGACGCATGAGCATCACGGTCGTCAATCCGGCGACCGAGGAGCCGATCGCCGAGCTTCCCTCCGCGGGGGTGAATGAGACGGACGCTGCGGTTGCGGCCGCGAAGGCGGCGTTCCCAAGCTGGCGCGCAGTTGCCCCGTCGGACCGTGCGCGGCTGTTGCGGCGGCTCGCGGCACTCGTCGAGGAGCACGGTGAGGAGCTCGCGTTGCTCGAGACGCGCAACGTCGGGAAGCCGATTCAGGACTCGCGGGGCGAGGTCGGGATGGTCGCGGAGGTCTTCTACTTCTACGCCGGCGCCGTCGACAAGCACCACGGCGAGACCATTCCGGTTGCGGGCGGCGTCGACATGACCTTCCGGGAGCCGCTCGGTGTGGTCGGGCTGATCGTGCCCTGGAACTTCCCGATCGCGATCTCGAGCTGGAAGCTCGGCCCGGCACTCGCCTGCGGGAACACGGTCGTGTTGAAGCCCGCCGAGCTGACGCCGCTGACGGCGCTGCGGCTCGCGGAGCTCGCGCTCGAAGCCGGGATTCCAGAGGGCGTGCTCAACGTCGTGCCTGGTCCGGGATCGGTTGTCGGAAGACGGCTGGTCGAGCACCGGGACGTCGCGAAGATCGGGTTCACCGGGTCGACGGAGGTCGGGCGCGGGGTCATGGAAGGCGCGGCCGCGACGATCAAGCGCGTCACGCTCGAGCTCGGCGGCAAGTCCGCCAACGTCGTCTTCGCCGACGCCGATCTGGATGCGGCGGCTGCGGGAGCGCCCTACGCGGTGTTCGGGAACGCCGGTCAGGACTGCTGCGCGCGCTCACGGATCCTCGTCGAGCGGAGCGCGTACGACCGGTTTCTCGAGCTCCTGGTGGAGCGCACGGGCCAGGTGCGGGTCGGAGACCCGGAGGACGACGCGACCGAGATGGGGCCGCTGATCTCGGCGGAGCACCGTGAGAAGGTGTCGTCCTACGCTGACGGTAATGTTGTCTTTCGTGGCAACTCACCTGACGCACCGGGCTTCTGGTTCCCCTGCACGCTCGTGGAGGCGACCAATGACGACCCCGTTGCGCGCGAGGAGGTGTTCGGCCCGGTCGCCGCCGTGATTCCCTTCGAAAGCGAGGATGAGGCGGTGCGGATCGCCAACGACACGCCGTACGGGCTCTCCGGGTCGGTCTGGACCACGGACGTGGGCAGGGCCATGCGGGTGGTGCGGGCGATCGACGCCGGCGTCCTCTCCGTCAACTCGAATACGTCGGTGCGCGTCTCGACGCCGTTTGGCGGGTTCAAGCAGTCGGGCTTCGGGCGAGAGCTCGGCATGCACGCCATGGACGGCTACTCCGAGCTCAAGAACGTCTACGTCGCCACCCAAGCCTGAGGCCATGGGCCGCCTCGACGGGAAGGTGGTCGTGATCACAGGCGCCGGCGGCGGCATGGGTCGCGAGGCGGCGCTGGTCTTCTCCGACGAGGGCGCGCAGGTCTGCGTCGCCGACGTCGACGCCGATGCGGCCGAGCAGACGGCCTCGGAGGCCCGCGACGCCTTCGCCGTGGCGGTCGACGTTGCCGACCCCGCCAGCGTCGAGGCGATGTACGCCGCGGCCGCCGACCGCTACGGGGGCGTCGACGTCCTCTACAACAACGCGGGCATCTCGCCCGCGGAGGACGGTTCGATCCTCGAGACCGAGCCCGACGCCTGGCAGCGCGTCCAGGACGTGAACACGAAGGGCGTCTACCTGTGCTGCAAGTACGGGATCCCGCGCCTGCTCGAGCGGGGCGGAGGTTCGGTGATCAACGTCGCGTCGTTCGTCGCGATCCTCGGCGCAGCCACCTCGCAGATCTCGTACACGGCCTCGAAGGGCGCCGTCCTGTCGCTGTCGCGGGAGCTCGCGGTGCAGTTCGCGCGGCAGGGCGTTCGCGTCAATGCGCTCTGCCCGGGGCCGGTGGAGACGCCGCTCCTGCTGCGGATCTTCGGCGACGACCCCGCCGCCTACGAGCGACGTCGCGTCCACCTCCCCATGGGCCGGCTGGCGAAGCCGAAGGAGATCGTCAACGCTGCCCTGTTCCTCGCCAGCGACGAGTCGTCCTACGTGAACGGCGCCACGTTCGTGGTCGACGGCGGCCTGACCGCCGCCTACGTCACCCCGGAATAGCGAGGACGATCTTCCCGAACTGCTCGCCGCTCTCCATTCGCTCGTGCGCTGCGCGAGCTTCGGAGAGCGGGAACACCGAGTCGACGACCGGCTTCGCTTTGCCGCTTCGCACCAGCTCGTAGGCGCCCTCGAAGTCCTGCTTCGTCCCCATGGTCGAGCCGAGGATCGTCAGCTGCTTCCACCAGACCCGGTGGAGCGCCGCCGGCGGGTTCGGGCCGCTCGTCGCGCCGCAGACGGCGATCCGGCCGCGGGGGCGGACCGACTGGAGCGTCTGCTGCCACGTCGCCTCGCCGACGTGCTCGACGACGACGTCGACGCCGGGACCGCCGGTCGCCTCCTTCACCGCTTTGACCACGTCGCCGGTCCGGTGGTTCACGACGGCGTCTGCGCCGAGCTCGCTCGCCGTCGCGAGCTTCTCGTCGCTGGAGGACGTCGCGACCACGTTCGCGCCGAGTGCCTTCGCCAGCACGAGCGCGGCCGAGCCGATGCCGCTCCCGGCACCCCAGACCAGGACCCATTCGCCTTCCGCCAGGCCTGCCCGGGTGACGAGCATCCGGTAGACGGTCTCGAAGACGAGCGGGAACGCGGCCGCCTCCTCGAACGAGATGTCGCCTGGGAGCTCGTACACGTTGGAGGCGGGAACGGCGATCTGCTCCGCATGCGTCCCGTCGGTGTGCTCGCCGATCACGGAGATCTGTTCGCCGTGCTCGACCCCCGGGTTGATCACGACCCGCCGTCCCGCTGAATCGATCCCGGCGCCGTCGGCCCCCAGGATCCGCGGCTTCGGTACGGAGGGAAGCCCCTGGCGCACCCAGAGGTCGAGGCGGTTGAGCGACGCCGCCCGAAGGTGGATCAGAACCTCGTCTGGTCCCGGCTCCGGGTCGGGCGCGTCCTCGTAGCGCAGAACCTCCGGCCCGCCGTCCTCGTGGATCCGCACCGCCTTCACAGCGGGCGATCCTAGGCACAATCAGGCGCATGACGGCCAGGGAGCTGGAACGGCTGGCCGACGAGCTCGGGCTCGACGCCGTCGGCGCCGCGCCCGCCGCGCCGTACGACGAGACCGAACGGCACATCCGCGAGCGCCGCGCCAAGGGCCTGTTCGCCGATCTCCGGTTCACGATGGCCCGTCCGGAGGTCTCGTGCCACCCCGAGTCGCTGCTTCCGCGCGCCAGAACCGTCGTCTCCGCGGCCTACTGCTACTACGTGCCGGGCCCGGAGCCGGGACCAGGGGAGGGGCGGCTTCCGCGGTACACCTGGCGCGACGCGTACGCCGAGCTCCGAGGGCGGCTCGACGCACTCGGCCGGCGGCTCGGCGGCGACTACCGCGTGCTCGTGGACGCGAACCAGCACGTCGACCGCGAGGCGGCGGCGCGCTCAGGCGTGGGGTTCTACGGGAAGAACACGATGCTGATCACGCGAAAGCACGGCTCGTGGGTCGTACTCGGGACGCTCGTCACCACGGCCGAGCTCGAACCCACGCCGCCGCTCGACCTCGACTGCGGCTCCTGCCGGCTGTGCATCGACGCCTGCCCCACCGGGGCGCTCGACGACCCGGGGACGGTTGATTCGAACAAGTGCCTGTCCTACTGGACGCAGTCGAAGCACGTGGCGCCCGAGCCGTACCGCGAGGCGCTCGAGGACCGCGTCTACGGCTGCGACATCTGCCAGGACGTCTGCCCGTGGAACCGCGGGATCGAAAAGCGGCGCGCCGACGAGCCGGTCCCCGAGCAGGCGGAGCCGGTCGTCTCCCTCGTCGACTGGCTCGAGGCTGAGGATGCCGACCTGCGTCTGCGCTACGACCGCCTGTTCGTGCCGCGGAACGACCCCCGATTCCTCCGCCGGAACGCGCTGATCGCGCTCGGCAACAACGGTCGGCCGGACGACCTGCCCCTGGCCGAGACGTACGCGGCCTCCCGCGATCCGCTGCTCGCCGAGCACGGCGCCTGGGCGGTAGCTCGCCTGTCCGAACGTCACAATCCGTAGACCGTGACGGCCATCGCCGAGTCAGCGAGAGGGAGGTCGATCTCCAGGACCGAGGTCTGGATGGGATGGGTGCGGCTGTTCGCGGTCGTCTTCGCCGTCGTCGAGGTCACGCTGCTTGCGCGCCACCGCCCGGTCAGCTACGAAAGCCTGGCCTGGGTCGTCACCGCGTTCTTCGCGATCGGGAGCATCGCCCTGCTCGTGCTCGCCTACCGGGCGCCCCGCCGCGAGTGGCGGCGGATCGGCCTCGGCGCGCTCGCGTTCGACACGGCAGTGACCTACGCCTACGTCGCGATCTACGCGTTCGAGCCCGGCGTCTCGATCCGACAGCTCGTCTACATCCCCGTCGTGGAGGCCGCACTGCGCTTCGGCCTCCGCGGGGGCCTGGCGATGCCGCTCGTGTCCGCCGCCATGATCGGCCTGATCGAGTGGCTCCGGGAGGACCCGTTTCCGCCGACGGGGTTCGAGTACGAGCGGGTGTTCTTCCCCGTCGCGATTCAGCTGACCCTCGGCGCGGTGATCGGGTCGCTGGTGGACAGCCTTCGCTCCGAGCGGCGCTCGGCCACCTCACGAGCCTCGGACGCCGAGGCCTTACGGGACGAGCTGGGCCGCCGTGCCGACATCCTCGACGCGACGAACCGCTGCGCCCGCGCGCTGTCGTCGTCGCTCGAGCTCGAGCAGGCGTTCGCGGCGTTCATCCGTGAGCTTCGCGGCCTCGTCCCGTTCGATCGGACGGCGATCCTGCTGATGGAGGACGCGAACCTGCGCGTCTTCGCCACGGCCGGGGCGGCTTCGGAAACCGTGTTTCCGCCAGGCTCAGTGCACCCGGTACGAGGGTCGGCGATGGTCGAGCTCGTCAAGGGCCAGGTCCTCTACCGCCAGGACATGAGCGAGCCGGAGTTCGACGAGGAGCACGACTTCCGCGACCTCGGTCTCCTCTCGCGCGTCCTGTCGCCGCTGCTCGCCGGCCCGGAGATCATCGGCGCGCTCTCCGTCGTCCGTCGTGAACCGCGCGCGTTCACGACCGGTGAGATCGAGCTCCTCAGCCTGCTCGGCCGCCTCGTCGGCACCGCCGTCCAGAACATCCGCGCCTACGAGGCTGAGCGCACGACCGCCGAGGAGCTGCGGCGCCTGTCCGCACTGCGGGCCGACTTCGTCTCGCTCGTCTCGCACGAGCTCCGCAGCCCGATGGCCTCCGTGATCGGCTCGGCCCGCACGCTGCAGATGCGCTGGCGGGAGCTCACGCCGGACCAGCGCGAGTCGTTTCTCGGCCTGATCGCGCACGAGACCTCGCGACTCGCGGAGCTGATCGGCGACGTCCTCGACACCTCGAGGATCGAGGCCGGCACGTTCAGCTACAGCTTCACGGACGTCGACCTGGCCGAGCTCGTCCGCGTCACGGCGGCGGCGGCGGAGCACGGCCAGGACGAGGTTCCGGTGCGCGCCGTCGTCCATGACCCGATCCCGACGGTGCGCGGCGACCGCGACCGGCTTCGCCAAGTGCTGATCAACCTGATCGACAACGCCGTGAAGTACTCGCGCCCCGGCGAGGAGGTGCGCGTCGAGGCCCAGACCGAGAACGGGCAAGTCCTGATCGACGTCGTCGACAGCGGGCCTGGGATCGCGCCCGAGCACCAGCTCGTGATCTTCGAGAAGTTCGGCCGCGCGCACACGGGAGACACGGCGAAGCCGGGAACGGGGCTCGGGCTCTTCATCGCCCGCTCGATCGCCGAGGCCCATGGCGGCTCCCTGGGCGTCCACTCGCACCCGCAGCAGGGCGCGACCTTCTCGCTCTCGCTGCCGCTCTAGAGTCCTAGCTCGACGCGGCTGCCGCCACGCGCGCGACGTTCAGCTCGCGCGCGAGCTCCTTCGCACGGGTGGCGACGCTCTTGCGAAGTTCCGCGGGCTCCAGGACGACCGCCTCGCCGCGGTACGAGAGGATCTCGCCGATCAGCCAGTCCTCGCCGGCGGGTGTCTCCCGCACGGCCGAGCCGTCGGCGAGCGGTGTCGCACCGCGCTCGACCTCCCAACGGGCGACCTCGGGCGAGTACCAGATCCGCACCGTCTGCGTGCCGCCGAAGCGCTGCGGGTCGAACTCGGGTCGCCGCTCGAACCGCTCGCGCTGCTTCTTCGCGCTGCGGATCCGATCGAGGCGGAAGCTCCGCGAGGCGTCGCTCGAGCGGTCGTAGGCGTGGACGTACCAGTACGGGAGCTCCCGCTCGAGCTGATACGGCTCGATCACGCGGGCCGACGGCTCCTTCTCGCCTTCCTTCTGATACTCGATCTCGACGAGCTTGCGGTTTCGGATGGCGTCGCTGAAGGTCGAGACGAAGTCCTCCTCGGCGCGCGGGACGTCGGGCTCCGGCGTCTGCGCGAGCTCGAACTCGCCGAAGGTCTCCTCGAGCTTTCGGCGCACGCGCTCGAGCGGCGTGTGCGCGTCAGCGGCGATCATCGGGCCGACGAGCTCGAGCGCCAGGCGGATCGCCCGCGCCTCGAGCGGAGTCAGGCGCGGCGGTGCGCGGAAGGTGTCCCCGAAGAGCTCCTTGTCTACGTGCACGACGTCTCGGCGCAGCTCGGCGTAGACGGCGTAGCACCCGCCGCCGAAGTTGACGAGGTTGAGCAGTGAGAGGTGCTCCTCGAGCGACTCCGCCGGGATCCGGAAGCGGTCGAGCAGGTCCTGCGCGGGAATTTCCGCCTCGGTTTCCTCGCCGCAGGCGTCGAGGAGGTAGGCGAGCAGCGCCTGCAAGAGGCCGAAGCGCTCCGGCGCCACGGGTGACCCGGGCCGCTCGGGCGCCTCCGCGTCGTCGTCGCGCGGCGACTCAGCCGCGAGCTTCGGCGGCGCGCCCTCGTGGCGCTCGCGCACGCTCTGCAGGGCGGCCTTCACGGTCCGGCGCAGCTCCGCCGGCGCCTGCGGCACGGCCCGGCCGTCCTGCTTGAGGATCCACCGCGCCAGCACGCCGAGGCTCGCGTACGGAGTGACGAAGACTCCGTCCTCGAGCCGCCCGGCCTTTCCGAAGACGCGCTCGACCCACCAGGCCGTGTCTCCGGCGACCTCGATGCGGGCCTCGCCCTCGATGTCGCCGATCTGCCAGTTCGCGCGGTTCCGGTAGGACTCGACGTCGAAGTCCTCCGGAAGCCGGAAGTCGCGCTCACGCCGGGTCGCGAGGCGGATCTCGCCCCGGATCCGCGAGACACGGAAGGTGCGGATCGCGTCGCGATCGTGGTCCCGCCCGATCACGTACCAGCGGCCGCCGTCGAGCAGCAGCGCATACGGGTCGATCGTCCGCTCCTTCTCCTCGTCGCGTGTGATCGCCCGGTAACCGAACTTCACCGTTCGCTGCTTGGAAATCGCGCTCTCGAGCTTGGCGAGGCGCCCCGGCGTTTCCGGTGAGTAGTCCACCTCGCGGATCTCGACGCGGTCCGCTGTGTCGGTCGGCGGCTGATCGAAGCCGGGCCGGCCGAGGGCGAGGTTCTGGAGTGCGAGCCGCAGCGGCTCGGCGTACGCGAATGTGCCTTCGAGCATGAAGAGCCCGGTCTGGAGCGCGGCCAGCTCCTCGTCCTCGAGGCTCAGCTCGCGGAGGAAATAGCGCTCCGAGCGAAGCGTGTAGAGCTCTTCGCCCGTGAACTCGTCGCGCTGCGAATCGAGCGGGACGCCGAGCGCGATCAGCTCCGCCCGATCCGAGTAGAACCGCCGCGCGAAGGCTTCGTCCGACATCTCGGAATAGCCCTCGACGTTGCCCTTGACGTCCCGCGCGGTCAGCGCCCGGCGCTCGGCCATCAGGAAGGCCACGAGCGAGAGCTGGCGGATGAGCTTGTCGGTGTCGTGCGACATGGGACGGCCGCGGTATTCTGTCGAATCGTCGGACGTTGTCGTCCGAGACAACCTCGGGCGGGACTTTGTGACACGGCTCGAGACGCGTTATGCTCACGAGGCCCCACCGCTCGGGAGACGGTTTATCCGTTCCTAACAGACGTTTGCCGCCGCTTAATCGAGGAGCTGCTACATAACCATGGACGCTCAGAAGCTCGCGATTCAGAACCGTATGTATCAGTACTCACGGGCGATTTATCGCTCGATCAAGGATCTCATCGATCCGTACGTCCCGGCCGACACACAGGCCGAGTACCGGCGGGCGGTGCTCGCGGCATGCGAAGACACGATGGAGCGGCTGGCGAAGGACCCTCTGTACTTCTCGAAGCCCGACAGGGCGCTCTTCCAGGACATCCGGCGGTACTTCCCGATCCGCGCGCAGGCGCAGGTCGCGTGGGTCGTCGAGGAGGGTGTCGGCGCCGCGGTTGCCTTCATCTCCGAGCAGATCGAGGCCGGGGCATTCGACGGCGGCGCGCCGCGCTGCCGCGCGACGACGCGGAAGGGCAAGCCGTGCCAGCGCACACCGCTTCCCGAGCGCGACTACTGCCCGTCGCACCAGCACCTCGAGACCTCGGCCGAAGCCGCCTAGCTAGTCCGAGTCAGGAGGTGATGCGGCGCGCGTAGACGTTGCCGTAGCCCTTCTGGGCCGCCCGCGAGGCCGCGTCTTGCGCCTCGCTCAGCGAGTCGTAATTGCCGCTGAAGACGACGAAGTAGCCGGGATGGAGGCTGGAGTACTCAGACGAGTCCAACACCCCGACCTGTGTCAGGCCGGCGCCGAGCGCCTGCCTCGCTTTCGCGACGGCGGCTTTCCGACCGGCGGAGGCCGGGAGGGAGGCGACGACGAGGGTCCAGCCGTTCCGTCCCTGGGGCCAGGCCGTCAGCGTTCTCGTGCGTTGCGGCTGCGGCGTTGTCGACGTGGTGCGAGTGGGCGCCGTCGGCACGGTGGGCGTCGTCCCGGTCGGCGCGGTCGCCTGGGTCTCCGTCACCGTCGGAAGCGCGGACGTGTCCCCGACGAGCGTCTCCGGGGGCGCGCTCTCCGCCTCCCGAGTCCAGAGGATCGCACCGCTCGCCGCGACGACGGCGACGACGAGCGCGAGTAGCGACGGCCAAATCCAGTCGCCCGGGTACCAGCGCACGCGCCGCTGCCAGCCCGAAGCGAGCGCGGGGACGAGGCCGGGCGTGCGCAGCCGCAAACCGCACTCGAGGCAGTACTCCTGCAGCGGCTCGGCCGGGGTGCCGCAGCGCGGACACCGCGTCTGCGGCTCCGCGGCCATCTAGACCTCGGCCGGTTCCTTCGGCGCCGGATCCTCCTGCGTGTCCTCCGGGAGCTCCGGGGGGCGCTCGACCGCGCTGCCGCAGGTGCCGCAGAAGCTGACGTCGGCCGGCAGCGGCGAGCCGCACCGGGCGCAGGCGACGACGGGCTGCGGCCCGACGGGCCGGCCGCAGTTGGCGCAGAAGTGCGAGTTCCAGGCGAGGGGCGCGCCGCAGGCGCAACGCGGCCCGCCGCGCTGGGAGGCGGCGGCGAGAAGAGAGTCGATCTCCTCGAGGCGCTCGTCGAGCGCGAGGAGGTCGGAGCAGCGCTCGGTCACGAGCTCGACACGGAAGCGGTCACGCCTGAACATCTCGAAGACGAGGCCGCCGAGGTCCCGGATCCGGTCCTCGCGCTCGCGCAGGAGCGCCCGCCGCTCGCGCTTGAGCGCGTTCGGGTGCATGGAGCGCCGGGGCGCCTCTCCTTCGGCGGAGCGCGCACGGCGCTCCCGGCCGAACGGCCACAGACCAGGCATCAGCGTCCGAATGTAGCTGGTCCTGCGGACCTGTCTCGGCCGCCCCGCCCGGTCTAGAGGTCGATCACGACCAGGCGCGGCTCGGTGAACTCCCGCACGGCGTACGCCGGTCCCTCACGGGTGTTGCCGGAGTCCTTGACGCCGCCGTACGGCATCTGGTCGGCTCGGAAGGTCGGCGCCTCGTTCACCGTGACGCCGCCGAACTCGAGCCGCTGCGCGGCCTGTAGTGCGGTTTCGAGGCTCGAGGTGTAGATCCCGGCCTGGAGCCCGTAGCGGGTGCCGTTCGCGAGCTCGATCGCGTCGTCGAGCGTGTCGTACGGGTTGACGACGACGACCGGCCCGAAGACCTCCTCGCACGAGACCTTCAGGTCCGGGCTCGCCTTCGCCACGATCGTGGGCTTGATCAGCTCGCCCTCGAGCTCACCCCCGGTGAGGATCTCGGCGCCCGCGCCTCGCGCCTCCCCGAGCCAGTCGAAAATCCGGTCGCGGGCGTCGTCGTCGATCACCGGCCCGACGTCCGTCTCCTCGTCGGCGGGGTCGCCCAGCACGAGCTGCTCGACCTTCGGCACCAGGCGGTCGACGAACTCGTCATACGAGCCGCGCTCGACATAGACGCGCTGGATCGAGATGCAGCTCTGCCCCGCGAAGGAGAAGCCGTGGGTCGCCGTGGCCGACGCGGCCGCCTCGAGGTCGGCATCGCCTGCGACGATCAGGGGCGTTGAGTTGCCGAGCTCGAGGTTGACCTTCTTCCTCGGCGCCCGCTCCCGGAGCCCCCAGCCGACGCCGCTCGAGCCCGTGAAGGTCAGCACCTTCACCCGCTCGTCCTCGACGAGCACGTCGCCGATTTCGGACGACGGGCCGACCAGCACGTTCAGCCAGCCGGGCGGGAGCCCCGCCTCCGTCTCGAGCTCGGCGAGGAGGAGCGCCGAGAGCGGCGTCTGGCTCGCCGGCTTGAGGACGACGGCGCAGCCGGCCGCCAGGGCGGGAGCGATCTTGTGTGCGACGAGGTTGAGCGGGAAGTTGAACGGGCTGATCGCACCGATGACGCCCGCGGGCTCGCGCAGCGTCAGCGCCAGCTTCCCCTCTCCAGCCTGGGAGGCGTCCATCGGAATTGTCTCGCCCGTGAGCTTCCGGGCCTCGACCGCGGCGAAGGTGTAGGTGGACATCGCCCGGGCGGCCTCGACCTTCGCGGCCTTCATCGGCTTGCCGGCCTCGTCGGAGATGATCCGTGCGACCTCCTCGTGCCGCCGGCCGAGGGCTCCCGCGACCTTGACGAGGATTTCTGCGCGCTTGTGCCGCGGCAGGGGTTCGTGCATCGCCCGCTCGGCGGCGTCGATCGCGCGCCGAGTTTCGTCGGCGCCGGCCTTGGCCACACGACCGACGACGTCGCCCGAGTACGGCGAGCGCACCTCCTGCCACGCCCCGGTTTCGACCCACTCGCCGCCGATCAGGAGCGGCTTTTCAGTTGCCGTTGTCGCCACACAAGGAGTCTAGGAGACTGCGCGTTCCGTGCAGATTCCCGACGTCAACTACGCCTGGAGCGGCGACGTGGCGATCGCCTACCAGGAGCTGGGCGAGGGCCCGGACGACCTCGTCTTCATGCCGTTCCTCGCCAATATCTACACGCTGTGGCACGCGCCGCGGTTCCCAGCGCTGGCCGAGCGGCTCGCGACCGGCCGGCGGCTGCTGATCGTGAACCCGCGGGGCGTCGGCCTCTCGGACCGGCCACGCGGGTTCACGGTCGAGTCGCGGATGGACGACATCCGCGTCGTGATGGACGACGCCGGGGGCGAACGCGCGACGCTCGTCGGCTGGGCGGAGAGCTCGGCTACCTGCGCGTACTTCGCCGCGACCTATCCGAGCCGCGTCGACCGCCTGATCCTGTTCGACCCGTCCGGCGGGCGCTTCAGCGGGGACCGCGCCGCGCGAGAGGACGCGTTGCGAGATGCCGAGCGCGATCGGGATCACTGGGGCACACGCGAGTACCTCGAGCGGCTCGCCACGGCGATCAACCCCCAGTGGGCGGCCGATCGTGAGTACCTCGACTGGTTCATCTGGCACCACCGACTCACCGCGAGCCCCGCGTCCTGGATGGAGTTCCGTCGCATGCAGATCGATCTGGACATCACGGATGTGCTGCCGGCGATCCGCGTTCCGACGCTGGTGATCGCCAAGCAGTCCCGCCCCGACGCGGCTGAGCGTGTCGCCGCCGCGATCCGGGGGTCCGAGTTCGTGGCCGTCCCCGGCGTCGGAGGCGCGATGCAGGAGAACGACTACGCGGTCGAGGCGATCGAGGCCTTCCTCGCCGGAGCGCCGCAGCACCACATCCCGGACACCGTGCTCGCGACGGTGCTCTTCACCGACGTCGTCGGGTCGACCGAGCGGGCGGCGGAGCTGGGCGATGCCGGCTGGCGCGACCTGCTGGAGCGGCACCACGCCGTCGTGAGGCGGGAGCTCGAGCGCTTCGGCGGCGCCGAGCTCGATACCGCAGGCGACGGCTTCCTCGCCCACTTCGACGGGCCGGTCCGCGCGATCTTCTGCGCGCGCTCGATCCTCGACCAGGTTCGGCCGCTCGGCCTCGAGCTCCGAGCCGGAATCCACACCGGCGAGTGCCGGCGGGCGGACGGCAAGCTCGCCGGGATCGCCGTCAACGTCGGCGCCCGGGTCTCGTCGACGGCCGGGCCGGGCGAGGTGCTGGTGTCGGGTACGGTCAAAGACCTCGTGGCCGGGTCCGGGATCGAGTTCGACGACCGTGGCGCGCACGAGCTGAAGGGCGTCCCAGGGGAGTGGCGCCTTTACGCCGTCTCGCAGCCCTGAGATGCCGCCCGAGACGCGCTACGCGAAGAGCGGTGACGTCAACATCGCCTACCAGGTCACAGGCGAGGGCCCATTCGATCTCGTCTTCGTCCCCGGCTACGTCACACATCTCGAGGTTCATTGGACGATTGGGAGCTTCAGGCCCTTCCTCGAGCGGCTCTCGTCGTTCTCGCGGCTGATCCGGTTCGACAAGCGCGGCACGGGCATGTCCGACCGCGTCAGCGGCGCGCCGACGCTGGAAACACGGATGGACGACGTCCGCGCAGTTATGGACGCCGTCGGCTCGCGGCGCGCCGCGTTCTACGGCGTGTCGGAGGGAGCTGCGATGAGCATTCTCTTTGCAGCGACCTACCCGGAGCGGACGGCGGCACTCGTAGTGCGCAGCGCCTTTCCCAGGAGGATGTGGGCGCCCGACTACCCATGGGGTCGCACTGAGGAGGAGTACGAACGCGAGGTCGAGAGCGCCTTGCGCATCTTCGGCCCGCGCGACCAGGCAACGGAGGCG
>DATDKA010000189.1:0-9192 GCA_036520235.1 Gaiellaceae bacterium
TCAGCTCCTGCTTCAGCCGCTCGAAGATCGCCGTGATCTCCGCGCTCTTCGCACCCTCTTGGTAGTCGTCGAGGAGGATGTCGTAGGGCGACTTGCCGGTGTCGGCGAAGCACTCGATGTACTGGAGCTTCAGCTCGACGTTCCGGCGGAGGAAGGGCAGGAACGTGTCGTAGTTCGCGTTCTTGCGGGCATCAGCCCAGGCCGGAACCGCCAGCACCTCGGCCTTCGTGATCTCGGCGCGGAGCTCGGCGGGCACCTTGCGGGCCTTCTCCCAGTCCTTGCGCGCGACGCGGATCAGCTGCGAGTCGATCGATTCGGCGTCGAGCTCCTGCTCGTAGTCCTTCAGGCCGTCGAGCAGCTCCCCGACCTCGTCGGAGATGAAGAGCTCGTGCGCGAACCCATCGAGCGTCGCGAGCTGGTCACCCCGGGCGGGGGTGCCGTCCGGCGGCATCATCGTGTGCTGGTCCCACCCGAGCAGCCAGACGGCGCGATGGAAGTCGTGGATAGTCGCGAGCCGTTCGCGCAGCTCGCTGAGGCGTTCGGCGTTCGTCATGGTGTCGTCAGCGCTCCAGTCGTGTAGGTGCCGGAAGGGTTCCAGAGCAGGAAGCCGCGTGCCTTCCAGCGGCGGGCGGCCCGGATCTGCTCCTGGACGTGGTCGAGGGTGGTGGTGCCGGTGAAGCTGAAGTCCTCGAGCCAGGGGACGAGCTCTGCGCGCCCGCCGCGCATCTGGCGGCGGAAGTCGCGCAGCGAACGGCCGACGGTCCGACCCGGCACGGAGACGGGGCTCGAGAGGCCGTACTCGCCGGGGCCGTAGTGGGAGGGGTAGACCATCGGGTAGATCGCGTCGACGATTTTCGCGAGGCGGCGGGGCGACTGCCCGATGCCCAGGTTACGCGTCGCCGAGAGGCCGAAGACATCGACGGAAACCCGCGCTCCCATTGCCCGCAGCCGGTTCGTCGCGTAGTGAACCCACTTCGCGATCGTCAGCGCCATCGCCTCCCGCCGCTTGCCGGGGAAGACGGCGAACTCGATCGGTCCGTCGCTCGGGAAGCGCACGTAGTCGAACTGGATCTCGTCGAACCCGGCCTTCACGGCCGCCTGGGCGATCGAGAGGTTGTAGTCCCAGACGCGCTTGTCGTAGGGGTTCGCCCAGCCGAGCCCCGCATTGTTGCGCCAGATTCCCCCGTCGGCGGTCTGGATCGCCAGGTCCGGCCGCTTCGCCGCGAGCAACGGGTCCTCGAAGCAGACGAGGCGGCCGATCACGTAGATCCCCTGGCGGTGGAGTGCGGTGGCGACCTTCTTCGGGTCGTAGTAGCGCATCGCCGAGCCCACGCGCCGCGCCATCGGCGGAGCACGGTGGTAGAACGCGACCTCGCCGTTCTCGTCTTTCACGTCCAGCTCGATCGTGTTGAGGCCGAGGGTGCGCGTGTACTGCTCGATCTTCCCCGGGATGGACGCCAGCGCCATCGTCACGTGCACGCCACGGATCTCCTCCGGGACGGGCGGCCCCGTCCGCTTCCTCACCTTCTTCGCCGCGACCTTCTTCGCCGGCTGCGCATTGTCCGACAATCCGCGGTCGATCCCGCGCGCGCCGACGAAGACCGCCGCGCCCGCCAGGAGCAGGGCAATGCCGCCGGCGGTGCGGCGCATTCGCTTCCGCCTTCGGGCCGCTCGACGTCGCTCGCGAAACCTTTCGTTGGGGTCGAGCGTTTCCATTCAGGGCGCACAGTATGGCCCCAGAGGGCCGCAAATAGCGGCGAAACCACCACGGGAGGTGACATGGGCCTCGTCGTCAGCCTGATCGTGATCGCAGCCGGCGCGATCCTCGTCTGGGGCGTCAACGCCGATTCGACCGACTTCAACGTCGACGCCGTCGGCGTGATCCTGATGATCGTGGGTCTCGTCGGGTTGTTGCTGAGCCTGTTCCTCTGGAGCTCCTGGTGGGGCCCCGGCTCGTTCGCGAGGCGAAGGACGTACGTCGACCGCGGGGCGGCGCCTCCCGCGGATCCGTACGCATCGAGCGGCCGCCGCGTCACCCGCGTCGAGGAGGAGGAAGCCGCTCCGCCCCCGCCGGGCGGGCCGCCACCGCCTCCCTAGGCGCCGTTTCGGCCCGGAATCAGCCGTCCGAGGGTGTCGGAGGCGATGTAGCCCGCGATCTTCGGGTTCTCCTGGAGGCGCCGGAGCGAGTAGGCGTACCACTGCTCCCCGAACGGAACGTAGATCCGTAGGCGGTGACCTTCGGCGACGAGCTCATCCCCCCGGCGCTCGCGGACGCCCAGGAGCATCTGGAACTCGTACTGCTCCGGCGTCAGTCCCCGTTTCCGCACCAGGCGCGCGCCCTCTGACAGCAGCCACTCGTCGTGGGTCGCGATTCCGACGTAGGAGCCCTGCTCGAGCAGAGCCTCGAGCGCGTTGACGAAGCTCGCCCGGATCTGGTCGAAGTCCTGAAAGGCGAGCTTCAGCGGCTCGAGGTAGATGCCCTTGCAAAGCCGCACGTTCGGCGTCAGGTCGGCGAGAGCCGCAACGTCGGCGAGTGTGCGCCGTAGCCGCGCCTGGAGCACGATTCCGACGTTGTCGAGGCCCTCCTCGCGGAGTTCGCGATAGAGGGCGAGCGTGTCGTCGGTGCAGCTCGAGTCCTCCATGTCGATCCGCACGAAGTTCCCGAGCTCCGCGGCGCCGCGGACCGTCCGCTCCAAATTCTTCCGCGCCACGTCGCGCCCGAGCTGCAGGCCGAGCCCGGTGAGCTTGACGCTGACGTTGGAATCGAGCTGCTGCTCCTCGATCACCCGGAAGACGTCGTCGTAGGCGTATGCGATGTGCCGCGCCTCCTCCGGCGTCGTGATCTCCTCGCCGAGGACGTCGATCGTCGCCATCTTCCGGGCCCCGTTCAGCTCGGTAACGACGCGACAGGCGTCCTCGACGCTCTCGCCCGCGATGTAGCGCTGCGAGATCCGGCGGACGATCGGCTTGGGAACCGCCGGCAGGGCGCTGACGATGGCGCGGTCCAGCAGGGCCACGGGCGGGCCGAAGTCTATTCGCGCATGAAGCCCTGGCGGGCGGCGGAAACGAGCGCCACCGCCTCGGGGAAGAGCACGCGCATCGCATCGCGGAGGGCGATCGCCTGCTCGTCGGAGCCGCCCTCGACGTTCACCTGCTGCAGCGCCGCCGCGGTCAGCGCGACGGCTGTGTTCAGCGTCAGCGTCGCGAACTGCTCGCGCTGCGCCTCGGCGACCGACTCCGCCTGGCGCTCGGCGAACTCGCGCAGGCCGCGCATCAGATCCTCGGGATCGCCGCCCATCGGGAAGCCGAAGCCTTCGCTCATGCCTACACGGTACCCCTAGCTCAGCGCGCGGCGATAGTTCGACTCGACGTCGGTCGTGAACTCCTCCACGGACGCCGCGCCCCGCTTCATCAGCTCCGCGAACGGCGAGCCGCCGCCGCTCTCGCCCAGTGCCTCCTCGAGCCGCTGCGTCGCCGTGCCCACCTCGTCGAGAAATCCCGCGTTTGCCACCCTCGGCGTTGCGCCGAGCACCCGCTGGAGCTCGCGCACCGCCTCCTCGGCGTCGTCGATCCCGATCGGGTTCTCGGTCAGGCGGAGCGCGACGAGCCTGGCCAGGAGATCGTCCAGCTCCCCTCCGCCGGCGCTCTCCTCCGCCACCTCGCAGAGCGCGATCAGGGAGGCGGCGCCGCGGACGACCTCGCGCCGGGTCACGGGCCGGCCCTCCTCGTCGAGTGCGAGCCAGGTCAGACCCTCGGGGCCGGTGAAGGCGCACAGGTAGACGCGGCCGCCCGTCGGCGGGTCGGCCGCGAGGATCGCCGTCACCTCCTCCCCCTCACCGGCGAGCTCGCGCGCCGCCGCGGCGGTCCGGTCGAGCTCGTCCTGGAGGCTCACCGGCCAACCTTAGACTCGGCGCCGATGGACGCCGTGGAGCTGTTCGCGCCGCTCGGCCCGACCTACGACCGCTATGCGAATCTGCTCTCCTTCGGCCAGGACCCGCGTTGGCGAAGGTTCCTCGTCTCCCGGTTCGAGCTCCGGCCGGAGCACACCGTGCTCGACGTCGCCACGGGGACGGCGGCGGTCGCGATCGAGCTCGTGCGGCGGACGGGCTGCCGCGTGGTCGGCCTCGACCAGAGTCGCGAGATGCTCGAAACGGGCCGGCAGAGGATCGAGCGAGCCGGCCTGGCCGACCGGATCGAGCTCGTCGAGGGCTCCGCGGAGCGGCTTCCGTTCGAGGACGCCTTTTTCGACGCACTCAGCTTCACCTACCTCCTGCGGTACGTCGAGGATCCCGACGCGACGATGACGGAGCTCGCGCGGGTCGTCCGTCGCGGTGGGACGATCGGGATGCAGGAGTTCGGGCTGCCGCGGGGGCTCGCGCGCCCGGCGTGGGAGCTCTACGTGCGGGTCGGGCTGCCGGCGCTCGGCGCCGTCGTCTCGCCCGGCTGGCGGCGAGTCGGCTCCTTCCTCGGTCCGAGCATCCGCGACTTCCACCGGCGAACCGACCTGCCCCGTATCTGGGCCGACGCCGGCATCGAAGACGTCCGGTCGCGGCGGCTCTCGCTAGGCGGCGGCCTCGTGATGTGGGGCTGCAAGGGGTGAGCCGCCCCGCCTTCTACGCGCTCGACTCCGGGGGCTGGCGCGACTACGTGACGCTCCTTCACCCGCCGTATACGGCCTGGCATCTCTCCTACGTCGTGATCGGGGCGGCGCTGGCGCCGGAGCTGGAGGGACGACGGCTGCTGGCCGCGCTCGTCGCGTTCTTCCTGGCGATGGGGATCGGGGCGCATGCGCTCGACGAGCTGAACGGACATCCGCTCCGGACGACGATCGCAGACCGGGTGCTGGTCGCTCTGGCCGCGCTCTCGATCGGCGCCGCGGTCGCGATCGGAATCGCGGCCTCGCTGGCCTGGACGCCTTGGCTTCTGCCGTTCGTCGCCTTCGGCGGCTTCATCGTCGTCGCCTACAACCTCGAGCTCTTCGGGGGCGCCTTCCATTCCGACCTCTGGTTCGGCCTCGCCTGGGGGTCGTTTCCGCTGCTGGCGGCCTACGTCGTCACGGCGGAGCGCCTCGCGCTCGAGGCGGTGCTCGGCGCTGTGTTCGCACTCCTGACGAGCCTGGCCCAACGGACGCTCTCGACCGAGGTGCGCGCGATCCGCCGGGGCGGAACCGTCGACCACGGGGCGGCGCAACAGCTCGTGTCGACGCCCGAGAAGGCCCTCCGGCTGCTCGCCCTGTCGATGGTTGTGCTCGCCGCGGCTCTGTACTCCCTACGATTCTGACGTGGGCTTCCTGGAGCGCAGACGCCGCCGCAACGAACGCCTCGAGAGCGTGGAGGCGGAGCTCGACCGCGCGCGGGACGAGCTCAGCCGGCTGATCAGCGAGGAGACGGCGGCAAGAGCCGAGGAGCTCAAGCTCGTGATCGCCCGGGAGCAGGCGGATGCCCGCTCGAAGCTGCTCGAGGAGGAGCGCCGGATCGCCGAAGAGCGCCGTCGCGCCGTCGTCGAGCAGGAGGAGCAGTCGATCGCCCGCCTGACCACGGGCCTCGCTGAGGCGCAGCGCCGCGTCGAGCAGCGGCTCAGCGACTGGGCCGCCGACCTCGAGCGAACGCAGCACTCGCTCGGCGCGGAGCTCGCGAAGCTCCGCGAGCGGCAGGCGGTGGTGATCGCCGAGGCCGAAGAGCGGATTCAGGCCGACCGCGAGAAGATCGACGAGTCGGCCGACCTTCAGGCGGTCGCGGTGGCGCGGCTCCGGGAGGAGCTGGAGCGAGCGGCCGACGCCGCGGCCCACGCGATGCGCGCCGACCTCGAGACCCACGCGGCAGAAGGGCGACGTGCTGTCGAGGAGCTGAACGAGCGACTGAAGGCGCGCGACAAGCGCATCGCCGACCGCGTCGAGCGCGAGGAGGCAGACGTCGTCAAACGGATCGAGGCGCGGTTCTCCGACGTCGAGCGCCGGCAACTCGAGAGTCTCGAGCGGGCGACCGACCAGGCAGCGGGCAGGTTCGCCGAAGCTGCCGCGCTGCAGTTCGACGGCGCCGTCAAGACCGCCCGTGAGGAAGCCGCGCGGCGCCTGGCGCGCGAGCTCGACCGCGCCGTCCACATGTTTGCTCGCGAGGCGGAGTCCGTCCTGGCCGAGCGCCTGGCGCAGGTGGCCGACCAGGGGACGCAGCGCGTCGAGAAGCGGCTCCGCCAGGTCACCGCCGGCCTCGAGCGGCAGCGCGACGAGTTCATCGGCGCTCTGCAGCGGCGGCTGAGCCAGCTGGAGCTGGAGCTGCGCGAGCGCATGCGGAGCATCGCGGAGGAGGGGGAATCCGAGCGGGCGGTGCTCGAGCAGCGCCTCCAGGAGATCGCGCGCCGCGCCGAGGAGTCGGTGCCTGCGGGCCCTCGGTAAGACCCTCCTCTATTCCAACTTCTCGAGGCAGGGTTCGTCTGTGAGAGAACGAATCTTCAGCGGGAAAACCGCCACCGCGATGCCAGAGATCATCGAACAGGACCAGACGGAGCGCGACCGGGTCGCCGGCTGGCGGCTCCACGTGCTGATCGAGGCCGGATACCCCGTCCACCTCGCCGAGCGCATCGCGCACAGCGAGGCCGACCTCCACCGCGCCGTCGAGCTGGTTCGCCAGGGCTGTGACGCGACGGTGGCGGCAGAGATCCTGCTCTAGGTCAGCGCTCCCTCGCGCAGACCGAATCGTCCGCCAAGTAGGAGTCGAAGAGCGCGTTGAAGCTCGCGTCGCGGGTCCGATCGTAGGATCCGAGGCCTAGCCCCTCCCACTGGATGACCGGCGTGACTCCGGGCCCCATGGCCGTCACGCGGTGTCGCTCGCCGTTCCCCGGTGGGCGAATGTCGCGGTTCGGATACCCGGGCGGCGGGCGGTCGGGCACGAAGCTGAAGCAGAACCCGCCGTTCGGATTGTGCGTGACCTTCGCCGCGGCGCGCTTCCACCCAGGTCCCCAGGCTGAGTTCAGTGTGTCGATGTAGACGTAGCGGGCATACGCTCCGCGGACCGTCGGCGAGGGTGTCCTCCAGCCGTGGACGGGCTTCCCGAGGTAGAGGAGTCGGCCGAACAATCCTTGCCATCTGCCGCCGTACGTCCAGTTCGGCGAGACCTCGAGCCGCGCGAGCGGGCCCGTCCAATGCGAGACGTGCAGCTCCCACTTCATGTGCCCGGGCCGGAATGCCGGAAAGCCGCGCATCGGCTGGACTCGCTGCCAGCTCTGGAGTGCCCAGTACGAACCGTCGGGAGCCTTGCAGGCGGCCACGACCCAGACGAGTGCCGGACCGTCGTACGGCCTGCACTGGTCCCGGAACGACCGCCACACGGGATGGCCGTACTTCCGCCAGCCTCCTGCGTGGTCGAACCTGAAGCGCGTCGGAGGAATCGTCGGGTTGGGATAGCGCGCGTTGATCGCGCCCCAGGCGAGTACGTGGCGCGCCTGCCCGTTTTCGCGCACGTACGAGATGAGCGCCTCGCCTTTCGCGTTCACGCGCAGCGTCGGGTTCCGCATGTTGCGGTCGCCCACAGGCTGGCTCGCGGTCGCGGTCCCGGCGGCGAGACAACCGCCGACTAGAGCCAAGGCGAGCGCACACGCCCGCTGCCCCCTCCCGGCCACGCCGCGATCGTAGTCGGGTTTCCGGCCGCTTCCCCTGCACATGCCCGGCGGCAGAGGCGCAAGGACACGTGCTCGCGCGGAGCGAGTGTTACGGAATATCCCTCGAAGGCCGAGCTACGGCTGGGTCTCAGCGAGAAAGTCTCGGAGCATCGCTACCTGGTCCCGGTTCAGCTCCACCTGGCTCGCCGAGGCCCACCTCGCCCGTGGGGCAACGGACACGATCAGGTGCCTCCTCGACCTCGACCAGACCGCGTGTAGCCGGTTCTTCTCCTCGTCATCCAGCTGAATCGCGGGCTGATCGTCCGGCTTTGCCACGTGAGAGACGATAGTCGGCGCGTTCCTGACTGTGATCTAGTGGGCAGCGGCGTCGGGCCGATCTAGGAGGCATAACGATGGAAGGACGACCCGTCAGAGTCTTGGGGCCGCAGGACGGCGAGGCTGGTTTTCTCGGGAGCATCGGCGTCCGCTTCATGATCGACGGGCTCGAGTCCGGTGGCGGCTTTTCGCTCGTGGAGCACCCGATGTCTGCCCGCGCCCTCGCCGCGCCGCTGCACCGACACAGTCGCGAGGACGAGTACAGCTACGTGATTGAAGGACGCGTTGGTGCTCTGCTTGGCGACGAGGTGGCGGTCGGAATACCCGGCGACCTGATCTTCAAGCCTCGGGGCCAGTGGCACACGTTCTGGAATGCAGGCGATACGCAGGCTCGGCTTCTGGAACTCATCTCCCCAGCCGGTTTCGAGCAGTACTTCGCCGAGCTCGTCGAGCTTGGCGGCTCCACTCGAGCTGAACCGAAGGACCTAGCTGCGCTCGCAGCGAGGTACGGCCTCGAAGTGGATCCCAAGAGCATCCCCGAGCTTGTGCAGCGGTTCGACCTGACGTTTCCCGGCGACCCGCCCTAACGCGCCTCGCGTGCGGGGCCAGAACCACCGGCTGGGCAAGTGTTCGCGAATGACACCCGATGTGGTGAAAGATCAGGAGCCGCGGCGTGCGGTTCCGATCAGGAGCTGGCACGGGCCTTCGAATCCATCGCTCCTTTCGAACTGCCGAAGCTCCGTCTCGATCTCGCGCCAGGCCTGCTCGGAGTCGGCTCGGCGAAGGCCCGCGAGCATGGCGTGGAGGGCTCCGAATGACTCGCGTTCGAAGCGGACGCACTCGGCCGCGCTCTTCAAGCGCACCGGTGCGTCGAGCGCGTCCACATGCACGTCCTCGAAGCCTGCGTCCTCGTAGGCCGCCTCGAGGACGTTTGGGCCGCCGAGGCTGAACGGCCCGGGGGTTCCGGGCGAGGGTGCCGGCAGGTCGGCGATGCGCCGGATGATCGTGATCGGGATCGAGAAGAACGGGTTGCGCTCCGCAGTCGAGTAGACGATCGCCGAGACACGGCCGCCCGGGCGCAGTACGCGATGGACCCCGCGCAGCGCGCGCCGTTGGTCGGGGAAGTAGATCAGGCCGACGCGAGAGATGACCGCGTCGAAGCTGCAGGCCTCGAGTTCGTCTAGTGCCTCGCCGTCCAGCTCCCGAACCTCCAAGTTCGCGAGGCCGGCGCCCTGCGCGGCAGCGGCTGCAAAGTCGAGGATC
>DATDKA010000190.1:0-13540 GCA_036520235.1 Gaiellaceae bacterium
CCGGCCTTCCACGCCGGGATCGCCTCGGCCACCCACTCCCAAGGCGAGACCTCGTACGCGCGATCGGGGCTAGCCCCGATCGCGAGCGCCGTCGTCCCCGGTTCCGTGGCCACCGCGGCTCGGCGCGCCGCCGGATCCCGCACGAAGACGACGGTCCCGGGAGCCGCGTCGAATTCCTCGCCGGCGACCGTGAAGCGCGCCGCGCCGTCCAGCACGACGTAGACCTCCTCGTGCCGTCCCGCGCCGCTGCCGAGCTCGTCGTGCGCCTCGATCAGCTCGTCGCCCGCCGACTCGGCCCAGTAGGCGTTGATCCCAAAGGCCGACACCCCCAGGGGCCGGCGCAACGGCTTCCACTTGAGCTCGCCGAAGGTCGGCAACGCCTCGACGTCCGGCAGACGGATGACGGAGTACGGATCCGTCAGCGCTTGGAGAACTGCGGCGCTTTGCGGGCCTTGTGGAGACCGGCCTTCTTCCGCTCGACCTTGCGGGCGTCGCGCGTCAGGAAGCCCTCACGCTTGAGCACCGTCCGCAGCTCGGGATCGGCCTCGACGAGCGCCCGGGCGATGCCGTGCCGGATCGCGCCGGCCTGTCCGGTCGGCCCGCCTCCCTCCACCCGCACGCGCAGATCGTAGGTGGTCTCGGCGCCGGCGACCCGCAGCGGCGCCATCACGGTCGTCCGGTGGGTCGAGCGCGGGAAGTAGTCCTCGAGCGTCCGGCCGTTGATCCAGGTCGTCCCGTCGCCGGGCCGAAGGATCACGCGCGCGATCGAGGTCTTGCGCTTGCCGGTGCCCTGGTACTGCGCGATCGTCGCCATCAGGCCCTCTCCTCCAGCTTGAGCGGCTCCGGCGACTGCGCCTCGTGCGGGTGCTCCGGCCCCGCGTAGACCTTGAGCTTCGTCAGCTGCGCGCGTGCGAGCTTCGAGCGCGGGAGCATCCCCTTGACCGCCTTCCGGATCACCTCGGTCGGCCTGCGCTCGAGCTCCTCGCGGAGCGTGCGGCTGCGGATCCCGCCCGGATAGCCCGAGTGGCGGTAGTAGCGCTTGTCGTCGAGCTTGTTCCCGGTCACGGCGATCTTCTCGGCGTTCACGACGACGACGAAGTCACCGGTGTCGACGTGCGGCGTGTACTGCGGTTTGTCCTTGCCACGGAGCGTGTCCGCGATGCGCGTCGCCAGACGGCCCAATGTCTTGCCGTCTGCGTCGACGAGGTACCAGCGGCGCTCGACCTCGCCTGGCTTTGCGTTCCAGGTCTTTGCCATTGCGAAGAAGTGGCGGACTCGAGGCCCGCCGGCGGCGGATGATAGCAACCAAGCCGCTTACTTCCCGTCCGGCTCCTCGTCGTCGCGCCTGCTGCCGACCCAGGCTGCGAGCGCCAGGGCGACGATCAAGAGGGCGAACGAAACCTCGACGATCGCCCCCGCCGTCCCGCCGTGGGCGAGGACGGTTACTTCGAGGACAGCAACCACAGCCCCGTACAGGTGTAGAGCACCATCAGGGCAAGCATCGTGTATTGCGTCCGCACCGCCGTGCGCGCAGAGCCCCAGATCGCGACGGCCCGGTCGTGGGCGAGGATCAGCCCGATCACGTGGCCCCCGACGAGCACGCCGACCTGGATGTACCAGATCGCGTTCGCCGAGTTGAACAGCTTGGGCGTGAAATCGGCGGTGCCGATCAGGTCCCAGCCCTTGCCGAAGGGGTCCGAGAAGAGCGGGATCGCATATTGGCCCTGGTTCACGAGCAGCGTGAAGTAGTGCGCGATCGCGTAGGCGAGGGCGATCGGAATCAGGCTCGTCACGAAGACCTGCTCCATGCCTCGCCTCGTCCCGGCCACGAGCCGGGCGGCCTGGACGGCGAGGAGGAAGAGGGCGGCGATCACGCAGACGGCCACGACGAGCCCGAGGATGTTGAACCCCGTCGCGACGAGATCCGCCTTGTCCGGCGAGTCGACGATGTACTTGGCCTCGAGGTTGTAGAGCCGGTCCTGCCACCAGCGCGTTCGGCTGAAGCCGTCGAAGGCGACGGAGCCGAGCATCACCGAGACGAACGCGACGGTTCCGGCCGCCGTCTGGGGCGCGGCGAGCCCGGCGATCGGAGGCCGCACGACGACCACCCGACGGCCTTCCTCGTTCTCGCGCACCGCAAACGGCGACATGAGCGCGAGCAGCCCGAAGTAGACGTTGAAAGCCTCTCCGTTCTCTAGCCAGGTGCGGCGGCCGAACAGGAGCATTCCGGCCCAGGTGATCCAGCTGTAGATCACGATCGCGAGCGCGAGCGTCCGCGGCTCGGCCGAGCGCGGGTAGGCGAGCTCTAGCGCGGCGAACATGAGGAGCAGGGCGGCGGCGGGCCAGCGGCCAAGCCGCTCCGGATAAGCCGCGGCGGGCTGCCAGTCCCGGCCGAGCCTCTGCCAGATCCAGGCGACGGCGTCGGCCGCGGCGCGCCACGGGCTCAGAAGCGCCCAGAGATTCCCGAAGATGACGACGACGGGAACGAGGCCGACCCAGAAGATCACCCAGACGAACGTCGGGGCGAGGTTCGCGCCGGCGTCGGGCACTCCAACGAGCGCGGCGAGCCAGACGAGCACGAGCAGGCCGACGGCGAGCGCGCCGAACAGGATCCGCCAGCCGGTCCAGAGGATCAGGCGCTGCCACGTTTCCGAGAGCGGACGGCCGCGGTCACGGCCTTCGAGCAGCGGCTTCCGCCAGAGGATTCCGAGTGCGACGAAGCTCAGAATCAGGGTCAGCGACGCCGCGTAGTAGAAGAGCCAGAGCGGAATGATCGGATCGCGAACGCCCCCGATCCCGTGGGCGAGCGGGATCGTGATGCTCACTGTGTTGTGATCCGTACCAGCGGGAGGCCGCGATCCTCGAGCTCGGCCTCCACCGTCCCCTCGATCGTGGCGCGGAACGGCAGGCGCGCCGTCTTCCCCGGAGTGAGGTCGCGCTTGACGTTGTAGCCGTGGAGGTGGAGCTCGTCGGCGACGTCAGACGTGATCACGATCACGGCGCGGGCGTTCTTCGGCACCGTGACGTCCTTCACCCCACCGACGGGTGTTCCGCCTCGGACGACGATGCGGATCTGCTGCGGTTGCGGCGGAGGAGGCGGCTGCGGCGGCTGCGGGATGATCCCGGTCGTGGTGCCGGCCGTCGTCGTCGGCGCCGTGGTCGTCGTCGTGGCGCTCTCGCCGTCGTCGCGCGACCGGAAGAAGAAGAAGAGGCCACCGGCGAGAACGAGGGCGACGGCCACGATCACGAGCCGGTTCATTGCCTAAGGGATAGCAAGAGGCCCGACCGGAAGTCCGCGGAACCGCCGTGCGACGGGTGCCGGGCGTAGCGCCCGCCGAGCACGGCGTGCGCGAGGCGTCCGACTGGGATCGTCTGGCGCCCGGTCCGGAGCGCGTCGAGGAAACGCATCGACACCTGTACTTCGTCGCTCGTCGGCCTTCGGTTCGATTCCGGCTCGCCGGGCCGATGCGGGTGTGTGGGGACGACGTTCCAGAGCAGGACGTCCTCCGCCAGCCCGAGCTCGTCGAGCGTGCGCCGGACGATCGTCGCCGTGGCCTCTCCCGGTCCGCTGCCGGACAGCTGGCGCTCGGAGGTGAAGGGGAGCCCGCTGACGCGAGCCCCGCGGTACCCGGCCGCCTCGCCGACCAGGACGTACGGCGCGTCGGCGCGCCGGTCCAGGTACTCCGCGAGCCGGTCGCGGCGAAGCTCCGACGATGCGTACTGGTTGAACGTCTCGCCGATGCGAGCTGCCGCCAGGCGCTCGACCAGATCGTTCACCTGCACTCCGCGAACAGTCTCGCCCACTCGTGCGCGTCGAGCTGCCTCGGCTGCCGCCGCGCGAGGCCGAGTCGGCCGAGTGTCCTGCCCGACGCGACGCCGCGGAGCCCGCGACGGAACCCCATCGCCACGAACCGGCGATAGCCGGGAGCGACCGCGGCCGCTACGAGCGGCCGGTCGCGCCTGCGGACGACGAGCACGCCCGCGTCGACCGACGGCGGCGGGTCGAACGCAACCGGTGGCAGCCGCCGCTCGGCGGAGATCGTGTACCAGGTGCCCCAGACCACGCCGTTGACCGTGCTCGGCCACGGCAACGCGCGCTTCACGGCGACGCCCCACTGGACGACCAGGTCGGCGCGCATGAGCGGCACGACGGGGTCGTCGAGGAGGTGCCGGAGGATCGCATTCGTGCCCTCGAACGGCAGGTTCGCGACGACGCGGAACGGGCTACGCGGGAGGCGGCAGGAGGCGGCGTCGGCCTCGACCACGTCGACGTTCTCCCAGCGTCCGCGAAGGCGAGCCGCCCAACGCGGATCCAGCTCGACCGCGAGCACGCGGCCCGCGACCGCTGCGAGCTCACCGGTCAGCCGGCCGCTCCCCGCGCCGAGGTCGACCGCGAGGTCGCCCGGCCGGATCCCGGCGTCGCCGACGAGCTCCGCGGCCAGCGACTGCGACCGAAGGAAGTGCTGGCTATGCGCGCGGCCCGGCCGACGCGCTCGTTGCGCGCGTCGCTCGGACAAGGACCATCACCGTCGTCGTCATCGGCTCGTCGATCCTAGCCGCCCTCGTAGGAGATGAACTCCAGCAGGCTCCCGTCGGGGTCGCGAAAGTACACGCTCGTGCCGTCCCCTCGGGCGCCGGACCGCGGCACCGGCCCCTCCTCGAGCTCAACCGCATGCTGTCGAAGGTGCTCGACGGCGTCCGCGATCGCTCCCTCCCAGACGAAGCAGAGGTCGCTGTTCCCCGACCGAACCGGATTCGCCGCGACGGGGTACGGCTCCACACCCGGGCCATGGACGTTCAGCTGCTGCGTTCCGAAGCGGTAGACGAAGCCGGGCCCGCGCGGCACGACCTCGGCGCCGAGGACGTCGTGGTAGAACGCGTTCGAGCGCTCCCAGTCGGATACGGCAATGACGACGTGGTCGAGCACCTCGCTGCCGGTCGAAGCGTACTCCGCCGCTTGCATTCCACGAAGATGCCCGGATGCTCGAGATCGAGACGCTCACCGATGGAGGCCAGCAGCCGCTGGACGTGGCTCAGCGGGTGGCCGACTTCGTCGCCGGCGCCGAGGAGTCGCTCGATGTCGCGCAGTACGACTTCCACCTCGCGCCGGAGACGGCCGCGGTCGTCGGCGGGGCGATCCGCCGGGCGGCAGGCCGCGGCGTCACCGTCCGTTTCCTCTACAACGTCGACCACCGGAACCCGATCCCGGTCCCGCCGCCACCGGAGCCCGACGCCGTGCTGATCGAGTCGCTCGGGGTGTCGGCGCGGGCGATCGCCGGCGTCCCCGACCTGATGCACCACAAGTTCGCCGTCCGCGACGGGAACACGGTCTGGACGGGCTCGACGAACTGGACCGACGAGTCCTGGTCGCGTCAGGAGAACGTCGTTGCGGTGGTCGAATCCGAGGAGGTCGCGTCGCGGTTCACGCGCAACTTCGAGGAGCTCTGGGAGACCGGCGACGTGGAGCGAACGGGGTTCGTCGAGCCCGATCCAGTGGACGTCGGCGGCTTCGCCGTGCGCTCCTGGTTCACGCCCGGCTACGGAGAGGAGCTCTCGCACCGCATCGGCGTTGCGATCGGCCGCGCGAAACGACGCGTCCGGGTCGCCTCCCCCGTGATCACCGCGGCGCCGGTGCTCTCCAGCCTCGCCCAGGTCATCTCGGAAGGAACCGTGGACGTGGCCGGTGTCGTCGACCAGCCCCAGGTTCAGGGAGTGATCGTGCAGTGGCGCCAGAACGGGAACATCGCGTGGAAGCTCCCGCTGCTCGAGCGCGTGATGGCGGCGCCGTTCGCCGGCAAGCGGTCGACCCCCTGGGGCGTCGGCACGCTGCACGACTTCATGCATGCGAAGGTGACAGTCGCCGACGACACCGTCTTCGCCGGCAGCTTCAACCTCTCGCGCTCCGGCGAGATGAACGCCGAGAACGTGCTCGAGTTCACGTACGAAGCGCTCGCCGAACGGCTCGCGACCTACATCGACGAGATCCGCGCGCTCTACCCGCCGTTCGCGCTCGACGGCAAGGCTGCCAACTAGGTCAGCTGCGCGACGCCGCGCTCAGATGCCGATCAGGACGGTCCCGGGCGGCTCGCCCTCCATCCGCCCCTGTGCGATCTGATCCGCGATCCGCTGCTCGATCTTGTCCAGGCCGTAGCGATGTGTCGTGCGCCAGGTGAGCGTCTCCACCGGCGGACCGTCGGTATGCGCCCGGATGTTCGGGCGGATGAAGTTGAGGCCGCGCTCGAGCAACCAGATCACGAGCAGGATCACGGCGCAGATCGTGATCACCACGTGACCCCGCACGGCCAGCCAGACGGTGAGAGCGATCAGGAGGATCGTGACGATCGCGCTCGGCCAGAAAAACGGCTCCTTTCGCGTCTCGCTCATCAGCGAGTTCGGAGAGACGCGCTCGAGCGTCCAGGTTCTGCCGTCAGGCGAGCGAACGGTGCGACTCATGGGCGCCGATCATACGACGACGCGACGCCTTATTCCCACTCGATGGTGCTGGGCGGCTTCGACGAGATGTCGAGCGCGACGCGGTTGACCCCCGGGATCTCATTGATGATCCGGCTCGAGATCGTTTCCAGAAGGTCGTAGGGCAACCGGGCCCAGTCCGCGGTCATCGCATCCTCCGAGGTGACGGCTCTGATCACGATCGGGTACGCGTAGGTCCGCTCGTCGCCTTGCACGCCGACCGAGCGGATCGCCGGCAGCACAGCGAACGACTGCCAGAGCTCGCGGTAGAGCCCGGCGCGCCGCACCTCCTCCTGAAGGATCGAGTCGGCCTCACGCAGGATCTCGAGCCGCTCGTTCGTGACCTCCCCGATGATGCGGATCGCGAGGCCCGGTCCGGGGAAGGGCTGGCGCCAAACCATCCGCTCCGGAAGGCCCAGCTCCTCGCCGACCCGGCGCACCTCGTCCTTGAACAGCAGGCGCAGCGGCTCGACGAGCTCGAAGTCGACCTCCTCCGGCAAGCCGCCGACATTGTGGTGCGACTTGATCGTCGCGGCGACGCCGTCCGTCCCGCCGGACTCGATCACGTCCGAGTAGAGCGTGCCCTGGACGAGGAACGGGATCCGGCCGAGGCGCGTCGACTCCTCCTCGAAGACGCGGATGAACTCCTCCCCGACGCGCTTGCGCTTTTCCTCGGGGTCCTGGACGCCGTCGAGCCGTGAGAGGAAGCGCTCGCGCGCGTCCACGTGCACCAGCGGGACGTGGAAGTGGCCGCGGAACGTCTCCACCACCTGCATCGCCTCCTCCTTCCGGAGCAGGCCGTGGTCGACGAACACGCAGGTGAGCTGGTCGCCGACCGCCTTGTGGACGAGCAGCGCCGCGACGGCCGAGTCGACGCCCCCGGAGAGCGCGCACAGCACCCGCTGCGAGCCGACCTGCGCGCGGATCCGCTCGACCTGCTCCTCGATCACGGCCGCGGCGGTCCACGCGGGCGGCGCGCCGGCGACGCCGTAGAGGAAGTTCTTCAGCACCTCGCTCCCGTGCTCGGTGTGGACGACCTCCGGGTGGAACTGGACGCCGTAGAGGCCGCGCTCGGGCGCCTCGAAGGCGGCGATCGGCGTCGAGGGCGAGGCGGCGGTGACGCTCGCGCCCTCCGGCGGCGCGGTCACGGAGTCGCGGTGGCTCATCCAGACGACCTGCTGGCCGGGCGTCTGCTGAAAGAGCGAGCCGCCCTCCGCGTGCAGCTCCGCGCGCCCGAACTCCGAGCTGCCCGTGCGCTCGACGCGGCCGCCGAGGTCCCGCGCCATCAGCTGCATCCCGTAACAGATGCCGAGCGTCGGGATCCCGAGCGCCCAGATCTCCGGGTCGATGTCGGGCGCTTCGTCCGCGTAGACCGAGGCCGGGCCGCCGCTCAGGACGAGGGCGCGCGGGTTGCGCGCGCGGATCGCCTGCGCCGGCGTCCGGTGCGAGACGAGCTCGGAGTAGACGCGGCACTCGCGCACCCGGCGCGCGATCAACTGCGAGTACTGGCCGCCGAGGTCGACCACGAGCACCGGGCGGTCCTCCGGGCCCGCCTCCGGCCGCTCGAAGGGCAGCACCTGGGCCGAGCCGGTCAGCCCATGCCCACTTTCTGCGCCTGCTGCAGGCCCTTTCCCTCCGTCTTCAGCGCGGGGGCGAGCATGATCTCGGCCTTCTGGAAGTCGTGGATCGACTCGTAGCCGCAAGTTGCCATCGCCGTCCGGAGAGCGCCCATGAGGTTGAGCGTCCCGTCGTTCTCGTGTGCGGGCCCGATCACGATCTCCTCGAGCGTCGCCACCTGCTGCGTCTCGACGCGGGCGCCGCGCGGCAGGGTGGGATGGAATGTCGCCATCCCCCAGTGAAAGCCGCGTCCGGGCGCCTCCTTGGCGCGCGCGAGCGGCGAGCCGATCATGACGGCGTCGGCGCCGCAGGCGATTGCCTTCGCGATGTCGCCGCCGGTGCGCATGCCGCCGTCGGCGATCACGTTGACGTACTCGCCGGTCTCGAGCAGGTGCTGGACCCGGGCCGCGGTCGCGTCCGAGATCGCCGTCGCCTGCGGTACGCCCACGCCGAGCACGCCGCGGGTCGTGCAAGCCGCTCCGGGGCCGACGCCGACCAGCACTGCCGCAGCACCGGTGCGCATCAGGTGGAGCGCCGTGTGGTACGAGGCGCACCCGCCGACGATCACCGGGATCGGCAGCGACGCGATGAACTCCTTCAAATTCAGCGCCTGGCCGTTGGAGGACACGTGCTCGGCCGAGACCACCGTCCCCTGGATCACGAGGATGTCGAGCCCCGCTGCCAACGCGATCTCGTAGTGGTCCCGCACCTTCTGCGGCGTCAGGGACCCAGCCGCGAGCACGCCGCGTGACTTGATCTCCTCCACGCGCTGCGCGATCAGTTTCGGCTCGACCGGCTGCGCGTAGATCTCCTGCATCACGCCGGTCGCCTTGTCCTTCGGGAGCTTCGCGATCTTCTCCAGCTGCGCCTCCGCATTCTGGTAGCGCGTGTAGATCCCCTCGAGGTTGAGGACGCCGAGGCCGCCGAGCTCGCCCAGCTTGATCGCGGTCTGCGGCGAGATCACGCCGTCCATCGCGGAGCCGATCAGCGGCAGCTCGAGGAGGTGAGGGCCGAGCTTCCAGCCGATGTCGACGTCCTGCGGATCGCGCGTCCGGCGGCTCGGGACGATCGCGATGTCGTCGAAGCCGTACGCCTGCCTCGCTTTCTTGCCCCTGCCGATCTCGATCTCCATCAGGCCTCACCCCTTGAAGCAGAAAGGCCCAGGCTCCTCGCGGTTGCCTGGGCCGAAAGACCGTGTCTCACTCGCGCTCTCAACTGAGCGGCGATCGTACCAACGCCTCCTGACGGCCTCTCACCAATTCGACTCGGAATAGGCGCCGAGGCGCGAATCAGCGCTCGGACGCGACCGCCTCGAGACTCTCCACCCGTACGCCTGCCTCCAGCCGGGACAGCTCACCGGGCTCGAACCGCCCCGCCCCGAGCTCCTGCACCGCAGCCGCGCCCGCCGCGACGGCGCGCTGGAGCGCCTGTTCCGCCGAGCGGCCCTCGTACCTCGCGGCGATGAACCCTGCGAGCAACACGTCGCCCGACCCGACCGGCGACACGGGCTCGAGCCGCGGGATCGAGGCGTGGAACCGCGCTTGCTCCCGCTCCTCGCGGAGGAGCGCGTAGCAGCCCGAGGTCAGCGTGATCAGCACGTTTCGCGCGCCGAGGTCGGCGATGTGATCGAGCGCTTCGACGAAGTCGTCCCGGTCGTGGAACTCCTGGCCGACGAGGCCTTCGGCCTCACGCTCGTTGGGCGAGACGAGGAAGGGCTCGGCCGAGGCGGCGAGCCGCAGGGGCTCGCCCTCCGCGTCGAGCGTCGACTGGAGCCCGCGGCGGTTCAGCTCCCGGATCGCCTCCGCGTAGAAGTCCTCGTCAACGCCCCGAGGGAGCGAACCGGCGAAAACGACACCGTCGGCGCCGCGGGAGAGGTAGCGGACCTTGTCCAGCAGCACCTCGAGCTCGTGCTCCTGCACGCTCGGCCCCCACTCGTTGATCTCGGTGTACGAGCCGCCGGTCGGGTCGACCACGGCGGTCGACGTCCGCGACTCGTCCTCGATGCGCACGAAGTCGTTGAGGATCCCCTCGCGGGTCAGCTCGGCCACGATGCTCTCGCCCGAGCGGCCTCCCGCGAGGCCCGTCGCGATCACGGGGACGTCCATGCGTTTCAGCGCACGGGCGATGTTGATCCCCTTGCCGCCGGCGAGCATCAGCCAGCCGCTGGCCCGGTGCCGCTGGCCGGGCTGGAAGTTCGGGACGGTCAGCGTCCGGTCGAGCGCCGCGTTCATCGTCACGGTGACGATCACGGTGATCCTCCCGGCGACGTTGACGTTGCCAGGTGGATCACGAAAACCAGCCCTTGATGTGATCCTTGGTCCGGCCGGCGTACCACTTCACCCGCTCGACGGTACTCGGTGCCTCGCGGTCCTCGGCGGCGACGAGCGGCGTGCGCGCCAGCACCTTCCTGCGGTCGAGGATCTGCAGCTCGCCCAGCACGTCCCCGCGGCGCACCGGGAGCTCGACCTGCTCCGGCAGCACGACCCGCTGGACGAGTGAGCGGCCGATCCGCACCGCGCGCCTGAGCGGGCGAGCAGCGACCACCGGGACCGCCTCCTCGCCGTACCCGACGGTGACGCGGCCGTAGACCTTGCCGGCGGGCGCAAGCGAGACGAGCGCGTAGCGCGACATCCCCCACGCGAGCAACTCCTCGAGATCCGCGTTCCGGACGCTGCGCGAGGGGCTGCCGAGAATGGTGGCGTAGATCGTCACGCCGTTCCCGCGGGCCGCCGCGACCTCGTTCCAGCCGGCGCCCGACGTGTGACCCGTCTTGACGCCGAAGGTGCCCGGAAACTCGCCGAGGAGGTCGTTCCAGGTGTGGAGCGTCCTGCCGCCGGCGATCGAGGCTGTCTGCTGCCGGACGAGCCGCCGGATCAGCGGCTTCTGCATCACCAGAGTCGCCAGCTTCGTGGTGTCGAAAGCGCTCGAGTAGTGGCCCGGGGCGTCGAGCCCGTCGGGCCGGACGTAGTGGGTGTCGTTCAGCTTCATGCTCTTCGCCCAGGTGTTCATCAGCTCCGGAAACGGAACGCCGACCTGTCTTTCGACTTGCTTCGCGAGCGCGACGGCGGCGTCGTTCGCGCTCTGGATCAGCGCTCCCGCGAGCAGGTCCCGCATCGGCAGGCGCTCGCCGGCGCGGAGGTTGATGGTCGAGCCGTTGACACCGGCTGCGGCCGGGTCCACGACCACGGTCCTGCCGGGCTTGATCAGCGACGTTGCTCCGAAAGCTGTCATGAGCTTCGTGATGCTCGCCATCGGGAGCCGGTCGTGCGCGTGGCTCGCGAGCAGCACCTCGCCGTCGGCGCCGTTCATCACCAGGTACGCGCGCGCCTCGACGTCCGGCGTCGCAGCGGCGGCCGGAGCGCAGAAAGCAAGGAGCGCGACGAGGACGGGAAGAAGCCGGAGCCTCACCGGTGAAACAGGCTAGCTACTGGACGCGCAGGGGCTGGCCGACCCGCAAGGCCCGTGGGTCGATCCCGGGGTTGAGCACGAGCAGGTGGTCGACGGTCGTCCCGAAGCGCTCGGCGATCGTCCCGAGCGTGTCGCCGCTGCGGACGGAGTAGGCGCTCGCGCGCGCGCTGCGCGTCCGGGCTTCCCGTGGGGCGACGGGCGCCGGCGCCGGCGCCGGGCTTCGCAGGCTCGGCGCCGAGATCGTGCCCTCGTACGACGGCCGCGCGACGAGGATCGCGACCGTGGCGAGCATCAGCAGGCCCGCCGGCATGGCGTAGCGGATGAACCAGTACGGGATCGTCACCATCCGGACGCCGTCCACACCTCTGACTTCACCCGCGCCGCCTCGGCTCCTGCCGCGGCGCGCCAGTCTTCCTCCTCGCCCTGGCGGAAGGCGTACATCACCGAGCGCGAGACGTTGACGAGGGCGCTGGCAGGCCCGCTCGTGAAGGCGCGCGCGACGTCGGCGGGCGTCGCGCCCTGCGCGCCCACGCCGGGCAACAGCAGGATCGCCTGCGGGAGCAGCCGCCGGGCCTCGCCGACGGCCCGAGGGTGCGTCGCGCCGATCACGGCGCCGACGCTGGAAAGACCTCGCTCGCCGACGAGGTCTGCGCCCCACTCCGCGACGAGCAGGGCGACGTGCTGCCAGACGGGGCGCCCGTTCGTGAGCGCGAGGTCCTGGATCTCGGCGCCGCCGGCATTCGACGTCTTGACCACGCAGAAGATGCCGGTGCCGTGGCGTCGGCTGGCGGCGAGGTAGGGGTCGACGGAGTCGCGACCCAAGTACGGGTTCACCGTCAGTGCGTCGCCGATCGGCTCCCCCGCGTCCTCGCGCGGCTCGAGGTACGCGGCCGCGTAGGCGCGCGCCGTGGAGCCGATGTCGCCCCGCTTCCCGTCGACGATCACGAGCAGCCCGGCCGTGCGGGCGTAGGCGACGACCTCCTCGAAGGCGGCAAGCCCGCCCACCCCGAGCGCCTCGAAGAAAGCCAGCTGCGGCTTGACCGCGACCGCGTGCGGCGCGACCGCGTCGATGATCCCGCAGCAGAACCGCGGGATGTCTCCCCTGACCTCGACGGGCAGGAGCTCCGGCCTCGGGTCGAGGCCGACGACGATCTGGCTGCGCTTGCCGTCGACCGCCGTGGCGAGGCGGTCGCCGAACGGAAGGTTCATGCGGCTGAACATAGAGAGAGGGCCGGTCACCCGGCCCTCTCGAAGCTTCCGACGAGGATCGTCGTTACTGCTTTACGGCCTGCTTGAGCTGGCTGCCGGCCGAGAACTTCGGCACCCGGGAGGCGGGGATGTGAACCCGCTCGCTCGGATTGCGGGGATTCACGCCCTGGCGCGCGGCCCGATGCTGGGTCTGGAACTTCCCGAACCCGGTGAACGCCACTTCCTCGCCGCCCCGAAGGGCTTCGGTGATCGAGTCGAGGAACGCATCGACCGCCTTCGCCGCGTCGCGGGTCGAGAGCCCCGCCTTCGACGCGACCTCGTTGACGAACTCCTGTTTGGTCAAGTCCTGCTCCTCCTGTCGACGTTCGAACCCGGAAAAAAACCCTAACAGCCGGGTCGGATCCGCTCAACCATGCGGTTTTGCGGGGGTTTTGGCCCCCTCGACGATCTCGCTCGCACGGAAAATCGGCCTGAGCCGCACGGCGCGGCGCGCCAGGGCATCGGCCCCGCCGTCCTCGCGATCAACGACACAAACCGCAGTGCGGACGGTCAGGCCGCTCCTCCGTAGCGCCTCGACGGCGTCGAGCAGCGCTCCGCCCGACGTGACGACGTCCTCCACGAGGCACACACAGTCCCCGTCGTCGTACGCCCCTTCGACACGGTTCGCGGTGCCGTACTCCTTCGCGGCCTTCCGCACGATCAGGAACGGCAGGCCGGACGCGAGCGAGCCGGCTGCCGCGAGCGCGACAGCCCCGAGCTCAGGTCCGGCAAGGCGCACGGCCTCCGGCTCCAACTCCGCGGCGGCCTGCGCGATCCGCTCGCCCAGTGCGGCGAG
>DATDKA010000191.1:0-18635 GCA_036520235.1 Gaiellaceae bacterium
CGCTTCCTCCTCCGCTCCGCGCTCGACCATCGCGTTCGCGCGCTCGGCGATGCGGCGGTCGAGCTCGGCCTTCGGAACGTCGAGCCCGACGAGCACTGTCGGATGCCGTGTCTCGTCGGTCCACAGACGCCCTGCCCGCGGCGTGAGTGAGAATCCGGCCTCTGCGAGCTCGAGCGCCCGCACGACGCGCCGCCGATCGTTCGGGTGAACGCGCTCGGCGGCTTCGGGATCGCGCTCGGCGAGCGCCTCGTGCGCCGCTTCCGGGCCGAGCTCGTCGTAGGCTCGCTCCCAGCGCTCCCGGGCGCCGGGGGGAGGCGCGGGCGGCAGGTCGAGCTCGACCAGCGCCGCCCGAAGGTAGAGGCCGGTCCCGCCGACGACAACCGGCGTCAGGCCGTCCGCCAGCGCCCGGTCGATCGCGTCATGCGCCAGCTGCGCGTACTCGCCCACCGACGACTCGTGATCGAGGCCCCAGATCGCCACGAGCTCGGTCTGGTGGTCGGACTGGTTCGTCAGGATCGGGACCCCCCGATAGACCTGCATCGCGTCGGCCGAGATCAGCCACGCCGGGATGCGCGCTGCGATCGCCTCGGCGACGGCGGTCTTGCCCGAGGCGGTCGGGCCGAAGATCGCGAGGACGGCAGGCTCAGTCAAGCAGGCGGGCGCGGACGCGCTCGCCGATGTCCGGCGACGCGCCGCCGGCCTGCAGGAAGCCCTCGATGCTGCCGTGGCGCCGTTCGAGCTCTTCGAGGACGCCGATCATCGAGGCGGCGGGCGTCTGCATGATGCGCTTGAGCCGCTCGAGCTCCCGCTCGTCGGTCGTCTCCGCCAGCCACGCCTCGTGCCGCGGCCGAAGACGCTCCTCGCTGAGGGCATAGTCCGCAGCGATCTCGTCCAGCCCCACGCGCGCGATCCGGAGCAGGAAGGCGACGGTGAGGCCGGTGCGGTCCTTGCCGCCGGCGCAGTGGACGACGACGCCGCCCTCAGGGGCGTCGACGATCGTCTCGATCACGTTGACGATCTTCTCGTGCGAGCCTTCGATGAAGATCAGGTAGACCTCGCGGGTCGCGACGGCGACATCGGGCGCGGCGACGCTGACCTTCTCGGCGCGCTCGAACATCATCGGGTCGTCGTCCATGAACGGCACGTGCAGGACCTCGACGGGAAGTTCGGCCGGCGGGTCGGCGTCGAGCTCCGCCTCGGTCCGAAGGTCGATCACCGTGCGGATCCCGTAGTCGACCAGCGACCTCCAGCCTTCGTCACTGAGCCGTCGGATGTTGTCGGCGCGAACGATCCGGCCGAACTGCGTCTCGCGGCCGTCCTCGGTGGGATGCCCGCCGAGGTCGCGGACGTTGAGGATCCCGTCCCAGACGAGGTCTCTACTACGCAGCAACGGCGGCGAGCTGCGAGCCTCGCAGCGTGGTCGAGGTCGCGCCTTCAATCGTCACCTGGACGAGGTCGCCGGGCGCTGCCGATCCGGCGAAGTTCACGGTCGTGTTCCGGCGGGTGCGGCCGCGAAGCAGGCTTGGGTCGGTTCGGCTCGAGCCCTCGACGAGCACCTCCTCCACCCGACCGACCCGCCGCGCGTTCCGCTCGTCGGCGACGCGCTGGACGACGTCGATCAGACGCTCGATCCGGTCTCGCTTGACCTCCTCCGGCACCTGGTCGGGCATCGTCGCGGCCTCCGTCCCGGCCCTGGGCGAGAAGACGAACGTGAACGCGCTGTCGAAGCCGACCTCCTCTACGGCCTCGAGCGTTTCGGCGAAATCCGCCTCCGTCTCACCTGGGAAGCCGACGATCAGGTCAGTCGAGAGCGCAAGGTCGGCGATGGCCGCCCGCAGCTCGCCTGCCAGGCGGACGAAGCGCTCACGGCTGTAGGTCCGGCGCATCATCTTCAGGATCCGGCTCGAGCCCGACTGGAGCGGAAGGTGTGTGTGCTCGCACACCGCGGCGCACTCCGCCATGGCTGCGATCACGGGCGCGCGGAAGTCCTTCGGGTGCGGGCTCGTGAACCGGATCCGCTCGATGCCGTCCACGGCGTCAACCGCCCGGAGGAGCTCGCCGAAGTCGGTCCGGATTTCCGGCAGGAGGTCGCGGCCGTAGGAGTTCACGTTCTGGCCGAGCAGGGTCACCTCGCGCACCCCCTCGTCGGCCAGCCGCGTGGCCTCCGCGACGATCTCCCCGGGCCGGCGGCTCTGCTCTCGCCCGCGTACGGAGGGGACGATGCAGTAGGCGCACTTGGAGTTGCAGCCCATCGACACCTGCACCCAGGCCTGGAAGCGGCGCTCGCGGTGCATCGGCAGGTTGCCGGCGAACGCCCGCTGCTCGAGGCCGAAGTGACCGCGCGGCACGCCCATGCCTCCCGCGGCGAGCCAGGTTCCGAGGTGCGGGATCGACCCGGGGCCGAAAGCCACGTCGACGTACGGGTAGAGCGAGAACAACCGCTCCCGCTGCGCCTCCGCATAGCAGCCGCCGACCGCGATCACCGTGTCCGGTGACGCCTCCTTCAGCGCCCGCGCCTGTGCGAGGTGCGCGGCGAACCGCTGGTCGGGCTTCTCGCGGATCGTGCAGGTGTTGAAGACGAGGACGTCGGCCTCGCGCTGGTCGTGCGTCTCCCCCAGCCCGAGCTCCTCGAGCATGCCCTTGATCCGCTCGGAATCGTGGGCGTTCATCTGGCAGCCGAAGGTCGTCACGTGGTACCGCTGCATGGCCGGGACACTGTACCGGGGCGGTTTTCCGCCTTGGCTCCTCCGCGCCTCGGCTGGTCTCGCGGGCGAAGCGGATCGCCTGCTCGCGACGGTGCTCGGCTAGCCCATGGTTGCGCCGGGGCGCCTGGAACGGCTCCCCGGCGCTACTTGGCGAGCTCGGTCGAGCGTGATTCCCGGATCACCGTGACCTTGATCTGCCCGGGATACTCGAGCTCCTGCTCGATGTCCCGGGCGATCTCGTGCGAGAGCAGAACCGCGCCGTCGTCATCGATCTCACCGGGCTTCACGATGACGCGGATCTCGCGACCAGCCTGGAGGGCATAGACCTTCTCGACTCCGGTCCGCCGGGCCGCGATCTCCTCGAGCGCCTCGAGCCGCTTGATGTAGTTCTCGAGCGTGTCGCCGCGGGCGCCTGGCCGGGCGCCGGAGATCGCATCGGCGGCAACCAGGAGCACCGCTTCGACCGTCTGCGGCTGCACCTCGTAGTGATGCGCGGCGATCGCGTGGACGACCGCCTCGCTCTCGCCGTAGCGCGCCGCGTATTCGGCCGAGATCTGCGCATGCGAGCCCTCGACCTCGTGGGTCAGCGCCTTCCCGAGGTCGTGGAGCAGAGCGGCCCGCTTGGCGGTGCGGACGCTCGCCTCGAGCTCCATCGCCATGATCCCAGCCAGGTGGACGACCTCAAGCGTGTGCTTGAGGACGTTCTGGCCGTAGCTCGTCCGGTAGTGGAGCCGGCCGATGATCTTCAGCACCTCCGGGTGAAACTCGCCGGCGTTCGCCTCGAAGACCGCCTGCTCGCCGGCCGTGCGGATGTGGTCGTCGATCTCCGCCTTCGACTGGTAGTACATCTCCTCGATCCGGGCAGGCTGGATCCGACCGTCGTCGATCAGCTTGGAGAGCGTGAGCTTTGCGATCTCCCGGCGGATGCCGTCGAAGGACGAGAGCACGACGGCCTGCGGCGTGTCGTCGATGATGATGTCGACCCCGGTCAGGTGCTCGAGCGTGCGGATGTTCCGTCCCTCGCGGCCGATGATGCGACCCTTCATGTCGTCCGAGGGCAGCTCGACGACCGACGCCGTCGTCTCGGCGGCGTGGCTCGCCGCCACCCGCTGGAGCGCGTCGGCGACGAGGTTCCGTGCGCGGCGCTTCGCCTCCGTCTGCGCCTCCTCCTCCAGCTGGCGGACTCGCCGGGCGAGGTCGTGCCGGATCAGCTGCTCCGAGCGACCGAGGAGCTCCGCGCGCGCTTCGTTCACGGTCAGGCCCGAGACGCGCTCGAGCTCTGCAAGCTCCGTGTCCTTTGCCTCCTTGAGCTGCTGCTGGAGCTCCTTAATGTGGATCTCACGGTCTGCGAGACCCTGCTCGCGGCGGAGGAGCTCCGTCAGCTTCGCCTCGAGCTCGTCCTGCCTTGCCAGGACGCGCTCCTCGAGCTTCGCCATCTGGGCGCGCCGCTCGGCGAGCGCCTGCTCGGCCTCCCCCTTGTGCCGCATCGCCTCCTCGCGCGCCTCGATCTCGGCCTCGCGGCGCAGGTTGTCCGCCTCACGCCGCGCCTCGTTGACGATCTCGTCGCGGCGCCGTGCTGCCTCGCCGAGCCCGGAGCGGTTCTGGCGCCTGAGGGCGAGCGCAAGGAGGGCTGCTCCGAGGACGAGGCCGATGGCGATGCCGGCGACGATGAGCACTGCGCGCTCCTTCGTTCGCGTCGGGCCTGGGCCCGACGGAGGTCGGTTGAACCGCTCGACGAGCGGGACTCACCCGCCATCAAGCCCGTGCAGTGCGTCCTCGAGCCGCGGTCGGACCGCCGCGGCAGGGTCTCACCAGCGACGGATCGCTGGTCCCGGCTCCTCCTTGCTGGTGTCTCGTCCGGTTGTCAGTGTCGTCTCGGTTCGGAACGGATTCGTGTCAGAAAACGCTTCTGTGCAGGCAAAATGATGGATGAAGTGCTTCCTAGTGTAACCGATCCTCCTCGGCCAGGCGGTCCAGGATTTCCGGGCTGAAGCCCTTGCCGGCGAGATAGCGCAGCGCGCGGGCCTCTCCCCCACGCCGCTGAAAGATCTCGACCGCACGCTCGTTTTCCGACTCGAGGCGCGCCAGCGCCCGCTCGACGGACTCGCCTTCGACGCCCTGCCGCCGCAGATCCTGGCGGATCAGCCTGTCGCCGAAGCCGCGCTGCGCGAGCGAGCGAGCGCGCTCCTCGGCGTAGCGCTCGTCCGAGACGAGCCCCGACTCGGTGAGGCGGTCGAGCGTCGCCTCCCGCTCGTCCGCCGGGATCCCCGCGCGCTGGAGGCGCTGCGAGAGCTCGTGGCGGGACCGGTTGCGGTGCCGGAGCGCGCGGAGCGCCAGCTCCGTCGCGTCCGCCGCCTGCTCGGCCACCTACTTCGCGGCGGCCTCGACCGGCTCAGCTTCCGCCGCGGGAGCCTCGGCCTGCGGCAGGAGCCGCGCCGACACGACCTGCTCGGGGCCCACCTCGTTCTGGATCGCGCCGAGAATCTTCTGCGTCACGTCGGGGTGCTCGCGGAGGAAGGCGGTCGCGTTCTGGCGCCCCTGCCCGAGCCGCTCCTCGTCGAAGCTGAAGTACGACCCCGACTTCTGGACAACCTTCCGCTCGAGGCCGGCGTCGAGCACGGTGCCCTCCCAGGAGATCCCCTGGCCGTAGATGATGTCGAACTCGGCCTGCTTGAACGGCGGCGCGACCTTGTTCTTCACCACCTTGACGCGGACGCGGTTGCCGATCGCCTCGACGCCCTCCTTGAGCGTCTCGATGCGGCGGATGTCCAGACGGACCGACGAGTAGAACTTGAGCGCCCGGCCGCCCGGCGTCGTCTCCGGGTTCCCGAACATCACGCCGATCTTCTCGCGCAGCTGGTTCGTGAAGATGCAGATCGTCTCGGTGCGGTTGAGCGTCCCGGCGAGCTTGCGGAGCGCCTGGCTCATCAGGCGCGCCTGGAGCCCGACGTGGCTGTCGCCCATCTCACCCTCGATCTCGGCCCGCGGTGTCAGTGCGGCGACGGAGTCGACGGCGACGACGGCGAGGGCCCCGCTGCGGATCAGCAGCTCGGCGATCTCGAGCGCCTGCTCGCCGTTGTCGGGCTGCGAGACGAGAAGGTCCTCGATGTTGACCCCGATCCTCCGCGCGTACTGCGGGTCCATTGCGTGCTCGGCGTCGATGAAGGCGCAGATGCCACCGCGGCGCTGCGCCTCGGCGATCACGTGGTAGACGAGCGTCGTCTTTCCCGACGATTCCGGACCGAAGATCTCGACGATCCGGCCGCGGGGAAGCCCGCCGATGCCGAGTGCGAGGTCGAGCGCCAGCGAGCCCGTCGAGACCGAGCCGACGGACACATGCGCGTGGTCGTTCATCCGCATGACCGCGCCCTTGCCGAACTGGCGCTCGATCTGGCCGAGAGCAGTGTCGAGTGCCTCTGCGCGATCCAAACCCGATCAACCTCCTAGCGGAACAGCTTCGAGAACAGCGTACTCAGCCCCAGTGGGGCGCAACGACGACATGTAAACAGCGGCGTCGGACAGACCAAACGAGCCCAGTTCCGGCAGCGGCGGGCGCAGTCGCGGGCGCTCGCGGTAGCGGATGACCGTGACGTGCGGCAGCCAGGGACGCTGCTCCCGCTCGTACACCCCGAGCCGCTCCAGGCCGTCGAAGAGCTTGCCGGCGAGCCGCGCTGCCTCGCCCGTCTCGTCCTCCAGCACGAGCATGCCGACGCTCCGCGTCTCGCGGTAGCGGTTGGGGGAAAGCACGATCTCGCCCGCCGCCGCAGCCGCCGCCCGAAGGGCACCGGCGATCGCGGGCAGCTCGGAGGCCGGCCGCCGTCCGAGGAACGCGAGCGTGGCGTGGAGATTCCCGCGCGGGACGGGACGGCCGGCGCCGGTGAAGTGCTCGCGCTGCCACCGCTCGAGCCCGTCGAGGATCCCGTCCGGCAGCCGGAGAGCGCAGAAGAGGCGCAGGTGCTCATGGCCCTCGACGGTACCGGCCGAGGTCACACGCGTTGGTGCCGGTTCTGCGTCAGAAGGCGCCTGAGCAGGTGGAGCGCCGAGACGGCCGCCCGCCGCCGCACCGCGTCGCGGTTCCCTGGGAGGCGAAGCTCGACGCCGTGCGAGCTCTCGGGGGTGAGACCGTGCAGGTAGACGAGCCCGACAGGTTTCTCCGCCGTCCCTCCGCCCGGCCCGGCCACGCCCGTCACCGAGACCGCGACGTCGGTCTTGAGCGCCCGTGCCGCTCCCTCCGCCATCGCCTGCGCTGTCTCCGGCGAGACCGCGCCGTGCCGCGCGAGCACGTCGTCCGGTACACCGAGCTCGCCGCGTTTGACCTCGTCGGAGTACGCGATCACCCCGCCCGTGAACGAGTCGCTCGAGCCCGGCACCTCCGTGAGCCGGGCCGAAACGAGGCCGCCGGTGCACGACTCGGCGGTCGAGATCGTCCAGCCGCGCCCGCGGGCGGCGTTGAGGACGAGCGCTTCCACCGGCTCCTCGTCCTCGGCGAAGAGGGCCCGGGGGTGCGCCTCCCGAAGCGCCCCCACGACGCGGTCGGCCTGCTCCTCTGCGCCAGGTGGGATCACGAGGTCGACCTGCACCTCGAGGTCGTGCGCGCAGATCGTCAGTTCAAGGCCGTCGCGCTCCCCTCCGGTTTGTTCGACCACACCGGCCACGGCCGACTCGGGCAGGCCGAAGAAGCGGAGGATGCGGTGCGCAGGGCTTTGCGCCCGCGCGAGCAGCCGCTGGAGCTCGACGCGATCGAGCGCGTTCCGCCAGATCCGCTGGAGCTCCCCGGGCGGCCCGGGGAGCACGATCGCGAGCGCGCCGTCTGTCTGTAGCAGCACACCCGGCGCTGTGCCGGCCAGACCGAGCGAGCTGCCGCCGTCCGGCAGCGTCGCCTGCTTCCGCACACCCGCCTCGAACTCCTCGTAGGGCCGCCGGAACCGCTCGGCGAGCCCCCGGACGACAGCGCCGATCTCGCGCTCGAGCTCGTCGTCGACGCGGAGCTCGCGGCCGGCAGCCTTTGCGAGCAGCTCGACCGTGCGGTCGTCGTGCGTCGGCCCGAGGCCGCCCGAGGTGACGACCAGGTCGTACTCGAGGCCCTCCCGCAGCGCGCCCTCGAGCTGCTCGGGCCGGTCGCCGATCACGCTGATCCGCTCGGGCTCGATCCCACGCGACGAGAGTTCGCGCGCCAGGAAGGGCCCGTTCTCGTCGAGGCGCCCGCCCCGAACGAGCTCGCTGCCCGTGACGAGGACGGCTGCTCTCGGCCTCACTAAGTCGAGGCTATCCGCCTGATGCCGCCTGCCGTGACGAGCACCGTCGCGGGCCCGTTCGCCGGCAGGTCCTTGAAGTCGCCGTTCACGACGACCTTCAGGTTGCTGGGGCTGCCCATGCGGAGGATGTAGCGCCGGTTCCTGGCGAACCGGATGCTGTGCCCGTCCTCGACCGTCCCGTTGAAGAGCTGCTTCCCGGCCAGTGAGCTGCCGTAGACCTCCACCACGGAGTTCCCCGACACGGCCGAGATCGTCAGCTTCGCCCGCCGCCGCGGCTGCGCTCGAGGTGGCGCCGGGCTCGCCTTCGGCTTCGTCGCCGGCGGACGCGTGGAGAAATCGGGGATCGCCGTTTTCGGCGTGTCGCTGCCGAAGCGCCAGGCCGCGAAGACGAGGAGCGTCAGGATCCCGATCGCCGCGATCGCGACCAGGACCACGCTCGACTCGAAGCGAGGGACGCCCCTCCCTCCCAGTGGGGCCGTGCTGCCGCGTGCGCGGAGCGGCGTCTCTTCGTCGACATGGACGTAGCGCGAGTTGTACTCGTCGACGTACAGCTGCCCGTCGAGCCCGAGGTACTCCGCGTAGGTGCGGAGGAAGCCCTTGACGTACGTCTGGCCCGGGAGGATGTCGAACTGCTCGTCCTCGAGCGCGCGCAGGTACTTGGGCCTGATCTTGGTCGCCTGCTCGATCTCCGGGAAATCGAGACCCTGGCGGAGACGAGCTTCGCGGAGGCTGTTTCCGATCTCGAACATCTGGCGGCGCGGTCCAGTCTAGACGCGTTCCGCGAACCCTTATGAAATCTGCCGGAGCACGTAGTAGGTGGCGACGGAGACCGTCGCCGTCAGCGCGAGGTAGAGCGCCATGTAGCCGAGAATCCGCCCGACGAGCGCAAGCTTGTACCCCTTGACGCGGCCGAGCGTCCGCTCGATCGTCTGCCGGGCGCGCCGCCCGAGGTAGATCGCGAGCAGCGCGAGGACGAAGGCCGGAACGATGGCGACCGAGGCTCGCAGGAGCGTGACCTTGTCCAGCTGCTCCGCGGCGAAGATCGCTGCGGGCAGCGTCGCAAGCGCCACCGCACCGACGAGCACGGAGAAGACCGCGCTCGTGCTGGTGGGGCGCTCCTCGCTACCGCTTCTCGTAAGGGCGGCCAACAGCTGCGGGCGGGATCGAGCGGCCGATCAGGCCGCCGACCGCGATCAGTGTCAGGACGTAGGGCAGGGTCTCGAACAGAAGCGCGGCCTGCTCCGAGTACTCGGGCAGCGCGCGGGCGAGCGCGCTCGAGAAGCCGAAGAGCAGCGCGGCACCGAATGCACCGAACGGCTTCCACATCCCGAAGATCAGGGCGGCGAGGGCGATGAAGCCTCTTCCCACGGTCATATTCTCCCCGAAGCTCCCGACGAACCCGATCGAGAGGTATGCACCACCGAGGGCTGCCAGCATGCCGGAGAACGTGACGGCCGCGTAGCGAACCTTGTAGACGGAGATGCCGACCGCCTCCGCGGAACGTGGATGCTCGCCAACCGCGCGCAGCCGCAGGCCCGCCGGCGTGCGGAACAGGAAGACCCAGGAGGCCACGACCGTCAGCAGCGCCAACCAGATCATCAGGTTGAGGTCGGAGAGAATCGGCCCGACGAAGTAGACGCCGTCGAGGAAGCCCAGGTGGACGTTCGGGATCGTCGAGACGTCGCTCGGCGTGCCCTCGTCGCCGTAGATGTCGATGTAGAGGTAGCCCGTCAGGCCCAGCGCGAGGAAGTTGATCGCCGTGCCGCTCACGATCTGGTCGGCGCGCAGGTGAATCGAGAAGAAGGCGTGGAGCAGCGCGAGCGCACCACCGCCCAGCATGGCGGTCAGGAGCCCGACAGCCCAGCTGTCGAAGCGAACCGCGCCCCAGATCCCGAAGAAGGCGCCGGCGAGCATCATCCCCTCGAGCGCGATGTTCACGACGCCGCTGCGCTCGGAGAACAAGCCCCCCATCGCCGCGAAGATCAGCGGCGTCGCCCAGCGCAGGGTCGCCGCGAAGAGGGTCGACCAGACGAACACCGCCTCGTGCGAGGTGATGCTCGCCTCGGCCGCAGCGACCCCGAGCACGATCCCGACCACCCCCACCGCGATCGCCGACCAGCCGATCTTCGCCTCCCTTCGGCTCGCGGACCAGATGCCCGCAGCGATCGCGAGGATCCCGCAGACGATCGGCACGACGACCACGTCGTCGGTCGTGCGGCGGAGATCGTCCCCGAGCGGCGGGAGCATCAGCCAGACCCCGAGCGCAGCCAGCCCGATCCCGACCACGCCGACGTCGCGGTTCAGGCGCCGAGGGAGACGCCGCGTGGCGTCGATCGTGCTCACGCCGCCTCCCTCCTCCGCCAGGGGCGTGGGAGCCGCCGCCGCGCCCGCCAGGCGGACAGGATCAAGAGGTCGGCCCCGACGAAGAGGACGATCAGGCCCTGGATGATCAGCGTCAGATTGCCGGCGAGCTCCGGGTCGAAGACCTCGGCGTCGAGGTTCCGGGCGCTCGTCCCGGTGAGGAGCGCGGCGAAGAGCAACGCGGAGAGGAAGATCCCGAGGGCGCGGTTCCGTCCGAGCAGGGCGACGGCGATCCCCACGAAGCCGACGTCCGAGCCCTGGATGTCGATCTGGCCGAAGCGGAACTGCCACCCGAGGAGGTCGACGCCGCCTGCCAGCCCGGCGAAGCTGCCGGCGATCGCCATCGCCAGGAAGTAGCTGCGCGTGACGCTGATCCCGGCGTAGCGGGCGGCCTCGGGGTTCAAGCCGACGGCGCGGATCCCGAAGCCGAGCGTCGTCCGGTTCAGGATCGCCCAGAAGACGACGAGAGCGGCGATCGCGATGAGAAAGCCGACGTGGAGGCCCTGGACGCCGCCCCAGAGGACGTGGAGCTTCGCCGACTCCACGACGTCGTCGGAGATGGGAACGGACTTCTGCGTCTCGCTCTGGAGCGGGCCGCCGATCGAGAAGAGGTAGCTCCCGGCCCAGAACGCGATCCAGTTGAGCATGATCGTCGTGATCACCTCGTGCGAGCCCACCGTCGCGCGCATGAAGCCGGCGATGCCGGCCCACGCAGCCCCGGCGAGCCCCGCACAGGCGAGCGCCAGCGGGACGTGGACGAGGCGCGGCATGCCTGCGAAGTTCGTCCCGATCACGACCGCCGCGATCACCCCGACCAGGTACTGGCCCTGCCCCCCGATGTTGAAGAGGCCGCAGCGGAAGGCGAAGGCGACGGCGAGACCGGTGAGGATCAGCGTCGTCGTCAGGATCAGCGTCTGCTGGAGGTTGATCGCGGCGACGGCGACGGCATCCGCCTCCGTCGCGTACAGGTCGTGTGTGCCGGCGATCGTGCGGATGTCGACCGCCCAGTGGACGAGCCAGAGGAGGCCCGTCCCGTCGAAGATGCCGCGGAAGATCGGCAGCGGGTTCTTCCCCGTCGTCACGAGCACGACGATTCCCGCCACGACGAACGCGAGCAGCGTGGTCAGGAGCGGGACGACGAGCCCGCCGGCCCGCTGGTGGAGAGACAGGCGCGCGGTGAGACTGGGCCGGGTCGCCACGGCGCGATTCTTCCCGCTGGGCCGGCGCTACTGCTTGATGTACGGCCGCCCGATTGCGGCGGGCGGGATCGAGCGTCCGATCACGCCGGCGACGGCGATCAGCGTCAGGAGGTACGGCAGCGCTTGGAACAGCGTGCCGTAGGTGGCCCAGCTCTCGACGTTCTGGAGCCGCGGCGCGATTGCGCTCGCGAACCCGAACAGCATCGCCGCGCCGAGGGCGCCGAAGGGGCGCCACTTGCCGAAGATCAGCGCTGCGAGGGCGATGAATCCCCGGCCCGCCGTCATGTTCTCCGTGAACGAGTGGACGAAGCCGAGCGAGAGGTAGACACCGCCGAGGGCCGCCAGCGCCCCCGAGAGGGTGACGGCCGCGTAGCGGGTTGCGTAGACGGAGATGCCGACCGTGTCCGCCGCACGGGGGTGCTCTCCGACCGAGCGGATCCGCAGCCCGATCGTCGTCCGGAACATCACGACCCAGGCGAGGACGACCGTCAAGAACGCGAGCCAGACCATCAGGTTCAGATGGCCGATCGACTTTTCGAGGAAGCTTCCGAGGCCCTCCGGCGGGATGCGCGATAGCCAGTCCAGGTTCACGTTCGGCACCTCGGGCAGGTCGCCGGTGCCCTCCTGGCCGTAGGTGTCGATGTAGAGGTACCCCGTTATCCCGAGGGCTAAGAAGTTGATCGCGGTCCCGCTGACGATCTGGTCGGAGCGGAGCTGGATCGAAAAGAACGCATGCACCAGGGCGAGCGCGGCGCCGGACGCCATGCCGATCAGCAGGCCGAGCACCCACGAGTCCGTCTTGTCGCCGCCGAGGACTGCGAAGAAGGCGCCCATCAGCATCATCCCCTCGAGGCCGATGTTCACGACTCCGCTGCGCTCGGAGAAGAGGCCCCCGATCGACGCGAAGATCAGCGGCGTCGCGAACCGGAGCGTCGCCGCGAGCACCGCCGACCAGGTGATGACGACCTTGAGGTTCTCGACCGCCGCCTGCGCCGCGAGCACGCCGCCGAGCATCCCCAGGAGCGCGATCATCGCCGCCGTCCACCCGAGCCTCGTCTCTCCCTTTCGCCAGGAGAAGAGGCCGGCGGCGATGCCCAGGAGGCCGAGGACGACGGGCACGAGCTCCGAGCGCGTCGTGCGGGGCGGCAGCGCGACCCAGAACGCGAGCACCCCGAGCGCGATGGACACGACGCCCGCGACGCGGGCCGGCCGGAACGTGATCCGGCCGTTCGCCAGCGCGACCTCGGCCTGCGCGCTCACCGCTCCGCCACGGGCTCAGGCCTCACCTTCCGCCTGAGCTTGGTTCGGGCGCGCCAGAGGTAGAGGATCAGGAGGTCGGCCCCGACGAAGAGCACGACGAGGCCCTGGATGATCAGCGTCAGGTTGCTGGCGAGCTCCGGCTGGAAGACGGACGGGTCGAGGTTCCGCGTCGACGTCCCGTTGATGAGCGCGCCGAAGAGCAGGGCTGAGAAGAAGATCCCGAGCGGGGTGTTCCGGCCGAGGAGTGCGACCGCGATGCCGATGAACGCGATCTGCGAGGAAACCTGGACGCTCGTCAGGTCGACGCGGAAGAGCCAGCCGAGCACGTCGACGCTCCCGGCCAGGCCGGCAAAGGCGCCCGAGATCGCCATCGCCAGGAAGTAGTTCCGGCCGACGCTGATCCCGCCGTACCGCGCGGCCTCGGGATTGAAGCCGACGGCGCGCACTTGGTAGCCGAGCGTCGTGCGGTTCAGGACGATCCAGAAGACGACGAGCGCGGCGATCGCGAAGAAGAACCCGATGTGGAGGCCCTGGAGCTTTGGATCGCCCCACCAGACATTCAGCTTCGCGCCCTGCGAGACCTGCTCCGTCACGGGCACGAAGACCTGCTTGGGATCCTGGAGCGGCCCGTTGAAGCCGACGAGGTAGCTCCCGATCCAGAGCGCGATCCAGTTGAGCATGATCGTCGAGATCACCTCGTGGGCGCCCACCGTCGCCTTCAGGATCCCGGCGATGCCGCCCCAAACCGCGCCGGCCACCGCGCCCGCGCCGGCCGCGAGCACGACGTGCGGAACGTGCGCCAGGTCCGGCATCAAGACGCCGACCTGGACGCCGGCGATCATCCCGGCGATGTACTGCCCCTGGCCGCCGATGTTGAAGAGGCCGCAGCGGAAGGCGAAGGCGACCGCGATGCCGACGAGGATCAGCGTCGTCGTCAGGAGGAGCGTCTGCTGGAGATCCTCGGCGGCGAACTCGCGCTCCTGTCCGCTGACCCACGGGAAGAACCAGTTGAGCCCCGTTCCGTCGAAGATCGCCCGGTAGGTGCTGAGCGGATTCTTCCCGGTGGTGATGAGCACGACGAGGCCGCCGACGAAAAATGCGAAGACCGCCGTGAGCACCGGCGTGATCACACCGCCGGTGCGCTGGTAGAGGTCCCACCTGGCGGCGAGACTCTGCTGCGCCTCTGGGTCGGCCTCGATGCTCGGCTCGTCGAGGTCCTGCTCTTCCGGCGGCTGTTGCGGAGGCGTCTGCTCGCTCACGACGCGGCAGCTTCCGGGACGAGACCGCCGGTCATGGCGATGCCGAGCTCCTGCTCGGAGACTTCGGGCCCGTACTCAGCGACGATCCGCCCCTCGTAGATGACGAGGATCCGGTCTGAGAGCGAGAGCACCTCGTCCAGCTCGAGCGAGATGAGCAGCACCGCGCGGCCTTCGTCGCGCTCCTCGACGAGGCGCCGGTGCACGAACTCGATCGCGCCGACGTCGAGGCCGCGCGTCGGCTGCGCAGCGATCAGGACGCGAGGGTCACGCGCCACTTCGCGGGCGATCACGACTTTCTGCTGATTCCCCCCGGAGAGGGCCGCCGCACGCGTCTTGGGGCCGCCGCCGCGGACGTCGAACTCCTTCAGCAGGCGTCGGGCCGCCGCGATCATCCGTCCCGGCCGGAGCCAGCCGAGCCTGGAGTACGGCTCCTTCTCGAAGTCGTGGAGGGCGAGGTTCTCGGCCAGCGAGAAGTCGAGGACGAGCCCGCGCACGTGACGGTCCTCCGGGATGTGGCCGAGACCGGCGTCATAGTGCTTGTGCGCGGTCTCGGTGGTCACGTCCTTGTCTCCGACCCGGACGCTGCCGCTCGCGACCTTACGAAGACCCGACAGCGCGTCGATCAGCTCGCTCTGGCCGTTCCCGTCGACGCCGGCGACGCCGACGATCTCGCCGGCGCGCACCTCGATCGAGACGTCCTTGACGGCCTCGAGCTCCCGGTCGTCGAGCACCGAGAGCTTCTCGATCACGAGCAGCGGGTCGGCCGGGGAAGCCTGCGTCTTCTCCACCCGCAGCAGCACCTCGCGGCCCACCATCAGCCGCGCGAGACTGTCCTGGGTCGCACCCTCGCGCGGCACGGTCTCGACCTTCTCGCCGCGGCGGAGGACGGTGATCCGGTCTGCGATCTCGAGCACCTCGCGGAGCTTGTGACTGATGAAGATGATGGACATGCCCTCTCGCTGGAGGGTCTTGAGGATTCCGAACAGCTCGTCGGCCTCCTGCGGCGTCAGGACAGCCGTGGGCTCGTCCAGGATCAGGATGTCGGCGCCGCGGTAGAGCGCCTTCAGGATCTCCACGCGCTGCTGCTGGCCCACCGTGATGTTCTCGACCCGCGCGTCCGGATCGATCGCGAACTTGAACGTTGCCGCGAGGTCGCGCACCCGCCTGATCGCGGCGTCGTAGTCGAGGAAGACCCCGGCCTTCCGGGGCTCGGCGGCAAGGACGACGTTCTCGGCAACCGTCATCACCGGAATGAGCATGAAGTGCTGGTGCACCATGCCGATCCCGCTGTCGATCGCCTCGCGCGGCGAGCTCATCCGCACGGCCTTGCCGTTGATCAGGATCTCGCCCTCGTCCGGGTGGTAGAGCCCGTAGAGGACGTTCATCAGCGTCGACTTGCCCGCGCCGTTCTCACCGAGGAGCGCGTGAACCTCGGCGCGGCGGAGGTCGAAGTCGACGTGGTCGTTCGCAAGGACGCCCGGAAAGCGCTTCGTGATCCCGCGCAGCTCGAGAACCGGGCCTTGCTGCTCCGCCACGCGGCAATCTTAGGGGGCGGGACGAGCCCGCCCCCCAAGAACCGAACGAGAGTGCTACTTCACCGGGGGCTTGATCTTGCCCTTGGCGATCAGGTTGCGGATGACGTTCGCCTTCCGCGTGTACTCGGCGCGCTTGGCCTTCGAGAGCCTCGTCGAGAGGCGGCCGTAGCCGACGCCGTTGTTCTTGACGCTGTAGGTCGTGTTGAAGCCGCCCTGGAACCCAGCCGGGTTCGCCTTGTACTTCTTGATCATGTCGAAGACGGCGGTATCGACCCGCTTCGTCGCGCTGGTCAGGATGTGCTTGCCGAGGAAGTACTGGTCGGCATCCACGCCGATGCCCCAGATCTTCCGCTCCTTCGCCGCGGTCAGGCCGCCGAGCCCGCAGGCCCCTGCAACCTCAAACGCAACCTTGGAGCCGCGGTCGATCTGGTCAAGCGTGGTCTCCTTGCACTTCGCCTGATCGGCGAACGTCGGATCCTGCGCGTAGTTCACGAGGACCTTGACCCCTTTGTTGGCGCGCTTCGCGCCCGCGCGATAGCCGGCGATGAACCGGACGATCGCGGGAACCGGGTTCGCACCGACGGCCGAGATGATGTCCGGGCCCTTCTGGTCTTTGACGACCAGACCGGCGATGTACCCGACGAGATAGCCAGCCTCCTGCTCCTTGAACTGCACGCCACGGACGTTCCGCGGCTTCGACTGCAGGTCAGGCCAGTTGACGTCGATGCCCGCGAACTTCGTGTTCGAGAAGCTCGGCGCCACCGCGTCGATCGGGCCGAACGCGAATAGGACCCCGACCGGGATCACGAGGCCGTAGCCGGACTGCGCGGCAGTTCGCAGGTTCGGCGTTCGGTCGTTGGCCGAGTTCGTGACGTACACACGGCCCTGAATCCCCTTCAGCTGCTTGATCGCGCGCTGCAGGCCGACGTTCGAGAGCTGGTTGAAGCCCTTGTCGTTCAGGCCGCCGATATCGGTGACGACCGCAACGCGAACCGTCGCGGCGCCCTTCTTGCCCGGAGCCGCCGAGGCCGCGAATGCTGCAACGGACAGCATTGCGATCGCGACCACCGCAGAGACCCAAGGCAAGAGTCGTCTTACCTTCACTGATTCCTCCCTTTTCCTAAGGTTTTCCTCGCACTGGAGGATGCAAAGAATGATGCTAACCCCCAGTCGTTGGACGCGCGGGGGGCCGGAAAGTTAGCCCGGAATCCGGTCGAGCTGGTGCTCGTCGACGAGGACTCGGCGCGGCTTTGACCCCTCGTACCCGGAGATGAGTCCGCGCCGCTCCAGCATGTCGATCAGGCGTCCGGCACGGGTATAGCCGACCCGCAGCCGGCGCTGGAGCAGCGAGACCGACGCGGTCTGCGTCTGGACGACGATCTCGATCGCTTTTTCGAGCAATGGGTCCTGGTCCGGGTCGAAGTCCTCGTCGCCCTCCTCGACCTCCTCCAGCGGCGCCTCCGGCGCCTCGAGGAGCGACTCGTCGAGCTCCTGGCCTCGCTGGGCGCGGCACTGCTCCACGAGGAGCGCTGTCTCCTCCTCGCTGACGTAGGCGCCCTGAACGCGCTGGAGGCGCGAGGTGCCGAGCGGCTTGAAGAGCATGTCTCCCTGGCCGAGGAGGCTCTCTGCCCCTGCCTGGTCGAGGATCACACGCGAGTCGGTCTGGCTGGAGACGGCGAAGGCGATCCGGGACGGGACGTTGGCCTTGATCATCCCGGTGATGACGTCCACTGACGGCCGCTGCGTGGCGAGGACGAGGTGGATGCCGACGGCACGTGACTTCTGGGCCAGGCGGATCACGGCGTCCTCCACCTGCTGCGGCGAGATCATCATCAGGTCGGCCAGCTCGTCGATCACGACGAGGAGGTACGGGAGCGGCTCCTCGCCGCGACTGCGGAAGGCGCGGTTCGCCTCCTGCAGGTTGCGCGCTCGAACGGTGCTCAGCCGTTCGTAGCGGTGCTCCATCTCCGCGAGCACGTTGGTCAGCACGATCGCCGCCTCCTTCGGGCTGGAGACGACCGGCGTGAGCAGATGCGGGATCTTCTCGTACAGCGAAAGCTCGATGCGCTTTGGGTCGATCAGGATCAGCCGCGCGTCGTCGGGGGTCGCGCGGAGCAGGATCGAGCTGAGGATCGTGTTGATGCAGCCCGACTTGCCCGAGCCCGTCGTGCCGGCGATCAGCAGGTGCGGCATGCGCGCGAGGTCGGTCCAGACGGCGTTCCCAGAGATGTCCTTGCCGAGCCAGACCGCGAGCGGGCTCGCGCTCGACGGCAGGTCGTCGTAGACGTCGCCCAGAGTGACGAGGTTCGGGGAGAGGTTCGGCACCTCGATTCCCACCGCCTGCTTCCCCGGGATCGGCGCGAGGATCCGGATCTCGGTCGTTGCCAGCGCGTAGGAGAGGTCGTCCTTCAGGGCGGAGACCTTGGACATCTTCGTGCCGGCCGCGAGCTGGAGCTCGTACCGCGTGACCCGCGGGCCGGTGATCTCGCCGACGAGGCGGGCCTCGATGCCGAAGTCTGCGAGGGCGCGCAGGACGGCCTGTGAAGCCTGCTCGTTCTGTCCCTGCTTGCCGTTCGTCTTCGCCGGGGAGCGGCGCAGGAGCGACGGCTCCGGGAGTACGTAGTCGGCCTTCGCCGGGTTGGGCGGCTCGAACAGCGCCTGCTGCTGGCTTTCTTCGGTCGGCTCGTCCTCGTGCACCGCCAGGAGGGGCGGCGGAGCGTTTTCCGACACGACGTCGGGAAAGTCGGAGACGGCGTCGACCGGCGGCTCCACCCTGCGCTGGCGCAGCGGGATCGGCTCGGGCAGGAGCGTCTCGAACTCCTCGCGGGGCGCCCGCTCGAAGCTGCGGCGGGCGGCGGTACGGGCGCGGCGCATGGCGGGCGCCGAGCTGCGCAGGATGGCTGCGACCGAGGCTCCCGAGAGCAGAAGGGCGCCGGCGGTCAGCGCAGTGACGCCGGCGAGCAGCATTCCCGTGTGGCCGATGAGCGTCCCGACGACCTCGTCGAAGGCCTTTCCCACGATCCCGCCATGGGTGCCGAGCACGAGCATGAGGCCGATCGCC
>DATDKA010000192.1:0-2856 GCA_036520235.1 Gaiellaceae bacterium
CGAGAAGTTCCCCGGCGCCGACCGGACGCTCGGCACGCAGATGAAGTCCGTCGGCGAGGCGATGGGGATCGGCCGGTCGTTCAGCGAGGCGTTCCTGAAGGCCCAGCGCTCCCGCGAGCTCGAGGACGCCTGGCAGCCGCAAAGCCTGCACCCCTGGTTCGAGGCGGAGCTCGAGGTCGCGCGCGAGGCTTTGAGTTGCATCACCCACGTCGACGAGCTGGTCGCGAACGACTGGCTGCGCCTGAAGCGGGTGGGTTGGTCGGATGCCGCGATCGCGGAGCACTGCAACGCAAGCGAGGCGGACGTGCGGGCGAAGCGGCGGAGCTGTGGCGTGCGGCCGTCCTACCGGCGCGTCGACTCCTGCGCCGGCGAGGTCGAGGCCGCCTCGACCTACTTCTACTCCACCTGGGGCGAGGCGGACGAAGCGCCGCCGGCCGGGGAGCAGCCGCGGGTCGTGATCCTGGGCTCCGGGCCGAACCGCATCGGCCAGGGGATCGAGTTCGACTACTGCTGCGTCCACGCGGCGAGAAGCCTCCGCGAGCTCGGCTTCGAGACCGTCATGGTCAACTGCAATCCGGAGACGGTCTCGACCGACTACGACACCTCCGATCGCCTCTACTTCGAGCCGCTCCGGCTCGAGGAGGTGCTGGCCGTCTGCGAGCGCGAGCGGCCCGTCGGGATCGTGATCCAGTTCGGCGGGCAGACGCCGCTGAAGCTCGCCCGCGGGCTCGAGGAGGCCGGCTACCGGATCCTCGGGACGCCGTACGACGCGGTCGACCTGGCCGAGGATCGCGAGCGGTTCGCGGCCCTCTGCCGCGAGCTCGGGATCGACGTGCCTCCGTGGGGGATCGCCGACTCGGCAGCCGCCGCAATCGACGTGGCGGAAGAGATCGGCTACCCCGTACTCGTCCGGCCGTCCTACGTGCTCGGCGGCCGGAACATGACGATCTGTTACGACCCCGAGACCGTCGCCGCGAGCGCGCCGCCGGGAGCCCGTCTGCTCGTCGACCGCTTCGTCGAGGGCGCGCTCGAGCTCGACGTCGACGCCATCTGCGACGGTCGCGAGACCTGGGTCGCCGCGGTGATGCAGCACGTCGAGGAGGCCGGGATCCACTCGGGCGATTCGAGCTGTGTCCTGCCTCCACCGGGCATGGATCCGGCGCTGCTGCGCGCGATCGAACGCGTCGTCGAGGTCCTCGCGCCGGCCCTCGGTGTGGTAGGGCTCGTGAACGTCCAGCTCGCGATTCAGGACGGGCGGATCTTCGCGCTCGAGGCCAACCCGCGGGCCTCGCGGACGGTGCCGTTCGCCAGCAAGGCGATCGGCGTGAACCTCGTGGACATCGCCTGCCGCGTCGCGGCGGGAATGCCCCTGGCCGAGCTGGCCCTGCCCCGGGACCAGGTCCCGTCACAAGTCAGTGTCAAGGCTGCTGTTTTTCCGTTCCAACGCTTCCCCGGCTCCGACCCCGTCCTCGGGCCCGAGATGCGCTCGACAGGCGAGGTGATGGCCAGCGCGAGCGACTACCCGACCGCGCTCGCCAAGGCCGAGCGCGCGGCGGGCCGCCCGCTCCCCGACGGCGGCACCGTCTTCCTGTCCGTGCGCGACACCGACAAGGATGCGGTCGCGACGGTCGCGGCCGCGTTCGCGGAGCTCGGCTTCCGCCTGGTGGCCACGAGCGGCACCGCGCGGACCCTCGCCGCGGCTGGCATCGCCGTCGACCACGTGCGCAAAGTGGGGGAGAGCGGCGGCGGGCCGACGGTCGTCGACCTGCTTCGTCGCCGCCGCTGCGACCTGGTCGTCAACACGCCCCAGGGCTCGGGGGCCCGCACCGACGGCTACCAGATCCGCGAGGCGGCGCTTGCCGCCCGCATTCCCTGCGTCACGACCCTCAGCGGGGCGGCCGCGGCGGTGCTCGCGATCGCCGACGCGCGCGGGGAGGATGTGATCTCCCTACAGGAGCGGATCGATGCTCAGCCGCGCACGGCGTAGCGTCGTCGCGTCGGAGCAGATCGGCCCGTACACGCTCCTCCGTGTAGACCGGGGCTCCCTCGAACCCGGCATTCCCGGTCAGTTCTTCATGCTCGAGGCGCCGGGGCGGGTGCTGCCACGTCCGATGAGTCTCTGCCTGGCGCCGCCGGGCGAGCTCGGCTTCCTCTTCGACGCGATCGGGCCGGGAACACGCGCGCTCGCCGAGGTCGAGCCGGGCGACGAGCTCGCGGTGTTCGGGCCCCTCGGCAACGGCTTCGACCTCGACGTCGCGGCGCCGGTTCTCGTCGGCGGCGGCATTGGGATGGCGCCCCTCCCGTTCCTGTCGGAGCGGCTCGGCCGGCCCCCCGCCGTGCTCGGGTTCCGGTCGCAGCACTACGCCGAGGCTGCGGAGCTCGTGCCGAACGCCGAGGTGGTGATCGAGCCGACGCTCGTCACCGAGGCGCTGCCCTCAGGTCGCGACATTCTCGCGTGCGGGCCCGAGCCGATGCTGGAGGCGCTCGCCGCAATCGATCCCGCGGCGCAGCTCGCGTGGGAGGCACCGATGGCATGCGGCTACGGAGCGTGTTATGGGTGCGTAGTGCAGATCGACGGGCAGTCCAAGCGGCTCTGCGTGGAAGGGCCCGTGCTCGAGGCGGCCTCGTGCTGCTGAACGCGTCCGGCTGCCTCGACGCCCTGGCGGCGCCGGACGTCGCCCGCTCGCTCGACGCTTTCGTGACGAAGACCGTCACCCCCGAGCCCCGCGAAGGGAACGACACGCCGCGGATTGCGGAGACCGACCACGGGATGCTGAACTCGATCGGCCTGCAGAATCCGGGCCGCGACCGCTTCCTTGCCGACGTTCTGCCACAGCTGCGCGAGCTCGGCGTGCC